>CAZGSV010000039.1:0-27316 GCA_964528605.1 uncultured Armatimonadia bacterium
CCTCGGTTCTTCACCGAGCCGTTCGGTGTGGATCCCTCGTCACCTCATACCAAGTTCGTGTTTTACCGGCCGCTGGTTAGCATCTCCTTGCTGCTTGACTATCTGGGTGGTCACGGCGCCCCTTGGCTGTTTCATCTCACCAATGTGCTTCTGCACGCACTTACCGCCCTGGCGATCTACTACCTAGGTCTGCTGCTGCTCCGCACCCGCGCGGGCGCAGGGGCATTGGGGGCGGTGTTTGCCGTGCATCCGGTACACACTGAGGTGGTGGCGTTCGTAGCCAATCGCTGTGACCTGGTGGCCGCGCTCTTCTCGGTGATCTCGGTCTACTGCTACCTGCGAGCCGACCGAGCGGCAGCGCGGCGCCGGCAGGCATGGCTGGGCGTCTCGCTGTTGACCTTGGCGCTTGCCTTGCTGTCCAAGGAGAACGCCGTGATGGTGCCGCTGGCGCTGGCGGCGGCTTGGTGGTTGTTGCCCGCCGTGCAAGGGGGCCCCGCTCACCACAGGCGCCGAGCGGACTGGTGGCTGCACCTGCTGCTCGCGGTCGCCTTGCTCGCTCTCAGACAGGCGGTGGTAGGGAACCTGGGGTCGGGTCTACACCTGACGGAGGCAGCGGTGCATGCGGCGGCGACGGCAAAGATCTTCTGGGCCTACGTGGGCCTGCTGCTGCTCCCGGTGTGGTCGAGTCCGCGCTACGAGCCCTCTATGAGCCTGGGCCTGGTGGATTGGGTCAGCATCGCCTTATGGGTGGCGACGTTGGCGGCAATGTGGCGGGCGGCACGCCGCGCTCCCTTGGCCGTCTTCGGCGTCGCCTGGTTCTTGCTGGTGCTCTTGCCGACCTCAAACGTGGTTGAAATCTCCGGCGCTTTCATGGCGGAGCGTTGGCTTTACCTGCCCTCCGTCGGGCTCTTTCTGGCGGTAGTGTCCGCGGGGGAGAGAGTTCCGGCCGGATTCTGGCACAGGCGCGTGGCGCGGGCAGCGGCGCCGGCGCTCGGAGGCATCCTCGCCCTTGCCCTGTTGCTGCTTTGCTGGGGCCGCGGCTCCTGGTGGCGCTCTGAATCGAGCCTCTTCGGCGCGATGGTCCGCAAGGTGCCTCGTTCAGCCGTTGCTCACGCCAACTACGCGGTGACCCTAGCCGACAGGGGAGATACTGCGACCGCACTCACTGAGTGCGAACGCGCGATAGCCCTCAAGCCGGACTACCCCTGTGCCCTACGCAACCTAGCGTCACTCCTGCTCGAACTGGGGCGGCTGGAGGAGGCAGCCGAGCAGGCGCGGCAAGCGCTACAGTTGGAGCCCGAGGACGCAAGAACTCACGCCATACTGGGGATAGCGCTGGTGGGCACTGGCCGGGCTCAAGAGGGCGTTCCGGAACTCCAGGAGGCGGTGGCCCTGGCTCCCACCTCGACGGACTTCCGTTACAACCTCGCCCTGGGCCTGCGTGAGGCCGGCCGCCTACCGGAGGCGCTGACCCAGTTGCGCTCCTTGCTGGAATTGGATGCCCACTTCCAGCCCGCCCGAACTGCCCTGGCTCGCTGGCCTCAAGAACAGACACCAGCGACCGTGCCAGGGGGGGCAGAGAGGCACCAGGAGCGCGCGCTCGCGCTGGCACGTGGCGGACAGCGGCGGGAGGCCCTCGCGGAGTTCCGCGTTGCCGTCCAACTGGATCCCAACTACGCGCTGGCCTGGTACAATATGGGATACCTGCTCCTGTCCGGCGGCGACGCCGCACAGGCGATACCGGCGCTGGAGCGCGCCCTCTCTCTGGACGCCGACCTCCCGCAGGCGCACTACCATCTCGCCCAGGCCTATCTCGCTCAAGGCCGAAAGCAGGAGGCGCGCAAGCACCTGGAAGAATGCCTGCGCCTTGATCCGCAAGGGGCGCTCGCCAAGGGCATCCAGAACACCCTCAGTCAGTTGTCCGCGCAGTGACTTACCGGCTCTAACTCCGGCTGGGGCGATGCCGGTACTTGCGATCAATGCAGGTCCAGACCGTCTGTATCACGTAGCGCAGAGACTCCACCACGCTAACGGATGAACTATCGGGCGCATACCGCGTCGGGGTCGGCACCTCCTCGATGGCATAGCCCAGCAGCACCGCGTCCACCAGCATCTGACTGTCAAACACGAAGTTGTTGGAGTAGGAATGGTAGGGAATCTCCTCGAGAAAACGGCGGGTGTAGGCCTTCAGTCCGCTATGCAGTTCGCTGAAGTGCGTGCCCAGGATCAGGTTCTCCAGAAAAGTGGTCGCCTTGTTCCCCAGGTAGCGATACAAGGGCATGCCCCCCTGGAGCGGCTTGCCTCCCGCTGCAAACCGCGAACCGAAGGTGAAGTCCGCCCGCCCCGCGTGCAGCGGCTCGATCAGGGCCGGCACCGTCTTCGGGTCATACTGATAGTCCGGGTGAAGAAGGACCACGATGTCCGCGCCCGCCGCCAGCGCAGCCTCGTAGCAGGTCTTTTGATTGCCTCCGTAGCCGACGTTGCGCGGATGCACAATCACCTCGATCCCCAGCCGCCGCGCCACCCCTGCCGTCTCGTCCGGACTCGCGTCATCCACTAGAATGACCTTGTCGGCCACCTGGCGCGGCAGGTCGTAGAAGGTCTTGGCCACAGTGCGTTCGGCACGGTACGCCGGCATGGCGATCACTACGCAAGGGCGCGCCTCTCCGGCAGCCTCTCGGCTATCCGAAGCGCTAGACGACGATGGGCTATCGGGTGAGCGGTCCAAGGCTTCTCAACGCTGCTATGCAGGTCAGACTCTAACCTAATGGCCCTCGTGCTGTCACGGTCAGCGGCGTGGCGGCACGTGACGGGCTGGGCGACACCGAGGAATCGTTCTGTGTCCCGAGACCAAGCCGCTCGCCGGCCGTGCGCTGGTGCGGTAAGATGGCCCGCACATGGTCAGCGCGAAGGAGGGCTCACAGTGCCCGGCGATACCGTCTATGTGCCCACCATGACGGTGGAGGAAGTGCGGGAGAGAGCTCGCGGTTCGATACTCTTGGTTCCCGTCGCGGCCACGGAACAGCACGGCCCCTACGCCCCCCTGCATACCGACATCAGCAACGCGACCGAGATTTGCCTGGCCGCGGCCAGGCAGTGCGCGCAAGGCGTGCTCGTCGCCAGCCCCGTCTGGTTCTCTCCCTCTCCCTTTGATGCGGAGAGCCTCCCTGGGAGCGTGCAGATGCGCGAGTCCGTCTTCAAGGACGCGCTCGGGGACATCTTGGAGTCCTACCTGCGCTCCGGCTGGCGTAGGCTCGTTGTGGTCAGCGGGCACGGCGGCGACACCGAGTGGATGATCCGCGACGTCGTCCGCCGCCTCAATGCCGGCCGCTTCTGCCGCTACCCCGACTGGCGCCCGGCGGAGCGCTGGATAGTGGTCTGCCTCGAGTGGTGGTGTCTCATGTCCGAGTTCGCCGGCGAGGAGTTGGCCCGCATTCGCCCGCGGCCGCCGGCCAACGACAACCACGGCGGCGACATCGAGACCGCGCTGCAACTGCACCTGCACCCGGAGTTGGTTGACATGTCCAAGGCCCGCCCCGGCGCCCGCTCGCAGCCCTCGCGCTTCGCGCCCAACGACCTGAGCACCTGGCACCGCCAGTTCGTCGTGACCGGCTATCCCGCGCGCTGGGAGGGCGGCGAAGTGCCCGCCATCGGCGGCGACGCGACCACCGCCACGCCTGAGTTGGGCAAGACGGTGTTCGAGCTGGCCGCACGCACGCTCGCGGACTTCCTTCGCGAGTTCGCCGCCACGACCTAGCGTCCAGTGCTCCATCCGCGACTGCTGTTCACTGACAACTCAACCTTGCGAATGGGGGCGCATCACATGACCCACCATCGCGGTGTCTGCGCCCGAGCGCTGCCGCTACTTGCTCTGCTCGTTGTTCTCGGCTGTTCCAAGGAGGCGACAGGTCCCGCCGCCGGCAAGCAGTTTCAGCCGGGCACGCGCCAACCCGCGGCAGCGCGGGCGCAGGCGCCTAAACTGCCGGGCGCGGCGCCCTCGGAGTCCTTCCGCTGGGACGGGCGCTACCTCAGCCGGCTTGGGCCCCAGAGGATAACGATTGACGGCGACTTCTCCGACTGGGACTCCATCCCCGCGCTCGAGGACCCGCCCAACGACACCTCCGAAGGCGCGACTCTCACGTCCAAGCCCAACCCCGATGCGGACATCCGCGTATGGAAGTTCACGCACGACGCCGGCAACCTCTACCTGTGCGTCGAGGTCGCCCCCAAGGGCAAGATGCTGGTCGGGGCACCCGATGCCAAGGACGCCTACTTCCTTATGGCTCACCTTGACGTTGACAACAACAGCAGCACTGGTTTCCTCACCTTCGATCCGACGCTCAAAGGCGAGGAGAGGCATTACAGCGACTGGTACGCCCCCTCGCGCATCGGCTCCGATTACGCCTTCGAGATCGGCTATGCCGACGCCTCGGTCCACGAGGGCGCCAAGCCCTTCCGCACCTTCATGACCTACTGGGGCGCAGGCGACGACCGCCTCGGCCGCTGCACTTACGAGGGGATGAAGGAGATTCGCTTCGGCGTGCCGGTGGCCAAGTTCTCGGGCAACAAGTTCGAGATGGGCTGCCCGTTCGAGGCCTTCGGCGGCCACGTCAAGGCGGGCACGGTGATGGACGTGGCCGTCAGTATCGAGACCGCGGGCGAGGCCGCCGGCACCGGTTGGTGCCAGGACTCCACCGAGGCCATCGAGGACTATGTGGTGACACCACAGGCCGAAAAGGGATAGAGGCAGACGGTCGCCGGCCCTCTGGGTGCGTCCGGTCTGAACCTGCTCTGTTGGAAACGCCCCCAGCCGGGGGTTCTGGGCTGTAGCGTCCGGCGTCTCTGCCGGACGTTCTGCACTCGGCACCCCGCCGCTGGCGGGGTGTCGTGCCTGAGGCAGAGCCGCCTGAGGCCATGCGGGTGCGGAACTGCTGGTAACTCAAGGCTTTGGCTTTGATGCAGTTCCCCAGGTCACCGCGCTCCCACCCCGTCAAACCTAAAGGTTTGGGTTACGAGCCATGATCGCGCGGCGGGGCCGTAGCGTCCGGGTTCATCCCGGACGGGGAGGTGGGGTGGTCGTGCGTCGGGGCTAAACCCCGACGCTACATGTCATCGCGATTGACCGTCTCGGTGGCGTCCGGGTTTACCCCGGACGCAGACGGAACAGCGGCGCGCGGGAGACCGGCGACAGTAACCCATTTCCCGCCCGGACCAACCCCAGAACACCGGTAGGGGACGGCCGCCTGGCCGTCCCGCGGAACACAGGTTGCTGTTGGTTTCCGTGACCTCCGGGCTTACCCCGCACGGACGCGCGCGGTAGCGTCCAGCTTTACGGTCTCCTTAGGCGAGTCGCCTCAGGCGGCCTAAGGAGGGCTCCCATGGGACAGCCAGACCCCGCCACGGCGGGGCCCGACGCTACAGCCCAAAGCGGGGGTTGGGAGTGTTTCCGACGGAGCACCTTGACGCCCGAGGCACTGTGTCTAGCCGCCCGAGGTTCGGGCTGTGGCGCGACTGCGGGGTCGCGCCTCTGGCGTGCCGTGCGCGGTGCTTCGGGCCGGCTGCAGGTCCAGTATCGTCACTTCCGGCCGGCAGCCGACCCTCAGCGGAGGCATGATGGCGCCCACGCCGCGCGTCACGTACACCTTGTCCCCGCGGAAGTGGTACAGGCCCGCGGGATGACTCTGCCCGAATCGCGACTTGACCAGGAATCTCCCCACCCAGGCCAGCTGCCCCCCGTGCGTGTGCCCGCAGAGCACAAGAGCAGGCTTGCGCCCTCCAAGCAGATACACCACGTCGGGGTTATGACTCAGCACAATGGCGGGCGTGCCTGCTGGCGCATCGCGAAAGGCCTTGGCGACCTCCGCATGCCCGGTGCCGGTGTCGCCCACGCCGAGGATCGCCAACCTGCCGCCGCTCACTTCAACGACCGCCGTCTGGTTCTCCAGCACCCTCACGCCCGCGCGCTCCAGCGCCTCTCGCACCGTCTGCGGCCCGACCCAGTGGTCATGATTGCCCAGCACCGCGATGGCGCCTAGAGGCGGGCGCAGGCGCCTCAGTTCCGCCGCGCAGGACTGGGCATAGCGCCGGTGGCCGGTCACATAGTCGCCTCCGAGCAGCACCAGTTGCGGCTGCGCCTTCCTCGCCAGTTCCACCGCCGCGCGAATGCGGCTAGCCGCGAAGTACCAACTCCGGTGCGGGTCGGAGAGAAAGACCACCCGGACCTCCTGCGTCAGGCCTGGGAGCTGCACTGCCACATTCTCCGCCTGTGGCCTATGCCCGAGCGTTAGCCCATAGATGACGAAGGCGACTACCCCGAGGGCCTCCAGGGTCCACCTCAAACGCCTGCGTCCTGCCTTGGTCCTCAACACCGAGGGCTCAAGCTCCTGCCACTGGCGTGCATGGTGTCCGCCGCGCGCCTAGTCCCCCGCCGCGCGCGCCGGCGGGGGGGGCCCGCCATGATAGTAGACCTCGCTCCGCGGATAGCAGAACTGCACCTCGCGATGCTGCGCGAAGAGTTCGTAGACGCGCTTCACGATGTCCGAGGAGATGCGCTGGCGTTCCACCGCGCGCGCCTGATAGCGCAGCCGGAAGAGTATGCCCACGTCCATGAACTCGACGCGCAAGAAGGGCTCTTGACCGGTCTTCCCAATCGCGTCCTGGGTGACCTCCCGCGCCGCCTGCAGGAGCACCCGCTCCGCGGTCGCCCAGTCCGACTCGTAGGTCACCCGCACCGGCACCTCGTCCAGGATGTAATCGGACTCCATCGCGTAGTTATAGACGATCTGGTCGAACAGGGTGGCGTTGGGTATGAGCACGCCGCGTCCGCTGCTCTCCTCGCCGCCGATGGTGCCGCCCACCTCTCCGAGCACCGTGTACATCAGGTTGATGTCCACCACGTCGCCCCGGATGCCGGCGATAATGACCCGGTCGCCGATGCGGAACGGGCGGTTGATCATGAGCGCCAGCCAGGCCGCGATGCCCGTCACCGGCCGCTGCAGCGACCAGCCCAGCACCATGCCCACAAACGCGGTCGAGAGCCCGATCGCGGCCAGGTTCCCGGCCATGCTCCCCAACACCACCAGCACACCCAAGAATAGGAAGCCGTACTTCCACAACAGCAGCAGCATCTGGGCGCTGTGTGGCGACTCCTGGCGCCTCTCCACGTAACCTCGCAGCCAGCGGCGCGAAAGACGGTACAGCACCCACACCAGCAGCAGCACCACCAAGACGACCCCGATCTTCGGGCCGTGCGCCGCGAACCAGTGGGCCGCCCGCTCCGGCAGGCTCAGAATCTCTTTCGGCATCGCCATCACCTCTCTGCCATCAAGCCGCATTCTAGCCGGTCTGCGGCTCGCAGTCAGCCAGGCTGGCCCTGCGGCGTTCGCCGCATGCCCCCTGTGCGGCCTCGCGGCCCCCATTGGTTGCCCCGTCGCCGGCTGCGATCTAACATTGCCGCAGGGGTGAGTGCGGAGAGGCGTCTGGCGCCGCGCGCGCAACTGGTCAAGCCGTTGCTCGCCATGGAAGTGCTCGAGAAAGGCGAGCAGGGCTGTGCGCGTCCGGGGCAAACCCGGACGCTACCGAGAGGTGCAACGACCCCAGGATGTAGCGTCGGGGTTTAGCCCCGACGCGGTGACCGATGGCCTTGCTCCGCTCTTCAGCGTCCTGTATTGGCGGCATCCCTGCCGCTGTAGGTCGCCTCTTGTAGGAACTCGGCCTCTGGTCGCCTCAGGTGACCCGCCTACGGAGAGCGGGCGGCCGCCCCCTGTCGTGTAGGAGCGGCATTCCTGCTTGCCCGCCTGAGGAGGGGCGCGATGTGCCCGCCTACCTAGAGTGAAACTCCCGGTCTCCCAATAACAACTGAATGTACCCCAACTGGCCATCGTGGTAGGCGAGGTGGTTCGATGGACGGAAGATGTACTGCCTCAGGGCCATAGTCGCGCCCCAGGGCATCTGCCGCTCCTGCGCCAGCGACTCGGGCGTCACCGCCTCCAGCGTCGCCCGCAATTCCTCCACCGCCGCCTCGAATTCCCGCTTTGCTTGCTCCGCGTCCTCGGCTGAGGGCGCCGGCTCGAAGGGCGCTCGCGGCTCTTCTCCCCGGACATAGGCTGCCTGCCGGCGCGTGACCACAGCGCACTGCTTTACTATCTGCGCCGCGCTCGTCCCTGCCTGCGGAAAAGTCCGCGTCCTGTCCGCAGGCGGGATCGCCTCAAAACCCCGAAGCAACTGCGCCGCGTAGTACTCCAATGCCTCAATCGCTCCCTGAATGGTCTCCGACATCGTGCATTCCCCCTTATGGAATGGGCTGCTCCGGCCTACCTCGCAAAGAACGGGCGAGTTCCTCCGTCATCTGGACGATGCTCTCGCGCGCCTGCTCGACCACGTGATCCTGAGCATTCGATTATTGGCGGCGTAGCCCGTGTGGTCAAACGGCCCTTGGCCATCTCGTCGCCCGGGTGTAACCTTTGCCGAACTGCAACCAACCTTTGCGGAGGTAAACCATCGTGCCCGAGAGCGATTTCAGCGCACTAGGCCGCGCGCCCGTTCTGGGCAGGCACGGCTGCGTCGCCACTAGCCAGGTTCCCGCCTCCCTGGTCGCTATTGAGGTTCTGCGCGGCGGCGGCAACGCCGTGGACGCCGCCATCGCCGCGTCCGCTATCCTCAACGTCGTCGAGCCCCACAACAGCCATCTCGGCGGCGACGCCTTCGCGCTCATCTATCTCGCCAAGGAGAACCGCGTCGTGGCCATCAACGGCAGTGGCGCCGCGCCTGCCGCCGCCACGCTGGACAAGTTCGGACGAGGCGTGCCGAGCGACGGTTTGCTGACAGCCACCATCCCAGGCGAAGTTGACCTATGGGACACCGCGCTCACGCGCTTCGGCACCAGACCGCTCTCGGAACTGCTTCAGCCCGCCATCGCCCTCGCGCGCGAGGGCTTTCCGCTCTCGCCGCGCTCCGCTGCTTCCCTGGCTGACCACCGCGACGTGCTGGCCCGGTATCCCAGCAGCGCCAAGTTCTTCCTTTCGCAAGAGCCGCGCATGGGAGTCATCCGCCGGCAGCCCGAGTTGGCGGACACCTTGGAGCGCATCGCGGCGGGGGGGCGCGATGAGTTCTATTGCGGCGAGACCGCCCTGCGCATCGTCCGTTTCTGCCAAGCCAATGGGGGCCTGTTCACCGAAGAGGACCTCGCCCAGCACCACAGCGAAGTTCTCGAGCCCATCGCCACCACCTACCGCGGCTACCAGCTCTGCGAGCAGCCTCCCGTTTCGCAGGGCATAATCCTCCTGGAGGCGCTTAACATCGTCGAGAACTTCGACCTCGCCTCGCTTGACCCCCGCGATCCCCAAGTCGTCCACCTGCTGGTGGAAGCCATCAAACTCGGCTTCGCGGACAAACGCGCCTACGCCGGCGACCCGCGCCTGGTTGCTTACCCCTTCGGCAAGATCGTGAGCAAGGACTTCGCCGCGGCCCGCGCGCGTGATATCTCGGCCACTCGGGCCATGGCGGCGGCCGCGTCTGGCCGCCTCTCCGACACCACTTACTTCTGCACCGCCGATAAGGAGGGCAACGCCGTCTCCTACATCCAGAGCGTCTTCCAAGGCTTCGGTTCCCGCGTGGTCGTCGAAGGCACCGGCATTCTGCTGAACAACCGCATGGCCGGCTTCGACCTCGACCCGGCAAGCCCGAACTGCCTCGCCCCGCGCAAGCGCCCGATCCATACGCTCAATACCTACATGGTCCTGCGCGACGGGCGCCCCTACCTGGTGGGCGGCACCCCCGGCGGCGACAAACAGGTACAGACCAACCTCCAAGTCATCACCGCTATGATTGACTTCGGCCTGGACGTGCAAGAGGCCATCGAACTGCCTAAGTGGGGGCACGGGGGGGGCGTCACGCTTTGGGTCGAGCCACATATGCCTGCTGCCACCGGGCGTGGCCTGCGCGAACGCGGACATGACCTCCGGCTATTCGGCCCTTGGGGGCAGGGATGCGCGGTGCAACTGATTCGCGTGGATCGCGACAACGACGTCTTCGTCGCCGGTTCGGACCGCCGCGCCGACGGCTGCGCCCTGGGCATTTGACCTTCCGAATACGCCTCGCAGCAGTCGCCTGCGGCGGAGGCGCGCGGGCTCAACGAGTATGCGGCGCGCTGACCGGCGTCGCGCTGGGTGCCGTCTGGTCGCCCGCGGGCTCCAGCCCGAACCTCATCGGCTCCTGACGCAGCACGTAGCCCTCGGGTATGGGCAACACGGCCAGTGTCTGCCCGGAGGGAAGGGGGAATGGCTGCAGCGCCTTGGGGTCGCTCGCGAACTGCGGCGTCTTGAAGTCGAAAACGACGGCGCGTCGCGCGTGCCGTTGCGGGTCCGTGAGGCCCGGACCGAAGAACCGCACGCCC
Source organism: uncultured Armatimonadia bacterium (assembly GCA_964528605.1). Lineage (GTDB taxonomy): Bacteria > Armatimonadota > Zipacnadia > CAZGSV01 > CAZGSV01 > CAZGSV01. The sequence goes on from CAZGSV010000039.1 coordinate 10,394, forward strand.
CGCTCGAACTCCGCATCCACCACCCGGTAGCCGCGCAGATAGTAGCGCGCGTGCGCCGCCAGATCATCGGCCAGGATCACGGTCTCGGCAGGCGGAAACCCCCTCTTGATCGTTGCTATCCGTTCCCTAAGCACCGCATTCTTGGCCAGCAGCACCGGCCATGCCAGCCCCTCCGACTTGGTCAGGTACGCGTACGCCCCCCACTCGGCGAACAGCACCCAAAGCACAGCGGCTGCAATGGTCGTGGCCTTAGCCCTGTCCGATGCGGGCCGGCGGCGAGTCAACGCCTTTGCGACGCCCCCGGCGGCCCAAGTGGCCCCGGCGCCCGCCAGCAACGCGAAGCCGGGCAGGTACGAGAGCGCGTAGCCCGGTGAGGTCGAATGTACCAGCAGCCTGAACAGGAAAGAGGGAGCGATCCACAGCGCCAAAAAGAGGGTGCGCTCTGTTCCCTCGGCTGACCGCCGCCTGGCGCCCTGCACGCCGCTTACGAGCAGGTACGCTGCGATTACAATCAGCGCCGGCCCGAGCGCCTGCCACATCCAGTCCCCCATCAAGTGAAAGGCCGTCCATTCGCCGGGCAGGTTCACGTGCACCGAGGCCTCGTGCCGCAGGCCTGCGTTGTACTCGCTGACGATCTTCAGGTAGGTGGCCGGCCCGCCCGAGAGGTACATGTTGGGCAGCAGCCAGGTGAGGCACGCCCCCCCCGCGAGGGCCGCTCCGAGCAGGATACGCTTCAGCCCTTGCCGGCGAACACAGTAGAGCCAGAGGGGCGCCGCGAACAAGGCCGTCCACGCGCGAAAGCCTCCTGCCAGCCCAATGACCAGCGCCGAAACGTAGGCGCCGCCCCGCCTCCCCTTGAGCGCCCACCAGCATGCCAAGCCTATCACCGCCACCAGCGCTCCATCGGGCGCGTACGACAGCGCCACATCGCCATAGAACCACATCAGCGGCGAGAACAGCGCCACCACCCCAGCGCCGATGCCCGTGGGAACGTCGAACATCCTCCGGCCCAAGGCGTACAGCGCCGCGGCCGTCAGGCCCGCCGCCAGTGCGCCCAGGATCAAGAAGCCCCGGTTGTAGTCCTGCCCCGGGCTGAGCCACTTGCCCAGGTAGACGTAGAACAGATAGCCGGGCGGATGTGGCTGGCCCAGCCTGAGGTCATAGCGCTCCGCGGCCCGGGCGAACAGGAAGGAGTCGTGGTCGTACAAGAGCGGACTGCCCAGAGGCAGCCGCGTCGCCGCTCCGGCCGCAAAGAGTACCAACAGGATCAGCCACTCACGTCTGCGCTGCATGAGAACCTCGCCTCGCGCCTACGCCGCAAGCGCCCGCAGTTTACTACGCGCCCCACCGCCTCCCCAACTCAGCCGCTGTTGCAGCCGGCCGCACGCTGTGGCAAAGTGCGCTCTTGCAGAAGGATGCCGCATCTCTTTGGGGCGATGATCTCCCCTCGGCGTCCACCTCACGGAGGCAACGCGACGTGGCCGTAGCGCGTATCTGGACGAGCGAACTCAATATCGCGGTGGCGGACAATGAGCCGTTCGATGGTCACCGTGCCGGCTATCACGGCCTGGTCATGCTCAAGCACCAGTCGCGCGAGGAAAGCCTCTTCGTTCCCTCCTTCTGCGGCACCTGGTTCGAGTTCGTCGTGGACGGCCAGCACCTGGAGGACGAGTGGTACTTCGAGCCCTCGCGCGCCGTCTGCCGGCTCAACACCCTTTCCTCGCGCTCGGTCTCCCTCTACTGGCCGGAACTCCCCATGTGGGGCGTGGAGGCGGTCGTCGTTTACGAAGCCGTGGAGCCGCACTACATTGACCTCCGCCTTTCGTTCACCGCCAAGCGGCCGGTCGCCAAGACGCCCTTCCTCGGGTTCTTCTTCGCCAGTTACATCAACCACCCGGAGGACCCCGCCATCTACTTCTACGGCGAGGACCGAGCCTCAGGCGTCGGCGGCATCACGCGCGCTTGCTCCCCGCGCCACGGCGTGGAGAGTACCTTCCGCTACGCCGGCGCCAGCCTCAAAGCCCCGTTCTCCAAGGCCATAGACCTTAAGTGGATGTACGCCTCCTTCTCCAAGATAGTCTTCACCGAGCCGTTCTTCTTTGGCTACTGGCGCGACCTGGTCTACGCCACCATGTTCGCCTCCAAGGAGCGCGTCTGGTTCACCCACTCGCCCACCGGCGGCGGCCAGGGCTGCCCCGCCTGGGACTTCCTGCTCTTCGTGCCCAATCACAACCCCAACACCACCTACGAGTTCCGGGCCCGGCTGATGTTGTGTGCCAGAATGGAGGCGCACGAGGTCAGGCGGCGCTACGAGCAGTGGAAGGGCAGCCTCGGGCATTAGGAAAGGAGCAGTCAACTTGGTCAATCCCTTCGAGATTCCCGGCCAGTGGTACAAGGCCAACCTGCACGCCCATTCGACCAATTCGGACGGTTGGCTCTCGCCCCAGCACGTTATCCGCGCCTACCGCGCGGGCGGCTATCAGATCCTGGCCTTGACCGACCACTGGAAGGTGACCCACGTACGGGGCAAACCGGAGGAGGGCTTCCTTTACCTGCAAGGCGTCGAGTTGGACGGCGGCCGCACCGCCGTGGGCAACTACCACCTCGTCGGCATCGGCGTGGAGGAGCAGCCCGAGCGCGAGAAACTACCCAGCGCCCAAGAGCAGATTGACTGGATCAAGGCCCAGAACGGCATCGCCTTCATCGCCCACCCGTACTGGTCCGGCCTCACCGCCGAGGACCTGCTCGCCCTGCACGGCTACGCCGGCATCGAACTCTACAACACGGGATGCGATATCGAGATCTGTCGCGGCTTCTCCTTCGTCCATTGGGACGACTTGCTCTCGCGCGGACGCCTCGCCTCCGGCATTGCGGTTGACGACGGCCACCGCCCCACCTTCGACATGCTCCAAGGTTGGACCATGATCAAGGCGCTCGACCTCACCGAGAGCGCCGTGCTCGAGGCCTTGCGCAATGGCGCCTGCTACGCTTCCACCGGCCCCAAGATCTTCGATCTGCAAATGTACGAGAACAGGATCTACTGCACCTGCTCGCCCGCGCGGCGCATCTCCCTAGTCTCCAATCCCACCAGGGGCCACGTTGCCCTGGCCCGTCTGGGCGAGCGACTCACCGACGCGGAGTTCTCGCTGCCGGCCGACTGCAGCTACGTGCGCATCCAGATTGAGGATGAGTACGGCCGGATAGCCTGGGGCCCCCCCCTATTCCCGGAGCGCTGAACGCGCCGCTCCTGCCTACTCGCCAAACACCTCCACCCGCGCCGTCTCCTCGCCGCTGCGATTCAGGGTCATCAGGCCCAGCTGAATGGTCTCGAACTCGTCAGGCCCCACGGGCGAGAAGATCTCCGCCCGCCCGCCGGAGGCCTCCAGCACGGTGAGTAACCCCAGGCCGCGCAACTGGGTGCGAGCGTCTCGCAGCCCTACCAGCAGCCCGGGATAGCGGAGCAAGGCCTGCTGGAAGAGCGCCGCTCGATCCGCGTCGGTAAGCGGCAAGCCGTCCCGCGGAAGCCACATCTCGAACGCGGGCAGCCCGCCGGTGCAGATGCGTTTCTCGGCCAGCCCCAGAAGGTAAGCGCTGGCCTTGCTGAAGTAGCGCGCGAACTTGGCGCGGCGGCGCTCTCGCCTCTGCTCGCGCGAGCGCACCGCAACCGCAGCCGGGCATTCCAGCCGCCACACCTGATCGTCGGCGCAGGGCCCAGCCTGCACTATGGTCTCCGCCTCCCGGCCCCGCTGAATGAGCACAATCGCGGCGGGTTGCAGCGCCGCCACCTTGGCCTGCTTCAGTTCCACCGCCGCCGGCCCGCGGATGTACCCCGTGGTGTCCACCAGCAGCGCGTCACTGCGCGCGGCGCGCAGCACTGACGTCACCCGGCAGATGCCGGCCAGACATTGGAGCGCCGCCCCCCTGGGCGACACCGCGCCCACGAAAAACGTCGCCAAAGTCTGCTGCTCCTTGCTCTCCGGCCCTCCCCAGCGCAACCCGAAGATGGTCCCGGGCACGCCGAACTGCGACTGCCCAATGTCGCCGTCCACCAGGGCGGGCACCTTCCCCGCCGTCCTGAGGCGTTCCACCGCCAGCCGGCAAAACGTGCTCTTCCCCGTGTCCGTTCCCCCCAACACCAGATAGCACCCGCCGGAAGAGACTATCCGGTCGAGCGCCTCGGCCCACGATGGCGGAACCTCAATCGCTGCCAACCTGTCACCACCCCCGCGGCAAAGAAGTTACGACGAACACCGAAAGTAGTAAAATGCGCGCCGAGGTGCCTATGGCCTACCGCACGGCAGTCCGCAAGCGCAACCTAGTCGTGCTGATCACCTTGCTGGTGAGCGGCCTCGCTCTGTTCCTCTACTGGTGGCAAACTCACGCGCGCTCCGAGCAAGAGGCCATCCGGCGGGTGCTCGCCGCCATGGAGCAGGCCGCCGAGCGCAGGCAGCCCTATGCCTTCATGCGCCACATCTCCGACCGGTACCTCGACGAGGACGGCAACAACAAGCGCATGGTGGGCCAACTGGTCTTCGGGGCCAGCCGCACCCGCGAGCCCTTCGAAGTGGTCGTTAACAGCCCACAGATCGACGTCACCGGCAAGTCGGCCATGGTGAAGACCACTGTGGAAGTGATCGCCGGCTCCAGACAGGAGTACCGAGTGCCCATCGTCATCCGCTTCGAGAAGGAACTGCTGGGAGGATGGATGGTGGTCTGGTCCGAGGGCTGGCAAGGCACGACCGGCTAGCCCTCTGGCGTACTCCGCGTCTCTCCGCACGCGCCTAGGCGTAGGGGCCCCGACCTGGCCGGGGGTCCCCCTTTCGTAGGGGCGAGCCGCCCGGTTTACCCGCCGAAGGAGGGCTCGCCCGCCCTCTTAGTGACCACCCCCCATCTCCGGGAAGTGCTCGCGGCACCAGAGGTTCACCCAGCGCCGCAGCAGGTCCACCCCACAGTAGTAGCGCCGCCCATTGGGCCTTCCGTACCTCTCGGCCAGTTCCTGAGTCGGGACGTGATACGCGGCCCGCAGCCCTGGCACGCTGTCGTTCTCAAAAGCGTCCAGTATCTGCGACAGCGACCCCACCTTTAGGTCCCCCAGCCGCCACCAGGGGGTGAGGCCCCCCCCGCAGTTGGAGTACACGTCCAGTCGCGCGTCAACCAGGAAGGCCAGGTGCGGCGGCTCCCACCACTTCACTTCGAGGTCGCCCCGCAACACCTTGCGCACCAGGGCGCCCTCCGGCTCGCCGAAGGGATCGCCGTCCCCGAGACGACGCCTGCTGGCCTCCGCTAACCATTCGGGTACTGCGGCGATGTCTCTGGCCGTCGGACGGAGATGCTCGATGTTCATGGCCTCGCCGTCGGGCGCCGGCGCCATGATGAAAACCACGAACTCGCCGCCGACATCTTCTGACCTCGCGCGCAGGTCCAGCCTATCCACCAGCACCAGAAGTTCCGGCAGGTCGGGCGCCATTCGCTTTGTCAGGAACAACTCCCAGCGCGGAATGATGCCCGCCTCCAAGCACCTTTCGGTCGCGAGCAACGCCTCGTCGAAGGCGCCGCGCCGCCTGATGAACCAATCGTGGTTCGCGCCAGTCCCGAAGAAGGCTATCTGGCATTTCTTAGTACCACGCGCCTCTCGAGCCCAAGTGGGATACCCCTGTTCCCTTGCCAGCCTCCAGACGCTGAGCAACTCCATGTCGCCAAATATGTCCAGGTCGCTCAGTTCCAACTCCAGTTCCCGCAGCCGCCGGTAATCGCGCGAGAAGTCCGGCTCCCGGTACCAGGTGACTACCTGTACGCCCTCAGAGAACGGCTCGCTCGCCCCGGGCGCCCTGTGGCCCTTGAACTCAGAAACCACATCGCGAACGGCCTGCTCCGACATCCGCGCGTTGGGCGGACACCCCAAGTAGCAATGACGGCACCGATTGGGGCAGCCCGCCACATCAAAAGCCAGGCCGATCTTCCATGATTCTATCTTGGGCATTCTGACCCACCGCCGCTGTCGCCGATTCTAGCAGCCCTCGTTGGCCGAGGGCCACCCTGCTATACTCGTCTCAGCCGCGTGCACGTGACGCACCCTGGCTCCACACCTAGGAGGGAGGACAATGCGCGTCTATATCTCTGCTGATCTTGAAGGCGTCGCCGGCGTCGTCTTCCCCGATCAGACCGACAAAGGCAAGCCGGAGTGGGAGGTGGCCCGCCGCCAACTCACCCGCGAGGTCAACGCCGCCATTGCCGGCGCCTTCGAAGGCGGCGCTACGCAAGTCATTGCCGCCGATATGCATAACGGCAGCGGCAACTTCGTGCGCGAGACGCTTGACCCGCGTGCCCGCTACGTGGACGGCGTCCCTCACGGGCCCAGATTCCCGTTCCTCGACAAGTCCATTGGCTGCATGTTCCTCATTGCCTATCACGCCATGGCCGGCACCCCGGGGGCGGTCCTCAGCCACACCATGACGGGCGCCTGGGCCTCCTTCGGCATCAACGGCAAGCCCACGGGCGAGGTGGGCATTGACGCCGCCATCGCGGGCGAAGTGGGAGTGCCGGTCGCGCTGGTCACCGGCGATGACAAAGTGTGCCGCGAGGCCCGCCGCCTTCTGGGCCCAATCCCGACCGCCGTCGTGAAGTGGGCCGCGGGCCGGAACCGCGCCATGTCCCTTTCGAACGAGGTGGCGTGCGAGGTCATCCGCCGCGCCGCCAGGGCGGCCCTCGCGCGCGTGCCGACCTCGCGCCCCCTGCGCTTCAAGTCGCCCGTCGAGATAACCGTGCGCCACGCGGAACTCAAGGACGTGCAGGGGGTCAAGTGCGACCGGAAGACGGTGCGCCGCGTGGACGACTACACCATCGCCTATCGCTGCGCTTCCGTCTCCGAGTACTTCGGCGGCCTGTGGAAACCGGCTCGCTAGCAGCAGGCGCAGGTCACTTTGCCGCCGCTGCGGGAGCCCGCCAACGCCTCGCGCGTCTCTTTGCCGGCTTCTGCGCCTTGCCTTTGTGAGCGGGCACCAGGACCGCTTCCAGCACCTCATCCGCCCTGCGCGCGAAGATGAACTCCATGTCCTTGCGCAGGTGCTCCGGTATCTCCGCCGCGTCGCTCTCGTTTGCTTGCGGCAGGACGAGGCGCCGAATCCCCTCGCGCCGGGCGCCCAGCACCTTTTCTCGTACTCCACCCACGGGCAGAACCCGCCCGCGCAGGGTGATCTCTCCGGTCATCGCGGTGTCCTGCCGGCACGCGCGCCCGCTGAGCAGTGAGGCCAAGGCCGCCGCCATGGTCACCCCTGCCGAAGGCCCGTCCTTGGGTATCGCGCCCGCCGGCACGTGTACGTGCAGATCGCTGTTCTCAAAGAAGTTCGGCTCGATGCCGAGTTTCTTGGCGTTGGCGCGTACGTAGGTCAGCGCCGCCGCCACCGACTCCTTCATCACGTCTCCCAACTGTCCGGTCAGGTTCAGCCCCCGCTCGCCCTCCATGCGCGTCGCCTCCACGCGCAGCGTTTCTCCTCCCGTCTCCGTCCAGGCCATGCCCACGGCCACTCCCACCTCAGGCCGCCTGGTCTTTTCCTCTTCCGGTATCGCGGGCGGCCCGAGGTAACTCGGCACATCGGCCGCTCTTACCACCGTCCGCTTCTTCTTGCCCGCCGCGACCTCTCGCGCCACCTTGCGGCACACCGACCCAATGCTGCGCTCCAGGTTGCGCAGCCCCGCCTCCCGCGTGTACTGGCGGATGATCTTCCGCAGCGCCGCGTCCGGGATGCCGACCAACTTCGCGGTCAGCCCGTTCTCCTCGATCTGACGCGGTATCAGATACCTTTTCGCGATCGAGACCTTTTCCTCCTCTGAGTATCCGCTTAGGGGGATGACCTCCATCCGGTCGCGCAGCGCCGGAGGGATGGTGAAGAGCACGTTCCCCGTGGTGATGAACATCACGCGGGACAGGTCAAAGGCCACCTCGAGATAGTGGTCGCGGAAGGAGTTGTTCTGCTCCGGATCCAGGACCTCCAGCAGCGCCGCCGCCGGGTCGCCGCGAAAGTCCGCCCCAATCTTGTCCACCTCGTCCAGCATGAAGACCGGGTTGTTAACGCCCGCGCGCCGCAGCCCCTGTATGATCCTCCCGGGCAGCGCTCCCACGTAGGTCCGCCGGTGGCCGCGAATCTCCGCCTCGTCCCTCATCCCACCCAGCGATATGCGCAGGAACTCTCGCCCGAGTGCCCGCGCTATCGAGCGCCCCAACGAGGTCTTGCCTGTCCCCGGGGGCCCCGCGAAGCAGAGGATGGGGCCGTGTGCTTGTGGTCGCAACTTCCGCACCGCCAGAAACTCGATTATCCGTTCCTTGACCTTCTCCAGGTCATAATGGTCCTCATCGAGCACCCGCTGCGCCCGCTCAACGTCGAGCACGTCCTCGGTGGACTTCTGCCAGGGCATATTGATGAGCCAGTCGAGGTAGGTCCGCGCCACGGTGTACTCGGCCGCGGCGGGCGGCATGCCGGACAGACGGTCCAGTTCGCGCTCGGCCGCCTTGCGCGCCTCCTCGGGCATCGCCGCCTGCGCCACCTGCTCGCGTAAGGAGTCAATCTCCGCCTGCTGAGGGTCCTGTTCGCCCAGTTCCTTCTGAATGGCGCGCAACTGCTGCCGCAGCAGGTACTCCCGCTGCGAGCGCTCCATCTCTGAGCGCGCCTCGGTCTGGATCTTGCTGACCTGCTCCAGAACCTCCAGTTCGCTCTGAGTCAGGCGAATCGCGCGCCGCAGCCGCTCCTTGGGCTCCACCGCCTCCAGCACGGCCTGCCGTTCTTCGACATGGCCGATGATGGTGGCTGCCACAAAATCGGCGAGACGAGCGGGGTCTTGGATGTTGATCGCAAACAGTTGCGCCTCGCCGCCAAGCGCGGGGTTCATTTCCGCGATCTTGCGGAAGTTGTCCAGCAGCGCCCGCCCCAAGGCCTGCGTCTCCGCGTCCTGCGGCGTCGGCTCCTCCTCGACCGGCACTACCCGCGCCACCAAGTAGCCGTCCCGCTGGACCTCGTCAATGATCCGGATGCGGCTCAACCCCTGGAGCAGCACCCGGCGCGTCTCGTCCGGCATGCGCAGCATGCGTAGGATGCCGGCCGCGGTGCCGATGTCGTAGTGCTCTTGGGCCGCGGGCTTGCGCGTCACCACGGCCACGGTCCGCTGTGCCTCCAGCGCCGCGTCCACGGCCGCAATGTCCGCCGGCTGGTCCACCACCACCGGGCCGGGGTACAGGGGCAGCAGTACCAGCCCCTCCACGAGCAACAAGGGCAGTTCCGGCGGCAGTTTCTGGGGCGGCCCTTGCGCGTCTGTCGGCTCCATTATCTCCGTCATACCGTCTCCGGCGCCTTCCAGCGCCACCTCCGGCCGAACGCTGACGCCGCAGATTCTAGGTGCGGCCAATAGGGGTGGTCAAGTGGCGGGTGTCTCCCCCTCGTCGAGCTCGGCTGCGCAAGCGGCGCCCCCGGGCCGCCTTGGCGGCCCCGGCGGGTATTGTCCCCAAGCGCGGCGCCGTGCTATCTTGACTGCGAGTCATTGGCATCGGAGGGGCGCGATGAGATGTGCGTCCTGCAAGCGAAGCGTGCCGGACGACGCTGAGGATTGCCCCTTCTGCGGCGCCGCCCTACGAGCGGAGCAGAAGGCGCCGCAGCGTCGCCCGGGGGGGGCAGGGGCCTCGTTGCTCGTGGTGGACGACGACGTCCTGGTGCTCACCCTGTTGAGCCGGGTGCTGGCCAAAGCCGGCTACATGGTTGTGACCGCCAACGGCTGCGAGCAGGCCGCGCAGCAACTCAGCCAACGGAGGTTTGACGTCGTGCTCACCGACATCGTGATGCCCGGCCCCGGCGGCGCTGGCGTCGTCGCTCAGGCCCGCCAGGCTCTGCCGGACGCGCTCATTGTTTGCATGAGCGGACAGGCGGACATCAGCCTGGTAGGGGCCGCGCGCGAGGCAGGAGCCGACGAGTTGCTGGTCAAGCCTTTCAGCCCCCAGGCCGTGGTGGACCAGTTGGGACACCTGCTGGCGCTCAAACGCGACAGCAGCCGAGGAGGCATGCCCCCTGGCTTGGCGGGCCTGCTGCGCTCGCGCGCCTGTCCCAAGTGCCACGGCTCCAACTGGCGACTCACCCCTCACTGGAGCGAGTGGCGTGCCCCCATCGAGTGCGCGAATTGCGGCGAGGTGATGTTCAACGCTGGCCGCTGCCACCAATGCGGCGATTGGGGCATCGAGGGAGAGACCTACAGCGAAGCCTTCGGCCTGTGCGGACGCTGTGCCACGGCTGGGGCGTCCCCGTGAGTCTGTGGAGCGCGCCTGCGCCTGGCCTTCGGGGCGCGCTTTAGGAGAAGGAGGAATGGCAATGGGAGCACGTGCAAGCGGCGCTTTCCCTTCCCACGGTGCCCTGAGCCTGAGCCGCGGCGCCGAGCAACCCTCGGCCGGGCCGGCGGGCGCTGGTGCCCACGGCAGTCGCCGCCGCTTTTGCGCCTGGATCGGGCTCGCCGCCCTGACCGTCGCGGGAGGCGGGGGCCTCCTCTGGTGGCGGCGCCGCGAAGGCCTCGAGGGCGCGGCACGTGAGTTCCATCGCCTCGGTGGCCGCCCCGGACCCGGCTTTCACGGCGCCGGCGTGCCGGCGAGCCGGAAGGAGTACCCGAATGCCAAGAGAGTGTCGCTGGCGCCCCCGGGGCCGTGCGGCGACCTGACCACCGGCGACACCATCAACCGCCGCCGTTCCCATCGCGCCTTCGGCGAACGACCATTGACGCAGCAGGAACTCTCCAACCTCCTCCACTATGCCGGCGGCATTACCGCCCCCGAGATGGGCGGCGAGGGCCTGAGAGCCGCTCCCTCCGCCGGGGCTCTCTACCCGATTGAGATGTACCCGGTCGTGCGCCAGGTCGAAGGCCTCGAGCCGGGCATCTACCACTATCGCTTCCACGACCACGCCCTCGACTTGGTCATCCCCGGCGACTTGAACGCCCGACTGGGTGAAGCCTGCGCGGGTCAGCACTGGCTGGCGCGCGCGCCGATTGCTGTCGTCCTCGCCGCCGTCTTGGGCCGCACCGAGGCCAAGTACGGCGAGCGAGGCTATCGCTACGTCCTGCTTGACTGCGGCCACATCAGCGAGAATCTCTATCTGGCCGCCACCGCTATGGGCCTGGGCGCTTGCGCCGTGGGAGCCTTTGAGGACGAGCGGGTGAACGCCTTGCTCGGCCTTGACGGTGAGCAGGAATCCGCTCTCCTGGTGCTTCCGGTAGGTTCCGTGTAGGTCGCCCGCGCCCGGCGCGGGTCGCTCCTTGGCTTGGGACGTCCGGGCCCCAGGGCCCGGGGCGTATAGAGGGTGAGGAATGAGAGGATAGGGGGTAAGCGAATGTCGGTGCTCGAAGTTCGGGACATAGACGCCTGCTCCGAGTACTTCGTGGGGACCTGCAGCCACGTAGGCGAGTCCGAGGAGATTGATGCCTGCGCCCGGAAGCGGGTGGCCTGGCTGCGGCAAATGTACGACCGAGGCCTGCGCGCCAAGGTGGCCATGCTCGAGGGCAACCCCGTGGGCTTCATCTACGTGATGCCTATAGGAATCTGCCCTTGGGGGCCCATAGGGCAAGGCCTCGCCGTGGTTCCTTGCCTCTGGGTGCTCAACGAGGTCAGGGGCAGGGGGATCGGCTCTCGCTTGCTAGCCGCAGCCGAAGAAGACGCGCGACAGCAGGGCCGCACGGGCATAGCCGCGGTTGCTTATCAGCACGACTTCTGGTTCATGCCAGTGTCCTTCTTCGAGATCTGCGGCTTCTCCCATGCCAAGCGCAGGGCCAAGGAGGTCATCGTCTGGAAGGTCTTCGATTCCTCTGCCGAGGCCCCTCGCTTCCTCGAGCGCAACTATCACTTCCGCCCCGTCGAAGGCAAGGTCGTCCTTGATCTCTTCTGGAACACTTTCTGCCAAACCAGCCTCGTGGAGGCCCAGCGCGTCCGCGAGGTGGCGGCCGAGTTCGAGGACTCCGTCGTGCTCAAGGAGTACTGCGCGGACGACCGCGCCACCTTCTGCCTGCACCAGATCCCCCGCGCCATCTTCGTCAACGGCAAGGAGATTGGCTGGGGCTACGAGGCGCCCAAGGATGGCATGCGCGCGGCCATCCGCCAGGCAGAGAGCGCCGTCGCCGGCCTAGGGGAGAGGTAGCGCGGGGTAGGGGCGTACCGCCGTAGGCCCTCCCCAACGCCCTCGGGCGCCGCGCGTAGGGGCCGAGACTTGACTCGCTTGCCCGCCGCAGGAGGGGCCCGCGACGCCCCCAGGCGCCGGGATGTAGGAGCCCCGCTTGCAGCGGGGCGACACAGGTAGCGCGGCCCTCAGCGCCCTCCAAACTCCTTCAGCCGCCGGAACGCGTGCATCCGCTCCGTGTGGTCTACCCGCGACTTGCTCAACGCCTCCTGCAGGAAACTGATGGAGGAATCATACGCCTCCCGGTCCACCGGGAACGGATAGCCGTCCTTGCCTCCGTGCGCGAAGGCGAACTTGGCCGGGTCCTCATACGCCGGGGGGGCGCCATGCACCAGTTCCGAAAGCAGCGCCAGCGCGCGGATAGTCTTGGGCCCCACCCCTTGAATGCCGAGCAGCGCCTCGAAGCCCTTGGGCTGCCGCTCGTAGGTCGAGAGCAGAATCCTGCGCAGCGACTCCGGCCGCAGGTGCTCGGAGCCGAGCGAGTGGCGCGGCGGCAGTTGCAGATTGCGCGCCTGCTCGAACTCGCGCACCAACTTCTCGGGCGCCTCACAGGCCAGCACCGCCGACATGCGCCTGGCCTCGTCGCTGGCGGCAGCGACCATGTTGAGCGGCTGCCCGCGATGATCGCAGCACACCGCCGCGTGGGGCTCGCAGACGAAATCGCGCAGCCGCACCGAGAGCCAGTGATAGCGCCGCGCCCAGCCTGTCTGCTCGTTCATCCCCTGCTGCACTACCGCCCATTGCCCGGCTGGCGTGAAGATCATGGTGTGGTGGTAGATCTGGTACCCGTCCTGCACCGCCGCATTGTCCACCTTCGCCGACATCCGGCTCGCATAGACCAGTTCGTCGGCGAAACCGAGGCCGAGCCGGTCGCCCCAGGCGACGATCTCATCCGGCGTCTTGCGCGAGGCTGCGCCTTTGCCGCCGGCCACGATGATGCCCAGCGATTGCTCCGCGCCTCTCAGGCCCTCTTTGAGCGCGCCGCACGCCGTGGTGGTCACGCCGGACGAGTGCCAGTCAAAACCCAGCGCGCAGCCAAACGCCTGAAACCAGACGGGGTCGGACAGTCGCTCCAGCACGCGCTCGGAGCCGTACTCCTCAACCATCACTTCCACCAGCGCCCGCGCCAGCCGCTTCATCCTGTCGAAGAGCCAGCGGGGTGCGCGCCCGCCGTGCAAGGGTAGGGTGGCCGTTCCTTTTCTCATGTGATACCCGACTCCGCGAGCACCCAGAGCACGATCAGCCGAGCGCCCCCCCTTCACCACTCCGGCGACCCAGGCCCGAACCAGAAACTGACGCAGCCTCCGAGCACCTCAAACCCTAGTCGCCGGTAAACAGACTGGGCGGCCACATTGTCGCGGTCGGTGTGCAGGAAGACGTCGGTAATCCCTTCCACGCGCATGCGGGTAAGGGCGCGGCCCAGTAAGTATGCGGCGATGCCGCGGCGGCGGTACTGCTCGCGAGTTCCCACCCAATACACGTAGGCCGCGCCGCGCGCGTCCGGGTGCCGCGAGCGCTCCGCACAGGGAAACCATTCCACTTCTGCCGCTCGCAAGCCTTCCACATGGGCCTCGTGGACACGAAAGGTGGTTCCCGACTCTTGTCTCTTGGAGACCTGCACCTCCGCGCCTACCTCCGGCATCGGCGGGGAGTAGTGGTCCGCCACACGCGCGTGCATAAGGTATTGCGCCCCGACGCGGCGGAAGCCGGCCGCCGTGAACGCCTCGCACAAGTGCTCCTTCGTCTCCCAGCAGGCGCCGTCTCCCGCTTGATACCAGGGATAACCGATCTCCCACCAGCACGCGGCCGCCACCGCCAGCCTCTGCCGCCGTATGAAACTGACCGCCGCATCCACCAGACCACCCGCGGCCTCGCGCTGGCCAGGCCCGACCGCCAGACAGCGGATCAGCCCCACCGTCTCCTTCTCCCTCCGCCAAGGGCACGCCTGCACGAAACCGACCGGAACGCCCCCCTCCTGCGCGAGGAAGACCCCCTCCGGGTCAAAGGGCAACGCGGGGTCGTACTGCCCCCGGCTCTCGATGACCTGCTCGCGGAACTCCTCCTCCGTGGTCGGCCAGGTCAAAGGCACGTCCGCCAGGTGCTCATTGAAGAGCCGCACAATATGACCCAGGTCATCTGGTCGAAACTTGCGAATCTCAGCCACTGCACTTCTCCAGGGCACTGATCGAACGCAGCAACTGCTCCGCCTGCGGCTAGTATAGCACCGCGCCCCTCGCACATACTGCCTTCGCATGCGGCGCCTCGTAGGGGCGCATTGCCATATGCCCAAACGGTGACTCTGGCAGGAGCATATTGCCGTAGGCCCGCGTGGTGTATCCTGTAGGGGCGTATGGCCATACGCTCCTACAGGTCGGCACACGTTAGAACGCCCTTGCGCTGCAACGGACTCCAATGTACTGCCACAAGTGCAAGATCAAGATGAAAGAGGAGGGCCGCAGCTTCCACAAGAAGCGCAAATGGGTGTGTCCCGTATGCGGCCGCGCGAAGTTGCAGGTCGTTCCGGCCAGGAGGAAGCAGGTTGCCGGGAAGAGAACCTGAGCGCGCCGCCCGGGAGCCCCTGATTATCGTCGGCAAGTACGCCGGCTTCTGCTGGGGTGTCGAGCGCGCCATCAAGATGGCCCGCGAGACCGCCGCCCGCGAGGGCCGCCTCAACACCATCGGCCCCCTGGTTCACAACGAGGGCGTCGTGCGCGAGTTGGCCTCGGAAGGCATCGAGCCCGCCGACAGCGTTGCTGCGGTGACCACTCCCGTCGCCCTCATCCGCACCCACGGCCTCCCGCCGGCGGCTCTGCGCGAGGCCGAGCAGCGCGGCCTGCAACTCGTTGACGCCACCTGCCCCACCGTCGCCACCGTGCAGCGGCGCGCGCGCCAGTTGGTCGAAGAAGGCTACGACCTCTACATCGTCGGCCAGGCGCGCCACCCAGAGATAGTAGCGCTGCTCGGCTGCGTGGAGGGCCGCGCGACCGTCGTGGAGACTCCGGAGGAAGCGGAACGCCTGACCGGCTTAGGGCGCATCGGCATCGTCGGCCAGACCACGCTTCCCGCTTCTACCTTCAAGCACATCGTCTCCATACTGTCCTCGCACGCGCAGGAGGCTAAGGTCTTCGACACCCTCTGCCGCGCGGCGCTGGCGAATCAAGCGGAGGCGGAGCAGATCGCCAGGCGCGTGGACCTAGTGCTGGTGATCGGCAGCCCCCAAAGTGCCAACACCCGGCACCTAGCGCAAGTTGCCGAGGCGGCCGGCGCGAAGGTGGCGCTGGTCGCGGACCCGAATGAGGTGACCGCGCAACTCATCGGCCCCTATCGCCGCATTGGCATTACCGGTGGCGCCTCCACGCCCAAGCCGCTGATCCGAGAGGTCGAGGCGCGCGTGCGCCGCCTGTTGCAGGAAGCCGGCGCACGTTCTCCTTGACAAGACAGTCGGCCCCCTGCATACAGCCCCCGTGCCGCGCTCATTCGCCTTCACCGCTTCCCTAATCGTCCTCTCCGTCATCGCCGGCTATCTCTCGCGGCGCCTCTGGCGCGACCCCGCGCGCACCTCGCTCGCCATCAATACCGGCACGCTGATCGCGCTCGAGCCCCTGGCCATCGCCATATCCTTCTGGGCCATCAACCCCGGAGGCAGCGCCGCCATAAGGCTCCCCTTGTTCGCTACGGGATTCACCACCATCTGTCTGCTGGGCACCGCCATGATCGCCCGGCGCACTGGGAAGCCGAAGGGGCAGCAAGGCTCGTGGGCACTCTGCGCCGCGTTCTCCAACCAGGGCGCGACCTTCGGCACCTTCCTGCTTTTCAGCGCCTGGGGCGAGCGCGGCTTCGTGCTCGGCACCCTCTACGCCATCTACTTCATGCCCATGCTGACCACGGTAGGCTTCCAGGTGGCGCGTTCCTTCGGCGAGGCCGAAAAGGTGCGCGGCTGGGGCATCCTGGCCCAGGTCTTTCGCGACCGACGCAGCCGGAACCCGGTGCTCGCGGTGTTGATCGGCGCTGCGCTGCAGATCTGGGGGCCGGCGCGGCCGGAGTTGCTCGGCAAGGCGAACCAGTTCCTGATCCCCCTGAACACCTTCCTCTATCTATATGCCATCGGGCTCACCACTCGCCTGGCCGCCATCGCCCACTACTCGCGCTCGATCGCGACCATTGCCGCGGCCAAGTTCGTGGCGCTGCCCATGCTCGCCTACGCGGTAGGTTGGGCGCTGGGGTTCGCGGCGAGCCCCAACCGCGAGTTGCTGCGGGTGGTGGTGGTGCAGAACTCGACGCCCGTGGCGATCATGGCGGTGGTGACGGCGAGCATCTTCCACCTCGATCAGGAACTGGCGAACTCAGCATGGATCGTGACCAACTTTGGCGCCGTCGCCCTCGTCCCCTGGCTCACCTTCCTCTCCCTCCACCTCTAATTGGACACTTTGGTGCCAGGCGCCTGAACGCTGCGGTGCCTGGCACCTGAGCAAGAAGACGTTTGGGGTGGGCACACCAGGTTGCCTGGCACCGCAGCGTTCAGGTGGCACCCCCGCTAGACCGAAACTGAACACCCTGGTGCCTGCTGCCAAAGTGTTCAATTCGCTGGCACCTGCACACTTTGGTGCCAGGCAGCCTGGTATCTCGGTACCAGACTTCTCCTTAGTGAGGTGCCAGGCACCAAAGTGTGCAGGTGCGGGGCTCTTCACCGCTTACGCAGCCTACTGAACCTGCAGCGCGGCGAAGACGT
>CAZGSV010000040.1:0-26940 GCA_964528605.1 uncultured Armatimonadia bacterium
CTTCCGCAATGGGCGGGTGGATGAGGTCTATCGAGCCGATGACCAGGACGGCCCGCTCAGCATCGGGCACGATGAGCACAAGGCACGCTTGGTGTACCGGCGCACCGCGCCTGACGGTGGCGAAGCCCTGATCCATTTGGTCGGCGGGCAGGCGCTGCACTGAGGCGCGGGCGGCCCGCGGGTGGCCGGGCCAGGCTTCAAGAGCGCGTCGGCTCCGCCTCTTGCACGCCCGCAGGCGACGCGCGCTCCAGGCCTAGCACCGAGGACAGCCAGCGCCCGAACGGGCGCGGCGCGATCATCTCCTGCCAGAGGGCTTTGAGTGCGACGCAAAGCAGGGCCGGCGCGGCGAAACTCGCCAACAGCCAGTAGTGCCCCCAGGCCCAGAACACGGGCAAGTGGATGATGAGGACCACGAACAGGAAAGCCCACATTATCCAGAACACAAGTTGTCTGACCTGGAAGCGGAGCAGCAGGTAGAGCGAGAAGAAGTAGAGGGCGGCCTCCACGAGGCGCTCCCAGGTCGAGGGTTCCAACAGCATCCAGCCCGAGATGAGGATGGCTTTGGCGGTGTCCATGAAGCGGATGCCCGGCCCCAGCAAGAACATCCCCAGCCAGCGCGCCATTGTTGGCGCCCTCCTAGGCAACCCCGCGAGTTGCGTGACCGGGTCCACGTGTAGGGCGATCTGTCTGAGGATGAGATAGACGCCGAGAACGGCCCAGGCCATTAGCACGTATCCTCGCTTCTGCGCCCAGTTCTTCTCCTCAAGCAGAGCATAGACGGTGATGAGTGCCGCAAGCGGAATGGCGCTCTC
The DNA here is from genome assembly GCA_964528605.1 of uncultured Armatimonadia bacterium. Taxonomy (GTDB): domain Bacteria; phylum Armatimonadota; class Zipacnadia; order CAZGSV01; family CAZGSV01; genus CAZGSV01. The sequence goes on from CAZGSV010000040.1 coordinate 813, forward strand.
TTTGGATAGCAGCGCGCCGAAGTGGAAGACGGGGAACAGCCAGAGTGCCCTGCCTTGCTTGGTTACGGACCAACAGCCGAGCAGGACGAATACGGTCGCTAGTAGGTCGGGACGCGCGATGACCCAGGTGGTTGCCTTGTCCTGCACCCCGGCGAGGTGGAGAGCGGGGCTGACAAGATACAAAGGGTCGAGGCGGATGGGCGCCCAGGCCCACATCACGGCCGCCAGCCAGCCCGCGGGCCCCACAATGCGGCCCGCCATGGCCCCGAAGGCAAGCGCGCAGGCGATGAGCAAGAGCAGGCTCGTCAGACGGTAGCCGAAGGCGTTCTCTTTCCACAGGTGCCAGTCCGCCACGAAAGAGAACATGGCCAGCGGCCGGTAGTAGTGGGAGGAGGGTTGCATGGGCCAGCGGCTGTGGGTCCAGCGCCAGAGGTCGGGCAGGCTGTGCTGGTGGGGCAGCACCTTGCGCACCATGCGGACCGACTCACGCGTGTCGTTGTAGGACAGAGGTTCGTAGAGGGTGTGGGAGAAACGCGCGGCTAGCAGAAGGACGATAATGGGCGCCGCGACGAAAGGCGCATACTTCGCCAGCACTCATTCGCCCCCTTTGACCCCCGGCACCGATTGCGGTTCATTATACGCGGCGACGCGCGATCGGTCACCGAGGCGCAGCAGACGCGGAGTGACGCGGCTGCGGCCCTGCTCGGCGGCGGGGGTCAGCGCGATTCTGGACTCGGAGGTGAGGGAAGAGTTGCCTATCAGCACGCGGCCGTTCACCTATGTCATTGACTACGCCGGCAACCACATGGGGAACGCGGAGTGGGACGCCGCGATTGAGGCGGCGCCGCCGGGCCTGCTGCACGTGGGTCACGACATCCCGGTGCTGTCGGTCTCCGGCCCCACGCTGGCTTGGGACGTGAGCAAGTTCGACCCGGCGAGCCCGGAGCAAGTGCGGGAGCGCATGGCGCAGGTGCGTGAGTTCGTGGAGAGGATGCGCGGCCTGGGCGCGGTCAAAGTGATCCCCTACATCGTTAACTGCATCCTGTGGGGAGACCACGAGACGCGCAAGGGGTTCTGGCACTTCTACGACCACTGGAACGAGTACGCGGGGCTTGGCCTGGGGACGCAGCCGCCGCAGGACCCCGTCGAATGGCAGCAAGAGCAGAGACGGGCGCAGCAGCACGCCGGCGGCTACTGGTATACGCCCTGCCCGAACAACCCGCACTTTCAGCGCTTCCTGGACGATCTGGGGCGCATGATCGCGCGCTGCGGGTACCACGGGCTGTTCATGGACGTCAACACCTGCTGGTGCTTCTGCAGCGCGTGTCAGGCTGACTTCAGGCGCTTCATGGCGGATCGCTACAGCCCGGAGGAACTGCGCCGCCGCTTCGGCGTCAAAGAGATAGCCGAGGTTTCGCTGCGAGATGAGGCGCCCGCGGAGTACGCAGCGGAAGTTGACCTGTTCCGCGCGGAGTCCGTTCAGCGCAACCTCCGCTCGGTCAGGAACGCCGGGCAGCAGGTGCGGCCCGATTTCCTGATGGTGGCGAACATCGGGCCCATGGGCAACTTCGATGGCTTCCTGCACCGGACGGGCTCCGGCAAGTCGGTGCTCGGCTGGGCGCGCGCGTGCGACTACATAATGTTCGAGGAGTGGCTGTTCCCGGGCGAGGCGGCGCCCGGAGTCATCTCAGACCAGATAATGCAGTACAAGTTGGCGTTCGACTTAGGCGGCAAGGCCGTGGTGCTGGACTACAAGGGAGGGACGCCGGCGACCAGCGAGTTGGCCTGGGCGGAGTCGGCGGCGTTCGGCGGGGGGGGCGCATTCGTCAATCCCGGCACCGCGTTCCCTGAGGCGCGCGCCAAGTACGATCGCTTCTGGACGGCGCACGCGGACCTCTACGAAGGCTACGAGACGCACGCGGAGGTGGGCGTGCCTTTCCTTTACGACCGAATCCTGCTGCGCAACGTTGCCCACCTGCGCCAGGCCTATCGCCTGACGGATGCCTTGGCGCGTACGCACCTGCTGTTCGAGTTCCTGCCGTCGCTGGCGGACGAGGAGCGTCTGGCGCGGCTGCCGGTCGTGATACTGCCGGCGGTGGACTTCCTGCGGCCCGAAGAGGACCTGGCGCTACGCAAACACGTTGAAAGGGGCGGCGTGGTCGTCGCCCTGGGCTCGGTGAAGCCTGCCGAGCAGGGAACCACGGCGCAAGACGGCTTGCTCGCGCTGCAGGCCAAGGCGGAACGCGACGTTTCCGGGGCGCTGGTGGGCCGCAAGGGCGCCGGACGACTGGTGCTCCTTCCTGACCCGGATGCGTATCTGCCGGAGTCGCCCTTTGCGCTCTGGCAACTGACCGAGGACGAGATGCAGCCCGAGGGAGAGACCGAGCGGCGTGCAGCCGCGGCTGCGGCCGCAGGCGTTCCGGTTCCGGGCGAGAGGCTGGTCGGGTTGCTCCGGGGCTTGCTTGGTGGCGGCACCTGCTGCGAAGGCCCTGGCGCGGAAAGCGTGCGCCTCAATGCGTGGCTACGGGCGGAGACCCTCGTTCTGCACCTGGTCAACTATGCCGTGCCTTTGCTGCGGCCCCAGGAGAAGCCCGCGCCCTCCCCAGCAGGTCCTCTCCGAGTGCGCCTGCCGCTGCCCCCGGGCTTGGCCATAGCCCAAGCGCGCGCCTACAGCCCTGACGAGCCGTCGCGACAGGTGGAGGTCGCCGTTGCCCGCCGGACGGCTGAGTTCGAATGGCCCAGCCTTGGTGTCTACGGCGTGGTAGCATTCACGCGTGCGTAGTTGAGAAGTCGCTTGCGGGGGGGCACGCGTCAGCGGGTGTTGGTCAGCACAACTCTTTCGTGAGGATGAAGTGCCCGATGCGAACGACCACGCGGCCGTTTACTTGCGTCATTGACTACTCCGGCGACCACATGGACAACCCCCAGTGGGACGCGGCAGTTGCCGAGGCCCCGCCCAACCTCTTGCACGTCGGTCACCACATCCCCGTCTCCTCCATCCCCGGCCCGACCCTGGCCTGGGACGTGGAGACCTTTCGGCCGGCCACCCCGACACAGGTGCGCGAACGCACGGAGAAAGTGCGCGCATTCATCGCACACATGCGCGCTCTCGGGGCAGAGAAGATGATCCCCTACATCGTCAACTGCATCATGTGGGGCGACCACGAGAAGCGGGAGGGCTTCTGGCATTTCTACGACCATTGGAACGAGTACGCGGGGCTGGGTTTGGGGGCGCAGCCCCCGCAGGACCCCATTGACTGGCAGCAAGAGCCCCGCCGGCCCACCAGGGGAGTCGGCGGCTACTGGTACACCCCCTGCCCCAACAACCCTCACTACCAGCGATTCCTGGACGACATCGCGTGCATGATCGCGCGCTGCGGGTACGACGGCTTGTTCATGGACGTGTGCACCTGTTGGTGCTTTTGCAGCGCGTGTCAGGCCGGGTTCAAGGCTTTCCTGGCCGACCGCTTCACCCCGGAGGAACTTGAGAGTCGTTTCGGGATCACGGACATGTCCCAGGCCTCGGTGCGGGAGAACGCCAACTCGGAATATCGCGCGCAAGTGCAGCACTTCCGCATAGACTCAGTCGCGCGCAACCTACGCTCGGTCAAGAATGCGGCTCGCGAGATACGCCCCGACTTCCTCCTGGTGGCCAACCTGGGCCCGATGAACAACTTCCCCGGCGCGGTGGAGCGGCTGAACGGGGGGAAGTCCGTGCTCCGCTGGGGCGAGGTCTGCGACTACATCATGTTCGAGGAGTGGTTCTATCCCGGGACGTTGGCGCCCGGCGTAATCTGCGACGGCATATTGCAGTACAAGATGGCCTTCGACTTTGGCGGCAAGGGCGTGGTGCTGGACTACGTCGGAGGCACGCAGGCGACGGCGGAACTGGCCTGGGCGGAGGCGGCAGCCTTCAGCGGGGGGGGCGCCTTCGTCAACCCGAGCACGACTTTCCCTGAGGCGCGCCGCAAGTACCATCAGTTCTTCACCGAGAACGGCGACCTCTACCAGGGATACCAAACCTACGCCGAGGTGGGGCTGCCATTCCTCTATGACCGCATCCATCTGGGCAACGTGACCCACATGCGGCAGGTGTACCGCCTGAAGGACGCCCTCGCACATGCGCACTTGCTCTTCGAGTTCCTCCCCTCACTGGAGGACGAAGCCCGCCTTGCCCGGCTGCCGGTGGTGCTCTTGCCCAGCGTGGAGGTCCTTAGCGCCGCAGAGGACCAGGCCTTGGGGCGCTACCTCGAGCACGGCGGCATCGCGCTGGCGCTGGGCACACTCGGGCGCGCAGCGGGCAGCGCGACCCTCCCGGACGGTCTGCTGGCGGTCGCAAAGACGGCACCAGGCGATGCCTCCGGGACGCTGACTGCCGCCAAGGGCGCCGGGCGGCTCGTGCTTCTGTCGGAGCCAGACGCTTGGCTGCCGGAAGCACCCTTTGCCCCTTGGCAGATGTCCGAGGACGAAATGCACAAGGAGCACGAAGCCCAGCGCCGGGCAGCTGCGACGGCGGCTGCGGGCGTTCCGGTTGCTGGCGAGAGGCTGGTCGGGTTGTTGCGGGGCTTGCTTGGCGGCGGCGGCACCCGCTGCCAAGGCCCTGGCGCCGAAAGCGTGCGCATCCATGCGTTCCTGAACGCGGAGGCGCTCGTCCTGCACTTAGTCAACTATGCCGTTCCCCTGTTGCGCCCTCAGGACGAGGCGGTGCCCTCCCCAGCAGGTCCTCTACGAGTGCGCCTGCCGTTGCCCCCGGGCTTGGCCATAGCCCAAGCGCGCGCCTACAGCCCTGACGAAGAGGAGCGCCCAGTGGAGGTGGCCGTCGCCGCCGGGGCCGCCGAGTTCGAGTGGTCTAGCCTAAAGGTCTACGGCGCGGTAAGATTCACCTTGACTCGGGGCTAGAATGGTTCGTCAGGGAGGTCGGCACCATGTTCGTGGCCTGCTCGACGCTCAGTTTTGACGAGGTGCCTCTGGCAGTGGCGGCGCAGCGCATCACGGAGTTGGGGCTTGAGGCTCTGGAGGTGGGCTGCATAGACCAGTGGGCCCACTGCTCGCCGTGGGACCTAGCGGAGGACAGCGCCGGGGCCGTGAGGCAGATGAAGCAGATTCAGGACGAGACCGCGACCAGGATTGTCGCGCTCAATTGCGGGTACCAACTGCGGCGCCCGGAGCAACAGCAGTCCCTGGTAGAGGGTATCTGCGCCTTCGCGCGCCAGTTGGGTGCGCGCGTGGTGAACATCCCGGCGCCGGCCGCGGGCACGGAGTTGGCGGAGGCGGCGCGCAGCTTCCAGCGTCTCGTCAAGGCGGCGGCGCAGATGGGAAGAACGCTGTGCGTCGAGACGCATAGCGGGTGCCTGACTGAGGATCCGCAGGCGACCGCCGCGCTGTTGGAGCAGGTGCCCGAACTCGGGCTGACCTTGGACCCCAGCCACTATCTGGCCAAGGGCCTGGCAGAGGCCGATTGGCGGCCACTCTACCCCCGCGTCAGGCAGGTCCACCTGCGCGACGCAGGGGGGGCGGCGAGGCAGTTGCAGACTCGCATGGGGCAGGGCGACATGCCCTTCGAGGCCATTGTCAGCGAGTTGAAGGAAGCAGGGTACGACGGCGCGCTGGTTATCGAGTATCTGCGCCCGGAGAGGCTGGGTCTGGCGGAGGACTATCCTGTGGCCCCGGAGATATCGGCAGCCCGCGATCGTCTGACCGCGCTGCTTAGGTAGCTGAGCGCAGGGGCGCCCTCGGCCCCACGCCCTACCCTTGCTTCTGGCCCGCCCGGGATCTGATGATCTCGTCAACCACCGACCACCCCAGGGTGCGATTGCGCGGCAAGTGCCCCAGGATCTCCAACGCCTGCTCGAAGACGTCGATCACATCGGAAACCTCGTACGAGCCAGGGCCCGGGGCGCGGTTGAGTTCCACGATCCGGGCGTGGCCCACCTGCCTGTCCCACACTTGGAAGCCGGACACACCGTTGACGGTAATGCCGGCGCAAGTCAGCTTGTTGGCCTTCATTACCTTGTCGCCCTCGGGCGTGTGGATGCGGACAATGGTCAAGTAAACCAGGTTGGGGTGCTCACGCACCCATTTCTTGACCTCCTCTACGGTGGCCACGCCCTCTTTGGTAAAGGGGCCATTGGGCACGACCCAGAACGGTTTCAGGGGGGCGTTGGGGCTGCCCACGCCCTCGACGTCAGGGCCTGGGTAGTTCACCTGATTCATGCGCTCCTGCTGCCGCATGCGCTCTTGCTGTTGTCGCTCGCGGTAGCGCTGCAGTTCCTGCGGCCCTAGCACGATGCCGAGGAGCACCAAGGCGGCGCAGACGAGCGCAAGTGCAACCCCCCTGTTCATCGGCTTGCCTGGTTCACCTCGACAGCGTCATCGCCGTCAGACGCATAGCGTCGCGTTAGAGCGGCTTGGACGCGGCCAGATCGGGCCGGCCGAGAGTGCGGTTCCGCGGCAGGCGCCCCATATCCTCCAGCCGCTGCTCCAGCACATCAATAACCTGGGGCGCCAGGAAGGAGACGGGGGAGGGAGCCTTTTCCAGTATGGCAAACCGGAACTTGCCGGCCTTCTTGTCCCAGACGGTGAACCTAGTTCGCCCTTGGATGCTGAAGCCGGCGCAGTCCACCTTGCCGGCCCTCATGACGCGCGCCGCTTCCGGCGTGTGGATGACGGCGATGGTAAGGCGGACTAGATTCTGATGCTGGCTGACCCACTGTTTGACCTCTTCGATGGCGCGAAGCGACTCGTCCGCCAGCGCGTGATTGGGCAGGACCCAGAGAGCCTGGACAGGAGCATTGGGATCACCGAAGGAGGCGACGTTGGGGCCGGCGTACATTTTGGCATTGGGGTCTACGGTGCAGCCGTAGCCGGCCTGCATGGCCGCCTGAGCCTGCTTGCGGCCAAGGTAAGCCCCCAGGCCTTTCTGGATGCCGACCACTCCGAGGGCGATTGCCAGCACGATGACAGTGTTCACCACCGCACGACGCTTCATCTGTTCACGACCACCCGTTTCCAGGGTGACGAGTTTAAGTTTGCGGCCCTCCGCAGTCAAGGGTCGGCTTTGACCGGCGCTGGCATCGAGGCCTAGAATCGCAGTTTCAGAGGGCGGGACGTATGCAGAGCCAACCATCCACCGTGAGGCTGCGCAGCGGGGAGACCGCAGTGATTCGAGACCTGAGGCCGGAGGACGCAGCCGCGCTCTACCAGTGCTTCTGCGCCTTTAGTGAGGCCAGCCTTCGAGTTTTTCGCTCGCAGCCGTTCACCCTCGCGGAGGCGAGGATGCTGGCGGCCCAGGCGGGGCAGCCGGGCTGCATGCGCGCCATCGGGCTGGTGGGGGGGGAGGCCGCCGGCTATGCCTCGCTGTCGTGGGCGGGGAGCACGGAGTCGTATCCGATGCTTAGCATAGGAGTTGCAGACCCGTTTCAAGGAAAGGGCCTGGGGCGCAAGATGATGGAGCACTTGCTGGGGTGGGCGCAAGGGCGCGGTTTCCCGGGACTGGACCTTTGGGTCTTCAAGGACAACTGGCGGGCGCTGCGCTTGTACTCGACGCTCGGATTCCGACTCACCGGGGAGGCGACCGACCAGCGGCAGCACACCATGCGGCTCTCCTTTCGGGAGCCCTCGGGCGCCTTGAAACGGAGGGGGGTGCAGGTGTGGGTGGGGCGATGGCGCTTCCCACCCTTGACCGCAGAGGGCTGGACGTTCGCGGATTGGGAGCGCTACTTGCAGTTGCTGCAATCGTGCGGCGCCAACGGCCTGATGCTCTACCTATGGCCGAGCCATTACTACCTGCCCGACGACGCCCGCACCGCCGCCAACGAATGGCAGTGGCGCATCTTGAGCAAGGTAGCCGAGTACGCGGGCACGCTGGCGCTGAGGCTCCAGATTGCCTTCGCGGCGCAGGCCGTGCCCGGCCACATTTGGAGCCGGCAAACGCAGCAGCGCGCGGAGGGCAGCGGGTTCTGTGCGCCGCTGCTGTGTTGGGACCGAGGGCGCCAGCACATCCTTCCGTTCGTGGCCCGGATGGTGGAGCACTTTGCGCCCCAGGGAGCGGAGTTCTGCGTTTGGGCGGGTGACGCGGGCTGGTGCTCATGCCGTCGCTGCGCTCAGGTTGGCGCCGCGGTGGAACACATGGTGCAAGCCCTGCGCCGCATCGTGGACGGGCGGGCGCTGGTTCACTTGGGCTTGGGGGAAGAGGTGCTGGCTCGGCTCAACGAGGAGAGGGCCGCTGGTGCGCTCGCCGCGGCTCTGGCGCGGGAGATGCTGGCCGGAGAAGCGCTGTTCCTCGCTGACCGCGAGGGAGCCATGCTCAGGGCGGCGCAGGAGGCAGCGCTGCCGGTGGTGCGGGTCATGCGCACGGCGGCGTGCGGCCCGGAGGAACTGTTGGCTCGGCCGCGGCTCGCCCAGGCACGCGCGGCAGTGCAGGAAGCGCGCGGGAAAGGATGCGAGGGCGTCTATGGCACGCGAGCGTCGCCGCAGATGCAGTTCGTCGCTGATGCCAACATGGCCTGGCAGGTGACTGACGAATGGGCCGGTCCGGCCAAGGCCACGGCGCGGCTAGGCAGCATGCTCCGGCTCTACGGCAGCGTGGAGGAGTCCTTCACCGAGGGTGTGGGGAGCATGGAACGGTGGTGGTCCGATCGCCGCCTGAGCGACTTGGAGCGCGCGCAGCGGTGCTTCGTGCGCTGCGGCGACGACGAGTGGATACTGAGCCTGGCCGACAGCGCCAGCGCGATGGCGGCCTTGGCGCGGGCGCTGGAATCAGGCGAGACCGACGAGTCGCGCTTTCTAGCAGCCCTAAGGCAGGCCATGGTAAGCCCAACCTGGCTGGAGGCCTACGCAGCGCGCCAGGCGGAGGGGGACCCCGGGCTGGCAGAGCACACGCGCGCCTGGCTGGCCTGCATGAAGGCAACGCCAGTCGGCGAGTAGCCGCCGCCTCAGCCGTAGACGACCAGCAGGTCAAGCGTGAGCGCACAGGCCCAGTGGAGCAGGAAACACGGGAGCATCGAGCGCGTACGCAAAGCGAGCATCCCCAGGGCGAGCCCGGCAAGAACCGACCCGTAGATCTCCGGATAAGGCTTGCCGAGGTGCGCCAGCACGAAGGGCACCGTCTGCAGGGGGATGGCCAGGGCGCCCATCTGCCGCGCCAGCCCAAAGAGCAGAAAGCCGCGGAAGAGAAACTCCCAGGAGAAGAAGTACAGCCCGTAGACGAGTTCGAAGTTGATGAGTTGCAGGCCCCCTTGGCGCGCGGGCGCAAAGAGAGGATAGAGCGTCTTGAACTGCGGCTGGCCCGCGGCGTGGCGCAGGAAAGGCAAGACGATCAGGTAGAGTATGACCACGAGGGGCAGCCACTCCTTGGTCTTCCCCAGGCGCAGGCCGTACTCGTCGTAGCGCCCGTGAAGGAAGGCCAGAACGGCCAGCGCGGGCAGGAGGAGGAAGGCCACGACGGCGGTGGCGAACCACCAGTAGCCCCGATCAACAGGCCAGAAGGACGGCGGGGCAAGGGCGCCGACCTGACGGTGGCCGACCAGCAGCACGACGACTCCCAGAAGCAGCAGGCTCTGTTCCGAGCCCAGCGTCCTGAGAGTGGCGGACAGCCACGAGCGGGCGCCCTCAGGTTCAGTTGCAGGCGGCCTCATCGCTTAGGGGATGCGCCATAAGGAGACCAGCGTAGCGAGGCCGAAGACGATGTTCGGGCCCCAGGCGGCAATGACGGGTGGCAGGACGCCGGCAACGCCGAAGGCCCGAAGCCAGTTCATGGTGCCGTTATAGAGAAAGACCACCGCAATGCACAACAGCGCGGCGCCCAGTTGACCTCCGCGAGAGTAACGGACGGTCAGCGCTGCGCCCAGCGGCGCCAGCAAGAGACAAGCGAGGGGAAGCGCGTACGCCATGTGTAGGTCGAGGGCGACGAGCCGACCCTCCTCCACCCCTCCGCGGGTAAGCGCCTGCGACTTCTTGCGCAGTTCGCTCACCGGCTGCTCCCAGGGAGAGCGGGTGGCGACCAGGTAGTCTTGGATGGCTTCGCTGAGGTCCAGCGTTGCCGTGGGCGTCGCTTCTACGCCGCGCAGGGAGCCGTCGAGGCGATAGGAATAGACGTGGACCTGCCTGAGGGTCCACACGGGGCCGCGCGAGGTGGCAGACTCGGCAACCAGCGCGCGCCGCGGCCACGTCGTGCCCGGATAGGTCTCCACGCAGAGCACCCTGTCGAGGAGGTTGCGGTTGAGGTCAACGTGGCCGACCCAGAAGTAGCGGTCGGCGCGGTCGGTGAAGGCCGCGTTGTCGGTGATTAGGGGCAGGTTGAAGGAGTGTGCGCGGAGCGAGCGCCAGCGGAAACGCTGGGAGGCCTGTGCCGCCAGGGGCACCAGGTATTCCCTGGCCACGAAAGAGGCGCCGCCCATCATCAGCCCGAAGAGCGCCGCAGGCACGGCGATGCGCCGAAAGGTGACGCCGGCCATGCGCATGGCGACCAGTTCGCGCTCGCGCATGAGCGTGGACAGGCCCAGACAGGTTGCCGCGAGGGTGCCAACAGGCAGGGCGAGCAACGACATGCGGGGCAGTTCCAGGGCAACCAGATAGAGCACGCCCACGAGCGAGCCCCCGGTGAGCACCAGGCTCCGATGCTGCGTCAGGAAGAGGTTGGCCAGCAGAATGGCGCCAAAGACGGCGATGCCCAGGAAGAACGGCGACATGAACTCGCGCCACAGATGACGGTCCAGGATCCTCGGAAAAGGCATCATTCAGGGTTGCGCGTCGGCCTGCGTGCGGCCCCTTGCGTCGGCTTATTCTAGCACAAGCGTGGGCGCCGGGCTGGCCCGGTGCTCTCGACTGGCTGTGGCGCAATCCGGCTGCGCGGGGCCTAGACATGGTGACCAGGCTGGGTTTGACAGCCGACCCCGGCCTGCCTTATCGTGTGCGCGGGACGGGAGGGCTTGCGCGGGTGTTCTCCAGTGGGGAGCACCCGCGCAAATGCAACGCCAGGGGGTGAGGAGAGGACCATGATTCCCCAGCGCGCATCGAGCGGGAGGGCTGCCTGGGCGCTCCACCGGGCCAGCGGGTTGCTGCTTGCGACGTACGTTGTCGTGCACCTGATGCTGATGCGTTCCCTGCTGGGAAGCGAGGACGCGTTCGCGCGCTGGATGAGAGTGCTCGGCGGCAGCGCCGGCAAGGCGGCCCTGAGCCTCGCGCTGGGCGTGCTCTCCTGGCATGCAGTCAGCGGGTTCCGGGTGATGTGGCTGGACACGGCGCCGGAGAGCAGCAGACACGCGGCAGCCTTCCGCGCGTGCGCCGTGGTGGCCTGCGGGGTTTGGCTGCTCGCGGTGGCCATGCTCTGGGGGTTCGTGGGGCGATGATCGTTGGCCTCCCGGGCCCGGTTGCGAGGGCTGCCCACCTCTGGATAGCCCAGAGGGTCAGCGGGTTGCTGTTGGCGGCCGGGCTCCTGGTGCATCTGCTCCGTCTCTACCACGCCCCGAGACCCGTGGACTACCACTGGGTGACCGGGATGCTAAGCAACCCCGGCTGGCGTTCATTTCACGTGGCCTTGCTCTGTCTGCTGGTGTTCCATCTGACCGCAGGAGTGCGGTACTTCCTGCGCGACCTCGCTCCAGTGCGACGCTTCCACCGGATTGCGGACTGGGCGGTGCTCTTGGTGGGTGCGGTGATCTTCCTGCTTGGGTTGCAGGCGCTGTTGGGGGCGCCGCAGGTGCGCTGAGGGACGCACGAGATGATAGAGCACGAGGTGGTGATCGTAGGCGGCGGGCCGGCAGCGCTGGCGGCGGCCGTGGCCGCGGGCGAGGCAGGCGGCGCCGCCATCGTCAGCAAGGTGCATCCACTGCGGTTCCTCAGCGGCGAGGCGCGGGGCGATTTCGCGGCGGCATTGGGGCGCGCCAGCGAGGACGGATGGCAAGAGCACCTGCGCGACACGCTGGAGGCCGGCTGCGGGCTGTGCGACGAGCAGGCAGCGGCTTCGGTGACGCGGGAGGCGATTGGGGCCGTCATTGCGCTGGAGCACCAGGGGATGCTGTTCGCACGCAACGCGCAGGGCCGCATCGCGCAGCGCGCGCTGCCCGGTCACAAGGTGGCTCGAGGTTGCCACTACGGTGACCTGACGGGCAAAGCCTTGATCGAAACGCTGTGGGGGCAGACGGTGAGGCTGGGAGTGCGCGCCTACACCGACTACTACTCGCTCGCGCTGTTGCTCCACGAGGACGGCCTCTGCGGCCTGATGGCGTGGGACCTGCTGCACGGCGGGCTGGTGCAGTTCCGCGCCAAGGCGGTCGTGCTGGCCGGCGGAGGAATGGGAGAGGCCTGGCGGACGACTTCGAACCCCGTCTGGGCCACGGGCGAGGCGCTCTGGCTGGGGGCGCGCGCGGGGGCGGCGTTGCGGGATATGGAGTTCGTGGTGTTCCGGCCGGTGCTAGGAGGGGAGGTGCGTTTGGCGATCAGTGACGCGGCGCTGGGGCTGGGCGCGAGCCTGCGCACGACCGAGGGCGAGCGACTGTTGCCGCAGGCGTCCTCGGAGACGAGCGAGACGGCGCCTCCCGAAGTCATCGCGGCCGCCATCGCCGCAGCGCAGCAGCGAGGGTTGAGTGTGCAGGTGGACTTCCGCCATCTCGACGGAGCCGTGGTGACAGCCCAGTTGCCGCGCCTATGCGAGGCGGCGGCGCGCTTCTTCGGGGCTGATCTTGCGAGGACGCCGATCCCGATCCGATTGGGCGCGCACTTTCTCGTCGGTGGGTTGTGGGTGAATGCGGAGGGGGCCGCGATGACGCGCGACGCCAGGCCTATCCCTGGGCTTTTTGCAGCAGGCGAATGCGCCTCGACCGGAGCACACGGCGCCTCGCTGCTCGCGGGCAACGCCCTCGCGGAGGCGGTTGTGACGGGCGCCAGGGCGGGTGCCAGCGCGCGGGCTCATGCGAGTCAGGCGCAGTTCGCCTCTCCGCCGCCAGGGGCCGTCGAGGCGGTGGAGGAACAGATCAGAGAGGCGAGCGAGAGGCCGCGAGCGGAGAAGAGCGGAGTGATTCGCCGCGAAACGCAGGAGGCAATGTCGGCCGCCTGTGGACCGCTGAGGAGCGCGCAGGGCCTGACCCACTGTGCCGCTCGCTTGCGCAGCCTGCGGCAGGCGCTGCATCAGGCCGGCGTGCCCGTCGGCGTCGAGCGCTACAACGTTCCACTGGTCAGCCTGCTGGAGACGGAACAGATGCTGACCGTGGCCGAGGTGGTGGTGACCAGGGCATTGGCGCGAGCGGAGAGCCGGGGCCTGCACCAACGGACGGACTGTCCCGAGCGGGACGAGGCGGGATTCGGGGGACACACATTGGCAGCCCTGACCGAGCAGGCAGTGCAGGTCGCCCAGGCGCCGCTCGAGAAGGGAGCGGAGGCCGGTTGAAAGTGCGGCTGCGCGTTCTGCGTTCGAATTCGACAGGCAAAAGGGAATGGCAGGCGTACCAGCTGGAGGTGGGCGAGCGTGAGAGCGTACTGGGCGCTTTGGAGCGCGTACGGGACGAGCAAGACGAGACCCTTGCCTTTCGCGAGGGTTGCTCGGCCGGGCTGTGCGGCGCCTGCGGCATGCTGATAAACGGATCGCCCGCGCTCGCGTGCGCAACGCTGGTGAGCAACGTGGCAAGCGCGCAACTGCGGCTGGAGCCGCTGCCGGGGTTCGAAGTGGTGCGGGATCTGGTCGTGGATTCCAAGCCCATGCATGCAGTCACCGAGCGCATGAAGCCATATCTGGTCCGGCTCAGCCCGTTGCCCGAAGAGGAATCGGAGCAGACACCAGAGCAACACGCGCTGCCGGCCGAGGCCGCCAAGTGCCTGGCGTGCGGGTGCTGCCTGGCCGCATGCCCGATATGGGAGATGAACCGGGAGTTCATCGGGCCGGCTGCGGGCGTAAGGGCCTACCGCTTCTTGTCCGATAACAGGGATGAGGGAGCCGCAGAGCGACTCGCCGCGGTGGGCGACGAGTCCACCGGGGTGTGGCGCTGCCAGGCAGTGCTGGAGTGCAGCCGCGTGTGTCCGGCGGGAATAGACGTAGCCCGCATCATGGCCCGGTGGCGCAACGCGCTCGTGCAGGCGAGTTTGGGGAGAAAAGGACCCAATGGAAACTTGCGTCAAAGCGGGAAGGGGTAGTACCCTAAGCGCAGGAGAACGCTCGATGGCCGTCACGCTGCCCGAGAGGGTAACGGCGCGCGAAGTCAGCGCCTTTTGCCGACAGTTCGCCACCATGAGCAAGGCGAATGTCAATCTGCTGGACATTCTGCGTACCCTGGGGCAGCAGACGGACAACGAATGGTTCCGGCGGATTCTGGCCTCGGTGCGGCGCGACGTTGAATACGGGCGTAGCCTGGCCTCGGCGTTTTCGCGGTTCCCCGCTGACTTCTCGCCCTTCTTCATACAGATGGTCCGCCAGGGGGAGGTCGAGGGGCTGCTGGGGGATGTCTTCCAGAGCCTGGCCCAGTATATGGATCGGGACGCGGGACTCTCGCCGCTCACCCAGCGCCTGGGTGTCAGCAGCGATGTTAGCAGCATCTTCGCGCGCTCGCGCGACTTGCTGGCCTGGCTGTCGGTGATCGGGGCGGCGGCGCTCCTAGGGGCGGGCGGGCTGTGGTTCCTGACGCTGGAGGGTTGGCTGGCGCGTAGTCTGCTGGGTCCTGAGCTCCTCATGCTTGCGGGCGCTGGTTTCCTGATGGCGGCGCTGGCCTTCATGCGCTTTCTGCCGACGGGCGCGCGGCGGTGTTCTTTTTGCAGTCGTGAGGAGGGGCCGGGCATGGAGTTGGTGGCCGGTCAAGGAGTCGCCATTTGCTCTACCTGCGTGGCCTTCAGCGTGCGGCAGTTGAAGGACCGGCCGGGCGTGCCCGGGCAGGTTGCCAGTCCGATACCGGAGCCTGACCTCGAGAGAGTAGTGGAGATGTAGCGCGGGGGCGCAGGCACGCGCAGACAGGCGGAGGCTGCGGGGTGGAAGCGAGAGGGTGGGATACGATCTTCTACAGCAGAGAGGTGAGAGAAGTGGCCGGCGAAGAGAAGAACAAGACGGAAAAGGCGGCACCAAGCGGCAAGGCGAACGCTGCCGCCCAGAGGGCCCGCAAGGTTCCTCCCAAGGGGGCGCCTGCGGGCGTTTCGGCCGCGGGGGTCTCGTTGGTGTGGGTCGTGGTGGTGGTGGCGCTCATGTTGATTGAGGGCATCTACATGAGCTGGCACTCCGCGAGCGCCATGAACGCTTTGGCGAAGCGGGCGGAGAGCCAGCAGAGCCGCGCGCTGCAGGCCCAGCAGCGGCAACTCTCGCTGGCCGCCGACTCCTTGCAGGATGCCGCCCGCTATGCCTCCGAGGAGAACTACGGGCTGAAGGATGCTGCGGTTGCCAACGCCAAGCAGATGGTCGAACTGGCGCTTCTGCTGGCGGACGAGGCCCAGGCGGCAGGGCTGCGGGGGTTGCTGGAGCAGATGAGCAGCGCGGAGCAAGCGCGAGGGACGGAAGTGAGCACGCAGCTGCAGGACATGTCAGAGCGCCTGCGCAGCATGGCGCCCAGCGGCACCGGACCCTACGGGAAGGCCGCACAGCGCAAGGGGCGAGCGGAGGTAACGCCGGGGAAGCGCGCCAAGTAACGGGCGGCCAAGCTCGCAAGCACGCGCCCGCCGTTCGCTGGAGCCCCCGCTATTCCGGCGGAGGAAAGCGGGTCATGTCCAGCAGCGCGCGGTAGCGCTCGAGCAAGCGAGCGCGGGTAAGGGAGAGCAGACGCCGAACGCTGAAGTCCTCCACTGCGAAGGAGGCGGTCACGGCGCCCCAGACGACCGCTGCGCGCAGCGACTCCAGTTCCAGCGGCATGCCCCTCGCCAGATACCCTAGAGCGGCGCCCGCAAAGGCATCGCCCGCTCCTGTGGGGTCAACAGGATGTGCGACCGGGTACGCGGGCGCGATGAACAGTCTGCCTTCGCCGAAGACGAGCGAGCCGTACTCACCGCGTTTGATGACCACGTAGTTCGGGCCCAGGGCCAGAATCTGCTCTGCCGCCTCGGACAGGTCCTCCGCGCCAGCGAAGAGGCGGGCCTCGCTGTCGTTAAGGAACATGATGTCGGCTTTAGCGATGACCTCCGCCAGAGCAGGGCGCTCGGTGGCAATCCACAGGTCATTGGTGTCCGCGGCCACCACGGCCGGCGCTTCCACTTGGGAGAGCACCTCCAACTGCGAACGCGGGTGGAGGTTGGCGAGCAACAGGTAGCGCATGGCCCGTTGCTCGGGCGTTAGGCGCGGCTCGAACTGCGCCAGCACGTTCAGTTGGGTTTCCAGGGTTTCGCGCTGGTTGAGATCGTCCAGATAGCGAGCGCGCCAGCGGAAGGTGCGACCGGGGACGACGTGGATGCCGCCCAGATGGATGTTGAAGCGGCGCAGCAGGTCCAGGTGCTCGCCGGGGAAATCCTCGCCGACCACGCACAGGGGCATGGCGGTCGCGAAAAACGAACAAGCCACTGCGGCGTAGGTGGCCGCGCCGCCAAGGACCTCGCTCACCGAGCCCGTGGGCGCCTCAATGGTGTCGAGACCCATGGAGCCAGGGATCAGTAGGCTGGAATCCGGCATGGTGTAGTTAGGGGCTAGCGTCGGCGCTGCGGCCGCGGAACAGGTCTCTGAGCACGCGACCCAGCCATGCGCCCAAGGTTAGCACAACCAGTTTGGGCAGCGCCAGCAGGCGAGGAAGCCGGCGCGGTTCGCGCGACACACGGAAGAGCCACTCCAACCCCCACCGTCGCATCCACTCGGGCGACCGGGGAAGACGCCCGGAGATGACGTCGAGACTGCCTCCCACGCCCATGGCCAGAGGCGGGGCAAGCGCGCCCGCATGTTCGTGTATCCAACGGTCCTGCTTCGGGACGCCCATAGCCACGAAGAGTACCTGCGGATGGCCCGAGCGAATCTCCTCCAACAACGCCGGCTCCTGCTCGGCGGTGAAATAGCCGTCATGGCAGCCCGCAATGCGCAGACCGGGGTGGCGCTCCTGCAAGCGCGCCGCTGCCTCTGGGGCCACGCCGGGCCGGGCGCCCAGCAGGTAAACGCTCCAGCCTTCCTGCGCCGCCAATCCGCAGACGCTGTCCACTAGGTCAACGCCGGAGACGCGGCCCGGCACCCCCAAGCCCAGCATGCGCGCAGCCCAGACCACGCCCGCGCCGTCGGCCGTGACCAGGTCTGCCTGCTGCAGTATGCGCAGGAACTCGGGGTCCTTCTGGGCGCGCACCAGGGATAGGACGTCGCAGGTTGCGAGGTGATGAGGGCCACCGGCGGCGATGAACTGTTGCACCCGCTCCAGCACCTGCGCCTCGGTGAGGCAAGCCACCGGCACATGGAACAGTTCCACCTCTTCGGGGCCCGGCTCGTCAGCGCGCCGCGCGACCGGCGCGACGACCTTGTAGACGCCGTAGAGCAGCAGGAACCCGGCCGGCAGGAAGAGCAAGACAAGCAACGTCTTCAGCAAGAACGAAACGCGGATCAGCGCCACCAGCAAAATGGCGAGCAAGGCCAGGTAGATCGCAGCGAGCATGAACAGCACCAGGACTTGGCTGGGGCTCATTCCCTGAGCGAGCAGCCACTGGTATAGCCGCAGCGGCCGGCCTCCCTTCTCGCGCTCTCTGCGTGCCGAGGGCGCAACGAAGAGAAAAGCGGTATCCACCAGAGGCACGCCCAGCAGCAGCAAGGGGATGACGAGCACCAGGAACGCGGAGGTCTTTAGCGCGCCGACCAAGGAGACCACGCCCAGGGAGAGGCCTAGCGCCGCCCGCGCCGAGGCACTAAGGCTGACGGTGAGGCGCGGCGCCCGGCTGATCCCCACACCGGCGGCGGTCGCCGCCAAGGCGGCGCACAGGTAAGAGGCGCTGGGCTGCCCGGACTGCGGCTGCAGCAGGCTGATGCACAGGAACGCCACGGAAGTGACCAGGGTGATGCCGTTGGCGGTGTTGTGTGCGCCGGCGGCAAAAGTGGTCAGCCCGGCGACCAGGAAGAGCCAGAGAACACTTGCCAGCAGAGCCGCTCTTTCCAGAGCGAAGAACCTTGCCGAGAAAGGCAGTTTCACCGCGGTCAGGCCCACGCCGTTGCCAGCCAGCGCCAGGCAGCAGACCAGAATCGCGGGCAGCATCCACCGCCCGCTAAGTCTGGCGGCCTCGAGCGCCGACCCGACGGCAAACAGGAAGACAAGGCATCCGGTCAGCACCCAGGCGACCCGGCCCCACTCGCCAAGGGTGGCGAGTATGATTCCGCTCGGGAGCAGGCCGGCGGCGATAGGGGTCCAGCACCCCCGCGCCCCCCCATCCGGGCTCCACGGGCGTCCCGCCAGCCGAGCGGAGACATAAGCAAGCAAGAACGCCAACGAGGCGATGAGTAGGTGCAGGGCGAGCGCGTCCAGGGGGCTGCGGCCAGCCGCCGACGCTGCAGACACTGCTATGTGCCAACCTCCCAAGAAGAGAGATAGGTCTTCTGCTGCGGCGTGAGGCGGTCAATGCCAACCGCGAGAGCGGCAAGTTTCAGGGCCGCCACCTGGCGGTCTATCTCCGCCGGCACCGAGTAAACACGCTTCTCGAGCGACTTCCCGCGGCGGGCCAGATGGGCGACGCTCAGAGCCTGATTGGCGAAGGACATATCCATGACGGTTGCCGGATGGCCCTCGGCAGCGGCGAGATTCACCAGCCGGCCTTGGGCGAGCAGGTAGAGGCGGCGGCCGTTGCGCAGCGTGAACTCTTCAATCCCGGAACGGACGAACCGGGTCTTCTTCGCCAGTTTGCGGAGCGCGGGAATGTCAATCTCCACGTCGAAGTGGCCGGAGTTGGCGAGGATGGCGCCGTCCTTCATGCGCAGGAAGTGCTCGCGGGTAATGACGGCGATGTCGCCGGTAAGAGTGATGAAGACATCGCCTTCGGCGGCGGCCTGCGCCATGGGCACGACCGCGTAGCCGTCCATCACGGCCTCCAGGGCGCGCAGAGGGTCAACCTCGGTCACGACTACCTGCGCTCCCATGCCGCGGGCGCGGGTGGCCACGCCGCGGCCGCACCACCCGTACCCCGCCACCACCACTTTCCTGCCGGCGAGCAGTAGGTTGGTGGCGCGGATGATGCCGTCAATCGTGCTTTGGCCGGTGCCGTAGCGGTTGTCGAAGAGGTGCTTGGTCTGGGCGTCGTTGACGGCGATGATGGGGTAGCCGAGCAGGCCGCGTTTCTCCAGGCTGCGCAGGCGAATGACACCGGTGGTGGTTTCCTCGGTGCCGCCGAGCAGTTCCGTCATCTGAGCGCGGCGCTTGCTGTGGAGCGTGGAGACCAGGTCGGCGCCGTCGTCGAGGGTGATCTGAGGGCGGAGGTCGAGAGCGGCGTTGATGTGCCGGTAGTAACTGGCACGGTTCTCTCCGCAGACGGCGAAGACCCCAATGCGGTGGTGACGCACCAGGCTGGCGGCGACCTCGTCTTGGGTGCTAAGCGGGTTAGAGGCGCAGAGCGCGACCACTGCCCCCCCCGCCTGCAGCGCGCGGGCCAGATTGGCGGTCTCCGAGGTGACGTGCAGGCAGGCGGCTATCCGCAGCCCGCGCAAGGGCCGCGTGCGCGCGAAGCGCACGCGGATGGAGGCGACCACCGGCATCTGCCGGTCGGCCCACTCGATGCGCAACTTACCCTCAGAGGCGAGACTCAAGTCCTTTACCTCGAACTGCATTGGGGGCCTCCTCAGCAAACGCTCGCGGCCCGGAGGCCAACGCCCGGGGGCGTGGCCGCGGCAGCCTGCGAGTCGTGGCGGCCGGCTTGCGCCGCGACGGGACGATTCTACCGGAGCAGGGGCGCCGCGCGCCACCACCCATCACCTAAAGCGGGCACAAGCCGGAGCCGATAACCCGCTCGAACGAGAGGAAGCGTCAGGTGCGGCCACTGAAGGTGCTCATTGCCGACGACACGGAAGGCCTGCGGGCGGTGCTGCGCGCGGTCTTGGAGTCGTTGGGGCATCAGGTCACCGAGGCGGCCGATGGCCAGCAGGCGGTCGAGGCTGCGCGGCGCGGGGACTTTGACCTGGCGTTGCTCGACCTGGAGATGCCGTTGCTTGACGGAGGGCGGGCACTGACTCGTATTGCCGCGGCGAGGCCGGGCACCGCCTGTGTCCTGATGACCGGCTCCACCGACGGGCGGAGGGTTGCGGCGGCCTTAGGGAGGGGGGCACGCGCCTGTCTGCGCAAGCCCTTCTCGCTCAAGGCGCTGGAGGCGATTCTGCTAGAGATCGCGGCAGCCAGGGAGGGAGAGGTGGCGACGGCGGCCCTGGCCTAGTCGCTCACAGACGGAGCGCCGGCGGCCGTCCGGGCAAAGCCCTTTCTTGGCTTCGGTGGCGTGGGAGGCGACCGCCGGCGCGCCCATGTTGGGCCCCTGCCCCACAACGGGCTGGCATACGCGGCGGCCAAGGGCCTCCCAATAGCAAGGGAACCATGTAATGACGCGATTTGCTACGATTAGCCACGCAGATGGAACTGTTGGGAATGGCCGCCGGCTCTTTTGGGCTCGCCTTATCGGGGGCGGTGGTGCCTGGGCCGCTGCTAGCGGTGGTGGTGACTCAGGTGGCGCGGCGAGGCGTCTGGGCAGCGTGGCTGGTGGTGGCAGCGCACAGTCTCTGCGAGTTCTCGGTGGTGCTCGGCCTGCGCAGCGGCGTGCTGAGGGCGCTGACCACGGGCGCCGCCGTGACCGCCATCAGCGGCGCGGGCGCGGTCGCGCTGCTGGTGCTGGGAACGCTCACCGCGCGCGTCGCCCTAAGAGAGATGGGCAAGGAGGTGCAGGCGGCCAGCGCCGGCACCGGCATTTGGGCGCCGCTCACGGGCGGATTGGCCGCCACGGCCCTCAATCCTTACTGGCTTATCTGGTGGGCGACCGTGGCGCCGGCGTACATGGTGCGCTTGCAGGTCGCCTCTGCCGCGGCGACGGCGGTTTTCTACGTGTCTCACATCGCAGGCGACTTCGCCTGGTACATTCCGCTGGCGGCCGGCCTGCGGAGCGGACAGAAGCGGCTCTCGGGACCCGTGTATCAGGGCGTGCTGCTGCTGTCGGCGGGGTTCCTGCTGGCGCTAGGACTGTGGTTTGGGGTTGGGGCACTGGGGGCGCGCTAGCAGGCGGAGCGGGTGGTGGAAATGCAGGAAAACCCTTGCCCGGCAGCCGGGCAAGGGCTATACTACGTCGGTCTGGCGGAGGGGCGTCCCTCCGAGGAGGGTGAAGTGCGATGGACAGCGGGCGGAGAGGAGAACATCGCAGCCGGTGCCGCGTGGCACTGGAAGGTGAGTTTCTGATCGCCCCGGCAACGATGCCCAAGAACGAGGCCTGGCGCGGAGCGTTACGCGACCTCAGTTGCTGCGGGCTCGGGGGCATGCTCGATGTCTACTTGCCCCCGGGCACCATGGTGCGCCTTGGCGTTGCCATCAAGCAAGAGCGTCAGCAGGAAGTGCGAGGGTTGGTCGCGCGCTGCGATCCGGGGGGGGAGCGGTACCAGATTGGCGTCCGCTTCATTGACCCGCCCCTTTACCTGCGCGTAACCGTGAGTTCGCTGACCTCGCCTCCGCTGCGCGGGCCACTGCCGGCGCACTTGCAGGAGATACTGCAGGAGCAGGTGCGCCTGTCCACTTAGGGCCGGGGCGCTGCGCCTTAGCCCGACGCTGGCGGGGGGGGAGGCGTTGCGCGAGCGGCTTCCCTGTAGAGACCCCGCCACTCGTTCAGCCGTACCCTCCCCAGTTCCCGGAGCATGCGCCGCGCGTCGCGCAGCAGTTTCATCTTGCTGCCGCTCGCGTAGGTCCAGTCCACGGGCACTTCAGCAATGCGATAGCCCCGCAACTGGCACAAGCGGATGATCTCCACGTCGAAGCCCCACCCCTCCAGACGCTGCAGGGGGAATACCGCCTGGGCCACGTCGCGGGGGAACAGTTTGAAGGGACACTGGGTGTCGCGCAGGCCCCGAATGCCGGCGAGCCGCACGCATAGGTTGAACCCGTGCGACAGGAGCGTGCGGATGCCAGGCCGGCGCACCTCACTGCCTCCGAGGTTGCGCGAGCCCACGGCCACCTGCGCTTCCCCGCACTGAAGGGGGGCGAGCAGGCGCTCTACTTGCTCTAGCGGCGTGGGGAGGTCGGCATCCGTGACCAGGACGAACTCCCCTTGGCCAGCCAGGACTCCAGTCCGCACCGCATGGCCCTTGCCGCGGTTCTGGGGCTGAGCGAGAAGGCGAACGTTGGCGGTGGCTTGCCGCGCAAACTCGGAGATCAGTTGTGGCGTGTTATCGCGGCTGCCGTCGTCCACTAGGACAAGCTCAGACTGGTAAGGTCGAGCGGCGAGGAACGCGGCCGCTTGTGCCAGCGTGTTGCCGATGCGCTCGGCTTCGTTGTAGCAGGGGATGACGATGGTCAGGTAGATGGCGGCGGGCTCTGACGGTGGTGGCGGACTGGGTTGCGGAGCGCTTTGCATCGAAGGGGCCTGAACTTGCCAGCGGAGAATCTCGCGCGCCATCATAGGGCAGCGATGGGCGGGGGTCAAATGGCGTTGGCTGACGGAAGGAGCGACGCCTGCGCGGCCGAGCACTGGGAACTGGCGACGCTGGCGTATCCGTCCGGTCCGGCCGACAGGGACACCCGCCCTCCAGCCCCGGCCGCAGCGGCCGGGGCTGACGGGGAAGCGGAACAGCCGGGGACTACTTGATCTCGACGGTGGCGCCGGCTTCTTCCAGTTGCTCCTTGAGCCTGGCGGCCTCTTGCTCGGAGATGCCCTCGCGGATGGGCACGGGCGCCTTGTCAACGATCTCCTTGGCCTCCGCGAGTTTGCCGCCGATGATGTCCTTGACGACTTTGATCACTTGGACTTTGCGGTCGCCGGCGTTCTGCAAGATGACACTGAAGGCGGTCTGCTCGGCCTCGGCAGCAGGAGCGGCCGCCGCGGGGGCGGCCGCGGGCCCGGCCATGGCCATCGCCATGCTGGCGTCAATGCCGAAGGCCTCCTGAATGGCCTTGGCAAGGTCGCTCAACTGGACCGCGTCCATCTTCTTTACGGTCTCTACGATCTCCTCGATAGTCACTCAGATCTCCTCCTCGGTTTGAATAGGCGGCGAAGCAAGAAGCGGCATCGGGAATCAGACCCGGGGCACGAACGTCAAGCGCTCTTCCGAGCGGCAGCCTCCAGTGAGGCCACCAGTTGGACGATGGGCATCTGGAGCGCCCGCGCCACGTTCACCATGGGGACTTGGAGCAGGCCGACCACCCGCGCGGCGAGCATCTCGGTGCTGGGCAGGTCGGCGAGCGATTCGATCTCCTGCGTGCTGCGCACGCGGCCGCCCAGATAGCCGCCAATGACCTCGAGCCTCCGGCCTGCGCCGCGCGACGCCAGCAGAGCGGAGAGGCCGGGCCCGATGCCCTCGCACAGGGCGACCGCGGCCACCGGGCCTTTGAGCGTGCCGGACAGTTGCTCGTATGGTGTGCCGCGCAGGGCCAGGTTGAACAGGGTGTTCTTCACCACGCGCATGCGAGCCCCGGCCTGGCTCAGGCGAACCCGCACCGCCTCCAACTCGGGCACCTTGAGCCCTTGGGGCCTGACCAGCACCACGCCCAAGGCCTCCCCCAGCATCTTCCTGAGACTTTCCACCATCAACGGTTTCTCTTCTCTACGCACCTCATCACCTCGTCTCGCGCCGAAAGAGAAAGGCCGCCTGCCGGGGCAAGCGGCCTCGCCAAACATCATTGGGTCAGCATTGGCTGAGGCGCGCCTCGACAGGAGATTAAGGCACTCGCTCGCAGAGCGAGCCGCCGCCTGCGGTCTTCGGCGTCGTTATTTCCTCGCGTCACTTAGCCCTGCGAAGCCAACTCCCTTACTTGGTGCGGGTCCAGTTTCAAGCCAGCGCCCATAGTAGAGGAAAGGGTTACGCTTTTCAAGTACTGGCCCTTGATGCCCGCGGGCCGGGCGTGAAGTATCTCGCCCATCAGCGTCAGGAAGTTGTCGCGCAACTGCACGTCGTCGAAGGAGAGTTTGCCGATGGGAACGTGGACCACGCCCGCCTTATCGGCGCGGAACTCCAGCCTGCCCGCCTTCAACTCCCGCACCGCCCCTCCGACGTCCGGGGTGATGTTGCCGGCCTTCTTGCTGGGCATTCTGGGACCCAGTTTCTTGCCCAAGCGACCGACAACGCGCATCAGGTCCGGTGTCGCCACCAAAATGTCGAACTCCATCCACCCCTCGTCGATCTTCTTGACCAGATCCTCGGCGCCCACCTCGTCGGCGCCCGCCTCGCGCGCCGCGCGCGCCGCCTCGCCGGCGGCGAAGACAGCCACCCGGGGCACCTTGCCTGTGCCGTGGGGCAAGGTTACCGTGCCGCGCACCACCTGATCGCTCTGCCGAGTGTCAACGGCCAGGTTGATGGCCACCTCGACGGTCTCGTTGAACTTCGCCGGCGGTATCTGGCGCAAGAGCCCCAGGGCCTCGTCAAATGACATGCGACGGGACCGATCCAACTGGGCCCGGAAGGGAGCCATCGTTTTGCCTGTGGTTCTCTTCACCGCGAACCTCCTAGTCCACTATCTCGATGCCCATACTGCGCGCGGTGCCGGCCACGATGCGCATGGCGGCCTCGATGTCCCGGGCGTTGAGGTCCGGCATCTTGGCTGCCGCGATCTTGCGCAACTGCTCCCGCGTGACCGTGCCCGCCTTCTCCTTGTTGGGCGCTTGCGAGCCTTTCTCAATGCCCGCCGCCTTGCGCAGGTACTCGGAGGCCGGCGGCGTCTTGGTCACAAAGGTGAAGGAGTGGTCTTGGTAGACCGTGATCTCGACCGGCACCACTGAGCCCACCATGTTGGCGGTGCGCTCGTTGTAGGCCTTCACGAACTCCATGGTCTTGACCTGGTGCTGGCTGAGCGCCTGACCCACGGGGGGGCCGGGCGTCGCCTTGCCGGCTTCGATCTGCAACTTGATCCTGGCGACAACCTTCTTGGCCATAGTGTCTCCTAGATCTTCTCCAGGTGAGAGAAGTCAATCTCAACCGGGGTGTCGCGCCCGAAGATGCTGATCAGCACCGAGGCCTTCTCCCGGTTCTCGTCGAGGCCCTGGATCGCGCCGGTGAACTCGGCAAACGGCCCCGCGAGCACGCGCACCACTTCGCCGACCTGCCACGACGGCTGACGCCGCAGGCCTTCCTCTCCCAGGGCGCGGAGAATGTCATCCACCTCTTCGCGCGGCAGGGGCGTGGGCTCGCCATCGGAGCCGACGAAGCCGGTCACCCCGGAGGTGTTGCGCAGCAGGTACCAGGCCCGGTCGTCCATGATCATCTCGACGAAGACGTAGCCCGGAAAGACCTTCTTCTTCACCGTGCGCTTCTTGCCGCTGACGAACTTGGTCTCCTCTTCCACCGGCACGATAACGCGGAAGACGGCGTCCCGCAGGTCGGCCGACTCAACCATGCGCTCGATATTGCTCTTTACCTTGTTCTCTTGCCCGGTATGCGTGTAGACCGCGTACCATTGCTTCTCGCCACGAGGCATCTCCATCTACCTCACTTGGTGGTCGGCTGCCACAGCTGTGACAGTCGGTAGAGAACGATATCCAGCAAACCGATATAGACGGCGATGGCAGCCAGGGCCACTATGACCACGAGCGTGAAGCCGGTGAGTTCCTGCTTGGTTGGCCATTGCGCCTTCTGTAACTCCCGGATCGCTTCGCGCAGGAACTGCGAGGCACGGCGGAAGAGGCCGGTGATCCTGCTCACCGCGCTTCACCGCAGCGGCTCTCCCAGACTACCTTGTCCTTTGGCGAAAAACCCATCTTCACTCCTCTTGCTGGCCGGCTACCGCTAGCAGGGCTGGCAGGCCCGGCCGGATTCGAACCGACACCCTGCGGATTTGGAGTCCGCCGCTCTGCCAATTGGAGCTACGGGCCTGCGTCCTGCCTCTCAGTCGCGCAAGCGGCTTTCGCTGTGCTCGGTATGCTTGCGGCACTTGGGACAGTACTTCTTCAAAGTGATCTTACCCCGCTGGCGGGTGCGGTTCTTCTCGCTTACGTAGTTGTGCGACTTGCACGCCGAGCACACAAACCAGAACTTCTCTCCCATCTTCTTGCCTCTAGTCCAGGATCTTGGCGACGCGGCCGGCGCCCACGGTGCGCCCGCCCTCGCGAATGG
>CAZGSV010000041.1:0-26463 GCA_964528605.1 uncultured Armatimonadia bacterium
TGTGGAACTCCGTCTTGGCCAGCACCGTGATCACCAGGTTGTCCTCGTCGTGGCCCGTGGCGGCCACCAGTACCTCGGCGCTGTCAGCCCCCGCCTCCAAGAGCACGGCCGGGTCGCACGCATCCCCATTCACCACGCGCAGGTTCAAGAGGCTGTCTATCTGGCTGGCTCGTTGCTCATCACGCTCGACCACCACCACCGCGTTCCTTTCCATGATGACCTCGGCTACTCTGGTTCCAAGTTTCCCAGCACCAGCAACGATTACCTTCATCTACTTCAGCCCCATCATCTTCTGAAACTTGTCCACCGCCGTCTGATGCACGAGCACGTGCAGTTGGTCCCCCTGCTCAAAGCGGGTCCCGGAGACTGGGATCATCGCCTTGCCCATGCGGATGATGCTGGCCAGGGCAATCTCGCCGGGGGCGCCCAGCACGCCGGTCGGCTTGCCCACCAGGTGGGCCGGCACCGAGGCGGATAGGACTTCGACCTCTCCGTTGCCCAGCACGAAATCCCTCGCCAGCTGGCCGCTGGTGACCATCTCGAGCACCTTGCCCGCGCCCCAAACCGTGGGGGCAAACGTCATCACCCCGAACCTGCGGTAGATCTCCGCGCGCTGCGGGTCGTAGATGCGGCTCACCACAATGGGCACCCGGTATACCTCCTTCGCTACCCTGGCCGAGACGATATTGGTGTTGTCGCCGTTGGTGACCGAGACAAACGCGTCGGCCCGGGATATGCCCGCCTTCTCCAGTATCTCTTTATCATAGCCGATTCCGAGCAGCCTGGTGCCGGCGAAGTTCCTGGGAAGCCGGTGGAACGCCCTCGGATCGCGGTCGACGACTACCACCGAGTGCCCCTGCCTGGCGAGCGCGGCGGCGGCGTGTGCTCCCACCCTCCCGCAACCAACAATGATCACGTGCATGCCATCAGCCTCCTATGCCCGCTCTTCCTTCCTGCGCAGCAGCCACTTTCGCATCTCCTCGGCGACAAAAAGCACTGCCGCCGTCGCTATCAGGATCAGCCAGTCCACCGGACTGAGAGGGCCGGTCTTGAACACTGATTGCAGCGGCCTCCAGTACGAGATCGCCATGAGGATCAGCAGGCCGAACAGTTCACCCGCGACAATGCCCCGGTTGCTCAGCAGCCCCACGCTGAACACCGAGGCCCGTTCGGTTCGCGTGACAAAGCCGTTGGCGAACTGAGCCAGCACAATTGCCCCCTGCGTCATCGTGATGGCCTCCCGGTAGAATATGTTATTCGGGTTGGCCGGATCTGCCCAGCCTGCATCTCCCCACTGCCACCCGTGCGATAGCAGCACGTAGAGGAAGCCAACCACCGATCCGATGGACTGGATGACCCCCAGGAAGGCAATGCGCCTCAGCGTCGCCCAGTCCATCAGCCTTTCGGTTCTGGGCCTGGGCTTGCGCCGCATTATCCCCGGCTCGGGTTCTTCGGTCCCTAGTGCCAGCGCGGGTAGAACGTCCGAGCCCAAGTCTATGGAGAGCACCTGCAGCGCTCCCAGAGGAACAAGGTGGACCCCCGCCAGCGTCGCGAACACGAACGGGAAAAGTTCCCCCGCGTTGTGGGAGAATATGTAGGTGACCATCTTCTTCAGGTTCGAGTAGATCCCCCGCCCCTGCTCGACAGCCTTGATGATGCTCGCAAAGCTGTCGTCGAGAAGGATCATGACCGACGCCTCGCGGGAAACGTCAGTTCCCGTGAGGCCCATGGCGATTCCTATGTCCGCCCGCTTGAGCGCCGGGGCGTCGTTGACGCCGTCCCCGGTGACCGCGACGATGTAACCCATCTCCTTCAGAGCCGACACCACCCGCAGTTTATCCTCGGGCGCAACCCGGGCGAACAGTATGTCCCGGTCCGGCTGCAACTCCGCCCCCAAAGCCCCGTCGTCCATAGCGGCCAACTCGACACCGGTGATGACCCGAGTATCGCGGCCTCGTATGATTCCGATCCTCCTGGCGATGGCCTCTGCAGTGAGTCCGTAGTCGCCGGTGATCATGATGATCCTGATGCCGGCGGAAGCAGCCTTCTCTACGGCGTCGCTCACCTCGGGCCTGGGAGGGTCGGTCATCCCGACCAGCCCAAGTAGCGTCAGGTCGGCCTCCACCGTCTCGGGCGAGTAAGCGACCATCTCCGGCGGCAGATCGCGCTCGGAAACCGCGAGCACCCTGAGTGCTCTGCCGGCCATCTGATCGTTGTGTGCGAGCACCTGCTTTCTGCGCTCGTCCGTCAGGGGCAGCACGGCGCCGCCGACCTTGATCTTGGTGCAGAGCGCCACGGTTTCGGCGGGAGCGCCTTTGACGTAGGCCTTGTGCCCGCCGCCCTCAGCGTGCACCACCGACATCCGCTTGCGAAGCGAATCGAAGGGCAGTTCGTGGATTCTGGGGCGGGCGATCAGCTCGCGCTGAAAGTCGAGGTGCGCCTTTTGGGCCGCCACCAGGAGGGCGCCCTCGGTCGGGTCGCCGATGACTCGCCAGCCCTCGTCGTTTTCGGGTGGCAGGAGTCTCGAGTTGTTGCAGAAGGTCATCGCCCGCAGGAGACCCTCCAGCCGCTCGGCAGGTCGAGACAAAACCTCAAGTGCCCCCCCCGTCCCCAGGCCACTCCGGAAATCGCCCTTGGGTTCGTATCCCGCCCCTGAGACCTCGATCTCGGTCAGGTCGGCGTAGATCTCCGTGACCGTCATCTCGCCTTTGGTCAGCGTACCGGTCTTGTCCGTGCAGATGACGTTGGTGGAGCCAAGGGTCTCAACGGCCGAGAGTCTCTTGATGAGAGCCTTCTGCTTTGCCATCCTCTGGACCCCAACCGCCAGCGCGACGGAAAGGGTCGCGGGCAGGCCCTCGGGCACTAGCGCCACCATAACCCCGAGCGCGAAAAGCAACCCGCCGACCCAGTTCAGGCCCAGGGAACGCCCCATGATGAACAGCGCCAGGCCGGTAACCAGGGCAATCTTCGACACCGTGCGCGCCATGTCGCCGATCTGCCTTTGCAGCGGCGACTTCTCCTCACGAACGCCCGACGTCAGCTCGAAAATCCGGCCGAACTCGGTCCGCATGCCGGTGGCAAACACGACCCCCCGGCCGTTGCCCGTCCCCACTGTGGTCCCCATGAACACCAAGTTCGGCATGTTGATCTTCTCGAGGTTCTCCTCCAGGATCGCGTCGGCGGTCTTGCGCACCGGGTCCGATTCGCCCGTGAGCGCGACGTTGATTGTGCTCATTTCGAACTGGCGCACCAGCCGACCGTCCGCGCTGATGCTGTCGCCCTCCTCCAGCACCATCACGTCCCCCGGCACCAGACGCGCGGCGGGCACAACCGTCAACTGCCCATCCCGCATGACTTTGGCCATCTGGGGCACGAGCCTCTGCAGCGCCTGCGTCGCCTTCTCCGCTCTGTACTCCTGGAAGAACCCGATCACCGCATTCAGAAGGACCACACCGATGATCGCGAATGTGAGATGGAGATTGTCGGCACGCTCGGCGCCCGTCGAGAGCAGCGCGGCAATCAAGGTCAGCAGCGCCCCGACCTCGAGCAGCACGGCGAACAGATCCGTGAACTGCTGAAAGAAGCGGTATATGATTGGCCTGCGCCGCCTCGCAGTTAGGACATTGGCGCCGTGGAGCCCTAGGCGCCTAGCCGCTTCCTCCCTGTCCAGCCCCGCGGGAGAAGTGCCGAGGGCCTCGAAGACCTCTTCTTCGCTCAGTCGCCAGATTTCCATCCCGAACTCGCCGCCACAATCGAACGCCAGCAAGTATATGCCCGCGAACAACTCAGCATCAACGTCAACAGCCGGCGGCCCGGCCCGCCCCCTCACTAAGGGCGGTCCTCGACGGGCGCGGTGCGGTGCGCTAACATGACCCGGCCCGGTGCCCGTGTCGCCAGTGTCACTTTGCCCCGGTGGCGCGTAGTCGGGCTCTTAGGCAATGTGCGTCCTTCACCGAAGGGCTTCATCTGCGCCTTGAAGGAGGCTCCCGCGTTGAGTTTCTTCGTTTCGTGTCCGCTCGCACTACTGGCCTCAGCGACTGCTCCGGAGTCGGCAAGTGCGTCGGTGGCGGAGGCGCAGGCTGCGGTGGAAAACGCCGCCGATGCTCTCCGGCACTTCTTTGTCGGCCTGACCGGCTGGAGGTTTCAACTCGAAGCGTCGGACGACGCCCGTTTGCCGGAGTTCGATGACACCGGCTGGCAGGGCGTCGGGGTCGGAGAGCGTTGGTGCAAGGAGTTCACCTGGGGGTGGTATCGCACGCGCTTCACGGTCCCGGAGACGCTGAGAGGGCTGCCCACCACCGGGCGGCCGCTGACGCTGTCAATCGGAGTGGCTGAAAGCGGCGAGATATGGATCAACGGAGCGCTGCGAGCGCAGTTCGACTCGAACGCCCCTCCTCTGGTCTTGACCAAATCCGCACGGCCCGGCGACGCGTATTGCATTGCCGTCAAAGCAGCCAACCAGACGCGCGAGGGCAGGCTGCGCCATGCGCGCTTCATCATGAGCGGAACCGAACCGCTTGTCGCCCCGCGTGACGCGCTCCTCGACCTGCTCCACGGGGCGGCTCAGTTCTGCGCGCACCACCCGAGGCCGCGGTCTGAATGGGTGGCGGCCCTGATGTCGGCCGCCGGCCTGGCCTCCGAAGCCGCGGCTGACCTCAGCAAACTGCCTGACGCGGTGGAGCGCACCCGGGCTGAACTCGCTGCCGTTATGGACGCGATGACCAAAGAGCCAGTGTTCCTAGCCCCGCCGTACCTGCAAAACGTAAGCTCCACCGGCATCACCATCATGTGGGAGACGTGCGCCGAGTTCCCCGGCTGCGTCGAATATGGCGAAACTGTCCACGCTCCGCATGAGAGAGTGGTCGTCGGCCCGGGGGCTCTCCAGCAAGTGCGTCTCGAAGGCTTGAAGCCGGGCGCCGCCTACATGTACCGGGTGGCGGTGGCTGGGCTTGGGGGGCCCTGGCAATCGTTCAAGACGGCGCCTGTGGAGGGCAGCGCGGTTCGCTTCGCGGTTTGGGGCGACAGCCAGAGCGCGCCGGCGATCCACCGCGCCGTCTGCGCTCACATGGCATCCTTCGCTCCGGACCTGGCCATCAGCGTGGGCGATATCGTGGGCCACGGTGGCTACGCCAATGAGTGGGTGGACCACCACCTGTGGCCGCTGCGCGAGATCGGCGGCAGGGCACCCACGTATGTGGCGATCGGGAATCACGATTACGGCGGCTACCGGGACACGAATCCGCTCTCGGTGGCGCCCTTCGAGCGCTACTTTGATCATCCCGCGGACAGGTCCGGGAACGAGTACTACTACTCGTTCGACTACGGGCCGGCGCGCTTCATCGTGCTGGACCCCAACCCGGGAGAGGGCCCCAGGGGTCAGCGAATCCCGCCGGGCAGCCCGCAGTACCAGTGGTTCGCGCGCGAACTAGCGGACGCGGCGGCGAACAAGAAGTGGATCTTCCTTTTCCTCCACCAACCGCCGTACTCCGAGTGCTGGAGCGGCGGCTACTACGACGGCGAGCCGCATCTGCGCGAGGAACTGGTCCCCCTCATCGAGCGCTATAAGGTGGACCTGGTCTTCTCCGGACACACGCACGACTACGAGCGCGGGCTTCCCCATCCGCCCTACGATCCCACCACGGGCAGCGGCAACGAGGCGACCTACATCATCACCGGCGGCGGGGGGGGCTCCCTCGACGACCACAAGTACTACGAGTGGGCGCAGATAGACCTGCCCGAACATGCGCCCGACCCCGGGCGCGATAACGCTGACGGCGGCCTCTACTACAAGCATCACTTCTGCCTGGTGGAGGTGGACGGGAACACGCTGCGGCTCACCAGTCACATCGTCAACCCCGACGGTTCCTACGGCGGCATCCTCGACCAGTTCGTCCTAGGGGCCAAGGATCGCCAAGGGCTCTAGGCTTGGGAAGGCGCGCGCGCCGCGTTCGCACCAGGTCGTAGGCGCGCGATCTCACTTGTCCGCCTGAGGAGGCTCGCGTCGGCCTCTGGGTGCACAGCGGCCGGCTGCACCTCAGGGTGCTCGCTCTCGTCAGCGCCGCCACTGACTCGGCTAGGACCGGCTTCCCGGCAGCAGTCGCGAACAATCCCAGGTACGCGGCCGCCTTTCCGAACGAGTAACGCCAGAGAGCCTAGCCCTCGCCAGGCCGGTGGAGGAGAGCCGGCGTCAGGCTGACGCGGCCTCGATCAGAGCCAGCATGTTCGCCAGCGGCGTCTCGGTCGGCACTGCTCCCGCGTTGCCGTAGATGTACCCTCCCCCCTCCCCGAGGGTCTCCAAGGCCTCCTGCCCTGCGCGCCGCACCGCCTCGGGGGTCTCGTAAGGGATCACGCTCTGAGCGCCGATGCCGCCCCAGAGCGTTAGGTCCCGGCCGAACTCGCGTTTCACCCGCCGCACGTCCATGGCCTCGGGTTGGACAGGGTTGAGCACGTCCACGCCGATCTCGATGAGGTCGGGGATGATCTCCCAGATATGGCCGCAGGAATGCACGAGCACGGCCAGGCCCCGGCCGTGGGCGGCCGCGAACTGCTGGGCGAGCCGCGGCTTGAGGAAACGGCGCCAGTG
Source organism: uncultured Armatimonadia bacterium (assembly GCA_964528605.1). Lineage (GTDB taxonomy): Bacteria > Armatimonadota > Zipacnadia > CAZGSV01 > CAZGSV01 > CAZGSV01. The sequence continues at coordinate 6,584 of CAZGSV010000041.1, forward strand.
GGAGGGGCTGATGAGCATAGCATCCTGAGCGCCCCAGTCCTGGACATCGAGGATGCCGTCCACGCCCGCGCCTGCCGGAATCCGCTCGATCAGGCCGAGGTTGAAGGCCAAGGCGAGGTCCAGCAACTCCTCCGCGAAGCGCGCATACGCCGCCAGGTCGGCCATGAAGTTGGCGAATCCGCGCAGGTGCCACGAGCGATCTAAGATACCAACTAGCGAGACGACCACGAACTTGTCCCGGTTTTCCGAGACGAAGCGCGGCAGGTCCGCCAGCCGCCCTGGGGCGCAGGGATCGGGGAAGCGGTAGCCGCTGAGCGAGGGGTCCGCCAGGGGCCAGCCCAGGTGCCCCCCCCAGTTGCCGGTCTCCACGGTGGACTCGCCGCGGCGCCACACTGCGCCGAACTCGTCGCGATAGAGGTCATTCCCCAGGTCCTCGGGCTGAAAGCCGGTTGGCGGCGCGGGGCGGAACTTGGCAAGGTGATTGCCAATGCGATCCTCGACCTGCTCCTCCCCAATGCCATAGTGCGCCGCCAGTTTGCGCGCCACCCAAATGGTAAGGTCGAAATGGGCGGGCACACGGTCCGTCGGCTCGCGGCGCAAGGTGGCGAGGATTCGTTCGCGTCGAGTCATGGCATTGCGGCCGACTATACCCACTCGGCCGAGGACTCGACAAATGCGCTCCCTTGCCCGTCCGCTTGGCCCGTATCTCACCACAGGAAGAGGTTGCTGGTGGCCCGCAGTCAATGTCCTTCTTTGCGCAACCTGCCCAGCCTGTTACCTTGCGGACGGGAGCCTCCTCAGGCGCGCAGGACGTGCGGACGCCATCCTCCTGCGGCGGAGAAGTAGGATGGCGTCCCTACGACCCGATGCGATATTGTGCGGCGCACGCCCGCACCTGGTCGTAGGGGCCCCGACTGGTCGGGGCCCGCCGGCCTACCACACCCCCGGCACCAGGCGGTAGCGGGTCCTCTGGGCGTACTCCTCGTAGCGGGAGGGGCCGTCGCCAGGCGTGCCATCGCCCGCGTGTGATGGTCGTGCGGCCGCGGCTATTTCGGAAGCCAGTAGTGAATCGAGGCGCGCTCGAGAGGCGTGACGGTAATATGGAATGCCTTGGTGAGCGCGGACAGCGGCAGGATCAGACGGTCGTTCTGGATGCAAGGTGTGCCCTCTAGGGGGAAGGCCTCCCCGTCCAGTGTCGCCGTCGGATCGCCGGGCCGCACGAGGAGGAGGTGGGCGTCGCGTGAGAAAGTCGCCGCCCGTGCTTCCCCATCCCAGGCGATGCCAATCTCGAGCGCCTCTGCCGCGCGCCGCGCAAGGACCCACACGATGCCTGCCGCTGGCGCCGGGGCTGCGTCGCCTCGGGCATCCAGGAAGACCCGGGGGAAGGACTGAGGTTTTTCGCGGAAGTCGCGCAATATTCGCTCGCGGTACTCTGCCGGTTGGTCGGCGAGGGCTTTCTCCAAGTACGCGTAGTACTCGTCCCAGGCCTTCAGGTAGTGATAGGCCAATTGCAGCTCGCTTGTGGGCTGTGTGCCCCCGGTGCCGAAGTGCCAACGCGGTCGTGGGAAGGCCTTGCTCCTTGCCGTCGCGATGCGCTGCGCCTGCATCCACCCCTCGGTATCGTACATATCTGCGGTGGGATCGGGTACGACAGAACCCGGCAGCAGCCAGCGTACCTCTACGTTGCCGAACTCTTCCCATACGCGCGTCGCGATCTCCGCCGCCCGCTGATAATCTGCACGTTGGTTCGCCTCCCTGGCGGCCAGGGTCAACTGGCGTGCCTCTTGAAGTGTCATTGCACTGCCCAACGGGGGGCAAATAGCCAGGACGAGCCAGGCCTGGAAAGCCACCAGGACAACCCTGGTCAACGGCGGGGTCGGCATCCTCTCCATCTCCTTTCAGCCAGCGCGAGGCAGCGTCCTAGCCCACGCGCTGGGCATCAGGGCTCGGGGGGCGGCTCGTGCGGCGGACTCGGGCACTTCCCCGAGTAGTGCCAGCGGGTGTGGCAGCCGGGGTTAGTCTCCTAGGCGATAGGTTACTTGTGCGATCTGGTTGTTGGTGAGGGTGACGCCGAAGGCTTGGGTGAGGGCGGAGAGGGGGAGGATCAGGTGGTCGTTCTCAATGTAAGGCACCCTTTCCAACTGGAACGGCTGGCCGTCCAAGGTGGCGCTGGCTTCTCCGGGCCGCACGACCAGAAGGTGACCCTCGCGAGAGAAAACGGCCTCTCGCCGCACCTCGTCCCACCACACTGTGGCTTCCATCAGCGCCGCCGCCCACCTCGCCCGCGTCCACTTGGTCCCCGGGACCTCGGCGAGCGATGGGCCGCTCTGCCGGCGCGGGTACGAGGGCCGCCGGCCCGTCTCTTTGAGTTCCCGCAAAACCCGCTGCCTGGTCTCCGGGGCCAGGTGCCACAACTGCTGCTCGAGAAGAGGAGCCGCTTTGTCGGGCTCTCCCAGGGCGACGTAGACGTCGATCAACAGCATGCGGGCGCTCGTTCCCATGATGAATACCGGGAGGAGCCGTTTTCTCTCGGAGTCGGAGAGCCTCTCCGCGATCTGCGTGTGCAGCCTCAGGAGTTGCGCGGCAACAGCCTCCGTGTAGTCGCTGAGGTCTATCTCCGGGGGAGGCACCCAGGCCCCAGGAGCGGGCCAGACAGCCTGGTAGTCCCCCAGTTGGTCGTACACCCGTAGCGCGAGGTCTCGGGCTGTCGCGGGGTGACCGGCCCGCAATTCGTAGTACCCTTGCCGGAGCATTTCCCGCGCAGTCGGTCGCGTGAGGGGAGCCCCACCAGGGACCCGGACAGCCAAAACCAGCGCGGTGGAGCCGACGCAGATACCAAGCACCCTGTTCAACTTTCTGCTCACTGCCGCGTACCTCCTTTGCAGCTGCGACGCCCTGCCTCAGGGCCGGGTGAAGTGCCAGAGGAATTGGCAACCGGGATCATTCTCCGTCCCAGGCATCACAGCACAGAACTCCTCGGCGTATACCGGCCAGTCCGGGTCCGCCTCCGGCGCCATAAGGCAATCTTGGGGATTCTCGACCTCGTGATCCCCGTGGTTAGGGCGGTGCCAGAGCACAGTGTGGCCGAGTTCGTGGCCGATGACCTCGTTTCGAAACTCCTCCCATCTATCACCCGCCTCCTCCTGAATGAGAGCGACGTTGATGTATGTGAGGCAACCCGGCTGAAAGTAGGGGCCGTAGGTGCCGCCCCACGACTCAGGGTGCCCAGGCACGGCCATGTCGGAAATGTTGACCGGCCACACCTCGGCGAGGTGGTGGCTGCTCGACTTGTAGTTCATGACGCCCATGAAGGTCCGGCCCCAGCTGTAGTCAAACCGATCTGGGTCTGGCATCCCAGCCCCTGGAAAGTACTGGACCGTGCCCAGGGTCTCCGGGTTCCAGTCCTGCACGAACATATTCTTCTCGTTGGGATTCAGCCTGGTCAACTTCCAGTCCTCCTCCGCGAGCAGCAAGCCCCGGTACTCCTCGTAGCGGGAGAGGCCGTCGCCGACCGTGCCGTCCCCGGGCGGCTGGTCGTCGTTATCATCCTCTGCCCCACCGCTACTATGCGGCCATGCCTGCGGCGCCCTAGAGCCCAGCGCCGCCGCTGGCCTCAGGCACCGAGGCGATAGGTTACTTGCGCGATCTGGCTGTTGGTGAGGGTGACGCCGAAGGCCTGGGTGAGTACGGACAGCGGCAGGATTAGGTGGTCGTTCTCAATGTAAGGCACCCTTTCCAACTGGAACGGCTGGCCGTCCAAGGTGGCGCTGGCTTCTCCGGGCCGCACGACCAGAAGGTGACCCTCGCGAGAGAAGACGGCCTCTCGCCGGGCCTCGTCCCACCACACGCTAGCCTCGGTCGCCGCTGCCCCCCACCTCGCCCGGCTCCACTTGGTGCCAGCCGCGTCCGCGATCGACCCGCCCCCAGCCTGATGGGGGAACGGACGAAGTATCCCCTTTTCCCTTAGGTCGCGGACAACCGGCTCTCTGATCTCTGCGGGCAAGTACCAAAGATCCTGCTCCAGGAGCGGCGCGGCCTTGTCACACTCGCCCAACGCCACATACGCCTGGAACAACAGGTAGCGCGCGTTGGTGCCACCGAACGATACCGGGCCAACACGCTTGGGGTCGTCGGCCTGCTTCAGGGCCTCGTGGTAGGCTTCCCCGAGCCGCCTCAGTGAGGCACTATCCCACTCCTGGTTGAGGTCAATGTCGGCGGGGGGGACCCACGCTCCGGGCTGGGCCCAACCCGCCGTGACGGCTCCCAGTTGTTCGTACACGGCCAGGGCCAGGTCACGCGCGTCGGAGTACCGGCCCGCTTGGTACTGGTCGTACGCTTCCCGCACCATCTGGCGCGCAGCGTTAGGGGTGAGCGCCCCTTGGGTTTCAGCCACTGACGGGAAGAGGCCGAAGAGCACCAAGCCGCACAAGGCGGCGCAGCTTGTACCCACTCGACCCATCATACGATCCCTCCTGTCCCTCACGCACTTACCCGGCTACGGGGTGAAGTGCCACAACCTCTGACAGCCGGGGTCACTGGTGCCGGGCAACGTGTAGCAGAACTCCTGCGGGTACGTCGGTGCCGGCGCATACGCGTAGGGCCCCATGAGGCAGTCCTGGAAGTTCTGGACCGCGTGGTGTCCACGGTCAGGGCGGTGCCAGAGCACGGTGTGCCCCAGTTCGTGGCCGATCACCCAATCCCGCAACTCCTCGTACGTATGGTTTGTCCCCTGCACGTCCTGGTGGATTAACTCCTCGTTGATGAGGAGATGCGCATCGGCCGTGTAGTAGGCCCCCCACGTAGCGCCATAGGCGCTTGGGTTCCCGACCCACACGCCCGCGAACATCCAGGCGGCATACACGTCGTGCAGGTGGTGGGTCTGATAATTCCAGTTCATCAGGTGGAGGCTGCCCGTTCGCTGCCAGGCCCCCTCGAACCGGTAGACCTGGGGCATCCCCGCCCCGGGGAAGTATTCGACCGTGCCCAGCCCCTGGGGTTCCAGATCCTCCACGACCATGTCCTTCTCGTCGGGGTTGAGCCTGGTCAACTTCCAGTCGTCCTCCGCCAGGAGCAAGCCGCGGTACTCCTCGTAGCGGGACAGGCCGTCTCCGACGGTGCCGTCTCCTGCTGGGGTGTTGTCGTTGTCATCGTCGGCACCGCCGCTACTATACGGCCAGTCCTGAGCGATGTGGTTCGATAGGTTGTCATACTTCCGCTGCACCGGAATCTCCTGAATCCGCACTGGCGGGGTGATGTTCTCCACCCAGGCGACCACCGAGCCAACGAACACTTCCTGAGGCACGAACGGCACCCCCACCTGCGCCTCAATCCCCCCCTCGTGCCACTCTCCGTACTTATCCTGATGACGCGCGGTGTAGGCGCCGCAGTCACGGCAGGAAACGGCCGCGCTCGCCTGCCCGACTCCCTCTGCGTAGATGGTGTGCTGCTCGTAGCGGATGAGACCCGGCTGTTCGTCGAAGACCAGGTCGGACCCGGTGTACTCCCCCCCGTTCAAGCAGAAGCCCGGCTCGCTCGAGACCCCTCTCAAGACGAAGGTGATCTTGCCGGACACGTTGGGGGGCCCGAGGATTGTGGCGGTGAAGGGCGGCGTGAACGTGGCCCATTGGACCTCCGCGTCGGCGTCATGCGCGGCGGCGGTGCTGCCGTTCGCCCCCCGGGTGCATCCCGTGAATTCGGTGGCTGTCTTGCCGGTGTACAGGATCTCCTCACCGCCAATGCGGAGGGTGCCCTGCGCCGGGGCCGGCCGGTTCACACCGTCGTCTTCACCGTTGGTGGACACGACCGGCACGTAGTTCTGGATGGCGTCTATAGCGTTCGTCAGTCTGGTGGACAGGCTGAAGGGAAGCCAACTAGACGGCAGCGCGGTGATGTTCGCATCCCAGACGTAGATGGTCAGGCTGTCCGTCACTGGAGTGTCGTCGCTTGGGTCCCCAACGTTCGCGTCGTCGTCAATGGTCACCTTGACGGTGTAAGGCGTCGGCGTCTCGCGCATTGCGAAGGCGTGGTCCACGGTCGGGAAGGACGTCTCGATAACTGTGCCGTCATCGAAATCCCACTTGAATGGCTTTAGTTGGTCCTGCACGGGACCGTACCCGCACTGCGTGTCCCAGTCGTTGGCTGGAACACCTGGGGCCTCCCTGACCCAGAAGTGGACGGTGGTGCCGGTAGGCACGGTGAGCGCCTTGTACCAACCTGTCAGCGGAGGGGCTATGGTGGCGACCCCCGCGCCTCGTATCTCCCTGGGTAGCGCGTTCACGATCACTGGCCAGCCGGTACCGGACGCTCCCAGCCATCCGAGGCAGCCGACTACGATTGCGAGGCCCGCGCGGGTCATTTCTGACCGCCCCCTTCCCCCGCTACCCAGCCCTGCTCGGCGAGGTCCCTCACCACTCCCACCCAGGCCACGCTATTCGCCTCGGCCTGCGCCACGGGCGAACCCGGGTACTCGCGGATGATCAACTCGAACTCGGCGATCGCCTCGTCATACCGCTTCTGGTCCACATAGATGTCGCCGAGCATGACGTGCGCCAGCGGGTGCGCCAGACGGAACTCGGCCGAAGCCACGGACAAGATCGCCAGACAGTCCCGCTCCGCAGCGGCGTAGTCCTTCATGCGCAAGTAATCGCCTGCCCGCCACAGCAATGCCCGCACCTTGAAACTTTCGGGGAGGCCAGACCGCAGAACCGCCTCAAAATGAGCCGCCGCCGCCTGAGGGTCGTCGGCGCCCAGGACGAATCCCAGGTAGTAGCGGGCCTCCATCCCCACAGCGCTGTCGCCGGCCTCCTTCATCGCCGCTGTGTAGGCCTCGGTGGCCGCCTGAAGATCGTTCGCCCACAGGTAGTTGTGACCGAGCGCCAGTCGGGCGGTGTTCGTGTCTGGGTCGTCCGGATACTGCGCGATGAGTGCCTTGTAGGCCGCGATAGCCTGGGCGTACTGGCCCTGAGGCAGAGCCTCTACGCGGGTCCAGGCGAGCCGTTTGACGGCGCGCGCAGCCTCGTCGCTGCCCGGAAATGTGGCGACGACCTTTTCGTAATACGTTATCGCCGAGGTGTAATCCCGGTCGGCTCTCGCCGAGCCCCCCATGTGCGTCCACACTTCCGCCCGGGCGCGAGAGTCGGGATAGTCGGTGAGCACCCGATTCCAGGCTGCCAGCGCTTTGCCCGGATCCTTGTGCTCCGACCACCAGAGGCCGACCATCGCCAGGGCCTCTGCGGCCTGTTCAGTGTCGGGGAAGTCGTTGACCACGCCCTGGAAGAGTTGTAGCGCCTGGTCGTCCTCGTTCCGGTCCCAGGTGGCCTGGGCGTTGTCCAAGGCGGCTTGGGCCTGAGGATTGTCAGTGAGCGCTAGAACCCGCGACGGGCCAAAGAGTGCCAGGAGCAAGATACACGAGACCACCAGGCGTGTGGCCCTCACCCGTCCGAGACTGCCCATCTCAGATCGCCTCCACTACCTCTATAGCACAATCGTGGCCCGGCGTGAAGCCCCTTTTTTCGGGAATCCGGGCCCGCTGGGGGAGGGCCTCTTCCCGGGGCTGCGCAGGGCCCAGAGTCGCTTTGGGACATGGACCTGCCTACCACACCCCGGCACCAGGCGGTAGCGGGTCCTCTGGGCGTACTCCTCGTAGCCCTCCAGTTCGCGCCGCAGCGTCCGGTCTTCGAACGCGGTGCGGAACACGAACAGCGGCACGACCACGCCTCTCGCTGCGACGCCGGGAGGGGCGCCGGCCCAGACCTGCCCGACGCGCCGCCTAGGACTCGAGGAGCCTTACGGCGTTCTCCCGCGCGATGTTGCGGAACACCTCTTCGCTTATCTTCCCGCTGTCCCTGAGTTCGATCAGCAGACTCGCCTGCGGCGCCGGCTGGTCGGGCGCGCAGAGGTCGGTCCCGAAATACAGCCGCTCATGAAACTCGTTGAGGAACCGCGCCGCATACTCCCGGTCGCGCGCGAGCGCATTGTAGCCGCTGCCGGCGGAAAGATCGCCGTGGAGGTTCGCGTAGCGCCTCATCAGTCTGGGCACCACGCCCTCCTCCTTTACCGGATAGGGCGGATACCCCGCGCGGTCCTCGGGCCTCTCCAACTGCCCAATCTCCGCCCAGAACGCCGGCCCATGCCCCAGGATCTTCAGCCTGGGAAACCGCTGCAGGCAGGTTTCCAGTTGCGGCAGCCCCGCGTCGTCATAGAGCCCGTAGGTCCCGCCGATGCGGGTGCAGATGTCGAAGATCAGCGGAAAGCCCACCTCCTCCACGTGCTTGAAGAGATTCTGCACCATCGGGTGCAGGAACGGCATGTTCGGCATGACCTCCCCGATCCCCTTGCACCCGCGCTCCTTGTAGTACCGAAGCAGATTGCCCAGCGGCGCATCGGCCGAGTTGCTCATCGCCCGCGGGTCCACGTTGCAGAAAGGCACGAACCGGCCCGGGAAGTCCGCCGCCATCTGGATTATCTCCTCGTTCGATTGTGGCAGGTAGACTTCCGGGCCGATCAGCGGCAGCAGCACCGCCTTCTCAATCCCCATCTCTTCATGGCGCGCCAGCAGTTGCTCCGGCGTGGAGAACACGGGCACGCCCTCGACTCCAACCACGGGCCTCCGATATGCGTGCGCGTGAATGTCTATGAACACGGGCGACTCCTCTCCGGCCTCGCCATCACAGCAGCAGCCTGTGCTTTCCTGCGGCCCGCGTTACCGCGACTCAGTCTATCTCCACTCGATAGCGGTAGTAGTCCGCGTCCATCCACTTCTCCGCGCTCCGCTCCGCGTAGCGCGTCAGGAACAGCACCAAGTCGCCATTCTCGCGGTCCTGATAGAAGCGGAAGTTCGACATCTGCACCGTCTCCGGTTCGCCCGGGCCCTGCTGATCCACCACCGTGATCGAATCGCGGATGATCCCGAACGGCTCCTCACTCACCTCCGCGACCACCAGCGGCGTCCTCGGGTAGTTGCCGTTGGGCCGGCGGCCGAGAATGCAGAGGTTGCCGATCCAGTAGAGCCTGTCGTTCTTGATGGAGCGGAAGAACGCCGAGCCCGTGGCGCTCGACTCTATGGGCTCGCCCTCCGTGCACGGGAAAGGCACCGGCTTCGCCCACGTCATCCCCTCGTCCTCCGAGAAGCAGAGCCATTTGTAGCCCGGCTTCTCGGGGAAGATGCTGTTGTCGCCGCGACACACCATCGCGATTCGCCCGTCCCCAAGTTCCGCCAGCGTGTTCTCGTCAATGCCGCGCGAACTCACCTCGGGCGCGATGTTCACCGGCTCGCGCAGGGTCCAGGCGAGCGACCCGTCCGCCTGGTATTCCCCGATTAGGACCACTACCTCGTCCACGGTGCCCCAGCAGCCCTGGTAGTGCACCGGCTTGCCGTCCTCACCCAGCACCTGCCTCATCGCCGGCACGAGTATCCGCCCGCGCGAAGTCTTGATGGGGAACGAGAAACTCACCCCGATGCCGCGGCCGGGACAGAGATCGAGCGGCTGCATTCCCGACCACTTGCGCGTCGCCGGGTCGTAGGTGTCCATCACGATCTCCATCACCAAGTCCGTATCGAACGTGTCCTTGGGATAGACGCTTTTGTCGTAGAGCACGATGAGCCGCTCGGTATCGCGGTCGAAGAACGCAGCCGGCTCTCCGAACCTCACTTTGCCGCCCTCGACGTCGTAGCCCTTCAGGAACAGCATCGGTTGGCCCCAGGTCCGGCCGTTGTCGCGGCTGATGCTGTAGGCGTAGTCGTCGTAGGCGTCCGAGTAGTCCTCGCGGCCCGCGCAGTGCATCAGCGCCGGCTCGGTGCTGCTGAGGTAAGTCACGAATCCGGTGCACACCGGCCTGCCGTCGCAGCGCGCGAAGACCTCTTTCCAGAGAACCCGCATGCGTCCACCTCCTGAGCGAAGACGCCTGTCCGCCGTGCCGAGCAGCCTCAGACTTTAGCACACAACCCGGCCTCAACCGTACCAGCCGCCCCCCACGTTTCGGGGGTCGCATGGCGGCCCCTCCCATTTCCCCTGTGCTGAACCGTTGCCGTGCTTTCCGCGCCGGCGTTGATATTGTCACACGGGGTGCTACAATGATGCTCGACTGGGGAGGTTGCGGCTGATGACTCACGCCGATCATGGCCTGCGCACAATCGGCGCTACGCCGAAGGCCTCGCGGGTGCTGTTGCGCACCGTGCCCTTTGAGATAGGGTTGCCTCAGGACTTCTTCCCTTGGAGTACGCGGCGCGGAAAATGAGAGAGCGAGCGCTTGCGCCAGACTGGTTGTGCGTTGCGGCATGCGTCGTTGTTGCCGCCGCCTTGGCTGCATGGCCCGGCGAGGGTGTCGTGGGGGGGTGGCGCCGCGCTGCGGGCCGATGGGGGCTGTCGTTCGGGGTCGCCACGCTGCTGGCCTATGGGCTCCTAGGCCGAAGGGTCTCGTGGTGGGGGCTACCCGCCTGGAAGTGGTTCCTGGGGTTGGCCCTCGAGTTCACGTTCCACGGCCCGTACAGCAACATGGGAATTGCAGCAGCGAACTGGACGATCGGACCCTATGGACCCTATCAGCCCCTCGCTTGGACCTACCCGTGGCTCGAGTGGGTGCCCACGGGGATGTGGGCGCCGGTGGTGGCCTGGGCGGTGGGGAGTGAGCGCCTGTGGGGTACGGCCCTCGTCCTGGTAGGCTGCGTGGATGCCTATGGCTGCGCAGCCCAGGTCAATGTGGGGCTGCACGTGCCGCAGCAGGGGGTTCCGTGGTCGGCGATCGTTGGCCAGGTGTTAGGCAGCCTGGTGGGGGTGGCGCTAAGCTGGGCTGCGGCGCTGGTATGGAAGACCGCACGGCGACCGGCCCGCTGAGCCTGCCTCCGTTGCTGGCACCTACAATGGGGCCGGTCACGAGCGACGACCAGGTCCATGAATATGTTCGGCGGCCAAATGTGCCTCGACGGGGGTGCTAGAGTGCGAACGCTTAGCAGCCGCTTATTCGCCGGTATGGTGGTGCTCATCGCCCTTAGCATGTTCGCTGGCAACATGCTCTGGCAGGTCGCGGTTCAGCACGTCCCGCTCCGGGAGGCCGTCGTGTCCGCCTCTGTCGCGGGCGGCAGCGGCGCAATCGGCGGGTACTTGGGGTACAGACTGTGGAGGGCGGGCTCAGCGCCGCCGCAAGGGCCGTAAGGAGGTTGGTGCCGTGCAGCACGCGATTCGCAAGCGGGGCCGGCTCGGACTAGCGAGACCGGTACTCCTGGTGGTGGGGATGCTGGGCATTTTTGCTGGCGGTGTGTGGACGGGCTCGGCGTTGCAGCGGGGCGCGTCCGCGCACCTGGGGGCCGCGCAGCGCGCGGCAGCACACAGCCAGTGGGCTCTGGCCGGCGCGGAGGCGCGAGCCGCGCTGCGTCTCTTGCGGTTCTGGGACCGGCGGTCGAGGGCGGTGGCGTGCCTGGTCTTGGCGCAGGTGCCGTTCTTCCCGACGGGCGGCCCGGGCGGGCCTAAGGAGTCCGAGCAGTGGGCACGGCGCGCGGTGCAGCTGGCGCCGGATGACCCTCAGCCGCAGGCCTGGCTGGCAATCGCGTTCGGGCCCGATGCGGTCGCCCGCAAGCAAGCAGCCGAACGCGCACTGGCGCTGGACCGGGGCACGCTCTCCGCGTACCAGAGGACGGAGCTGTTTGCCATCCTGGAGCGGTGGACCGAGGTAGTGAAGGCCGGCGGGGAGGCCATCACCAGCGATCCCAGCCTCCTGGGGTTAGCGCAGCGATCGGTTGCGCAGGCGTTCGAGCAAACGGGGCAGCCGGACAAGGCGACCGCGATCCGGGAGCTGGCCCAGGAACACGGCGACCTCGTGCTGCGGCTGCGGCGACTGTTCGGGGAGCGCGTGTGAGCCCACAAGAGAGGCACTGTCCGGAGCAGCGGCGCAATCGGCGGGTACTTGGGGTACAGACTGTGGAGGGCGGGGTCAGCGCCGCCGCAGGAGTAGCGAGTGCGCTCGGTTGGAGGGAGGCTCGCCCGTCTGGTTTCGGCGGGCAACCAAGTCAGCCGGATCACCGCACCCGCACTATGCGGCGCGCCTGCCAGGTTTGGCCGAACATGTCGGTGGTGCGGACGGTGACGGTGTGCGTGCCTAGCGGCGGGTCCTCCGGCAGCAGCCCCTTCCACATGTGATACGACTCGCTCGGGTAGTCCATCTTCGAGCCGAAGACCTCCTCGAGCGGCTTGCCTAACACCTTCTCATCGAGATACGGCCCCTGCTCGTGCATCCACAGGCACTCGGGATCGATCGTCACCGTACGCTCCAGCGGCGCCCACGGCCCCTCGTCAAGCCGCATCTCCACGTTCGAGCGCTCTGACCCCGCGAACACGTTGACCAGAATCTCCGTCTGCCCCGCCTTGGCCTGCTCGATGTCGTCGGGCAGATAGATGTTCATCTGGTAGCCCGCGGGCCGGCGCGCCGCCTTGAAGCGGATGCGGTAGCGGTTGCCGGCGAACGCGATCAGCGAGTAGCCGTTGGGCGCGCCGTCGTTCATGGTGGCGTGCGGAATGCCGAGTTCGTCATAGGCGCCGCACCACCAACTGCCGCACACCGTGGCGTTGACGAACTGGTGCAGCGGCTGCTTGCCGCGCCATCCCATCTCGGCCCCGGCGAACACGTGCAGTTGCTCGTGCGCGTGCGCGGCGATGGTGAAGACGTGCGGCCGGTTCTCGATGAGGCGGAAGAGGTCCTCGCGGTTGTCGCACACGATGATGGGCACGTGCGTCATCAGCACCACCAAGTTCTCACTCGGCACGGTCGCCAGATAGCCCTTGATGAACGCGAGTTGATCGTCGCTCAAGTGCCCCTTGTAGCCGCCCTCCGGCTTGTAGAAGAAATCCTTGAGCACGATGAAGGCCACGCGGCCGTACTGGAAGGCGTAAGTGCTCGGCCCGAAGAAATGCTCGAAGGTCTCGTCGCTGTACTGGTCGCTCTTGGCGGCGCGATTGTAGTCGTGGTTGCCGAAGACGTAGTACCACGGCACGCCGATCTGGGCGATGCTCTGGCTTATTTCCGCGAACAGGTTCGGGTCGTCCGCCACGATGTCGCCGAGGGTGACGCCGAAGGGTGCCTTCGTGCCGAAGCACTCCTCGACCACGTCGTGCGTCACATAGTTGACTTCGGTCATCCCGCGCGCCTGCGTGTCGCCGAAGAAGAGGGCGGTGAAGCGATCGCTCTCCTGCTGCGGGCGAAGCGGGAAGTTTATGGACTCGGGCAGGGGGCCGGTGGGCGCGACTCCCGGCGCTTCGAGCGGAGGCGAGCCGTTGGGTTTGTGGAGGTAGTAGAACTGCGGAACCTGCTGCGCGTTGAGCGGCACGGCGTAGCCCGCGGGCTTGATGACGAACAGCGCGGTGTCGTCGCTCACCGACAGCGCCCAGCCGCCGTCCGGCCCGGTGCGGACGACGTCCCTTCCGTTCGAGACGCAGACCTCGGCAATGCCGGGCTCGCCGGCGTCGCGGATGCCGTTCCCGTTCGCGTCCTCGAACACGGTGCCGCGCGCCACCTGCTGGTCGCTGACGCCGCTCGTAGCGGGTTGCGCGAGGGCGACCTCGTCAACCAGCCCTCCCGCCTGCGCCAGGAGCACGAGAACAAACAGGACCATCAAGACGATAACTCGCTGCCGCACGATGAACACTCCTTCCTACGGTAGCCTAACCTCCTGCCGCCGCGATACTACCCACATGCCAGTCTGACCGCAAAGCCGGGCCAGGAAAATGGGGGCAGTAGCCATTTGCCATTCTGGGCGGGACGGCCAGGCGGCCGTCCCCTACGAATCTGCTGGCATTGGTTCGGCTGGAGAACGGTTACTGGGCGAGAATGGGGACAGTAACCACTTTCCCGTGAAGCGTTGCGTCGCCCACCGGCCCGCGGAGAATGGTTACTGTCCCCATTTTCCGGATGGTCGCTGTCCACATTCTCCGGCGTGCGCGTGGCCAAGGCCCGCGTCTTCCGCTAACATCCGGGGCAGAAGAGCAGGCGAGAGGAGCGCGGGCGATGAGGCTTTCCACGCTCACGGTTCTGTCCGAGGCAGAGGTCAGGCAGATTCACGAGGCGTCGCTCCACATACTCGAGCACTGCGGCGTCAAGATCCTCGGCCCGCGGATGCTGGCGTTCTTGCAGGAGCGCGGGCTGCCGTGCGACGCCGAGCGGCGGATCGTCCGCTTCACGCGCGCGTGCATCGAGGATGCGTTGAGCACCATCCCTCGGCGCTTCGACGTCTTCAATCGCGAGGGCGACTACGTCTTCACACTCGGCGATGGCGTGCCGCGAATCGCCGCCGGCCATAACGCCGTCTTCTGGGTGGATTCGGAGACCGGCGAAACGCGCCCGTCACGCGTGGCGGACGTAGAGGAGTTCGCGCGCATCTGCGAGCACTTGCCGGCGATTGACGTCGTCGGCGTTCCCGTCATGCCTCAGGACGTGCCCCATCCCCAGGCCACGCTGCTCTACGCGGTGCGCGCCGTCGCGCAGAACAGCCGCAAGCCGGTTTACTTCTCCACCGACCGCGGCGACGTGAACCACGCCTGCATCGAACTCCTGCGCGCCGCGTTCGCCGGCGAGATGACCGCGCAGGTGTACGGCATCGGCCAGTTGTCGCCGACCAGCCCGCTCTATTGGGAAGAGGGCGTGCTCGACGCGCTGGAGGACACCGTCGCCGCCGGCGTGCCGCTCGCGGTGCTGCCGGAACCGAACGCCGGCGTGTCCGCGCCTTACACGCTCGCCGGGCTGCTGACGATGAACAACGCAGAGTGCCTCGCGGGACTGGTGATGACTCAGTTGCTGCGGCCGGGCGCGCCGGTGCTCTACGCGAACTCGTGGACGACGACGGACATGCGCAGCGGCGCGGCGCTGGTGGGCTCCACCGAAACGACCATCTGCCGCATCGCCGGCGCGCAGTTCGCTCGCCTGTACAACGTCCCTTGCCACACGACCGCGCCCAACTCCGACAACCACGCGCACGACGAGCAGAACGCCTGGGAGAAGACCTTCAGCATGTTCTGCTCGGTGGCGGCGCGCAACGACTTCATCGTCAACTGCGGCATGTTCGCGACGGGCATGACGTGCAGCCACGAGCAGCTCATCATGGACGAGGAGATCTCGGCGATGTCGCTGAGGATGGCGGCCGGCATCGCGGTGAACGAGGAGACGATCGCGCGCGACCTGATCGAGGAGGTCGGGCCGCAGGGCGAGTCCTACCTGACGACCGAGCACACCCTGCGCTGGCTGCGCTCGACCGAGTACCTGATGCCCAGGGTATCCGTGCGGGGCCCGCGCGCGGTGTGGGAGGCCGCGGGCGCAAGGGACACCTACCAACTGGCGCGCGAGAGGGCGAAGGAGTTGCTGGCGCGGCCGGTACCGCCTCTTCCGGCCGAGAGACAGGCGCATCTGGATCGGATTCTGGCTGAGTTCTGTGCGCCCGCGTAGCGCGGAAAACGGGGACAGTAACCCCTCTCCTTCGGGGTGGTGCGTGGCCGACACGCCCCGCGGAAAATGGTTGCTGTCCCCATTTTCCCGGCGTCGGGGGTAAACCCCGACGCTACAATCCGGGGACGCGGTAGCGTCCCCCTTTTGCGGTCTCCTCAGGCGAGTCGCCGTTGGTCGCCTCGGGAGACTCAGGCGGCGGGGCGGGTTGACTGGGGCCCACACATCGCGGACTGTATTGCGCCGGACGCGCGGGCGGCCTTGGCGGAGGGCTTGTGACGGGGAAAGGAGACATCCACATGGACAGGGATGCGATGGCTCAGTTGGCGATTGACGGGGGCCCTAAGGCAAAGACGACGCCCAACCTCCCGATGTATCCGGGCGGCCTGGAGATAGGCGAGGAAGAGAAGCGCGAAGTGCTCGAGGTGCTCGACCGCAAGTACCTGTTCCGCTACTACGGCCCTGAGGAATACCCCTCCAAGGTGGCGGAACTGGAGCGGCGCGTCGCCGAGAAGTGGGGCGCCAAGCACGGGCTCGCGGTGAACTCCTGCACCTCGGCGCTCATCAGCGCGCTCGTGGCCGTGGGCGTCGGACCCGGGGATGAGGTCATCGTGAACGGCTACACCTTCTTCGCCTCTTGCGCCGCCGTGGTCGCGGCCAAGGCCATCCCGGTCATCTGCGAGGTGGACGACAGCCTGACCATGGACCCGAATGACCTCGAGCGCCGCATCACCCCGAGCACCAAGGCGGTGATCGCGGTGCACATGCGGGGCGCGCCGTGCGACATGAGCCGCATCACCGCCGTCTGCGCCAAGCACAACCTCAAACTGGTCGAGGACGTCGCGCAGGCGTGCGGCGGGTCATACAAGGGCAAGATGCTCGGCACCTTCGGCGAGGTCGGCTGTCTCAGTTTCCAGTACCACAAGATCATCACCGCCGGCGAAGGCGGCATGTGCCTGACCGACGACGTGCGCCTCTACGACCGCCTGATGGGCTATCACGACACGGCCGCCTGCTGGCGGGCGGACCGCTTCGGCGGGGAGCGCTACCAAGGCGAGTTGTTCTGCGGCGTGAACTATAGGATGAGCGAGTTGACGGGCGCGGTGATGCTCGCGCAACTGGGCAAACTCGACTCGCTGCTCGCCCGGATGCGCACGAACAAGAAGCGCATCAAGGAGCAGATCGCCGGCCTGCCCGGGATCACCTTCCGCCGCGTTAACGACGAAGCCGGCGACACCGCCATCTGCCTAGTCTTGTTCCTCGAGGACCAGGCGCAGGTTCCCTCGTTGGTCGAGGCTCTGCGCGCGGAGGGAGTCGGGGCGGGCGGCATCTACGACAGCAGCATTCCCGACTGGCACATCTACGCGCACTGGAAGCACATCATGTCGAAGGCCACGCCCACGCCCGAGGGCTGCCCCTGGACCTGTGCTTTCTACAAGGGCAGGGCCGAATACAGCGAGGACATGTGCCCCAACACGTTGCGTTACCTGTCGCGCGCGGTCCACATAGACATTCCGCCGCAGATGACTGCCGAGGACTGCGACATGATCGCCAGCGGCGTGCGCAAAGTCGCGCGGGCGCTGCTGTAGCCACTGGGGATGACAGTCGTGGGATTGCTGCTCGCGGCGTGCGCATTCAATGGGGCGGGCCCCGGCGCGCGGCCCGATTGCCTCATCGGTTACACGGAGTTCCGCACGAACCTTCCCGGCGGCCGGCACGCGAACGAGACCACGATGCGCGCATGGGTCGTCCGCGCTGACGGCGGCGAGCGGCGCGTTCTCGCTGAGCAACTGGCCTGCAAGCCGGACACCTGGACGCAGTTCGGCGGCTGGTCGCCCGACGGACGCCAAGCCATCATCCTGGCCTGTTGGGAGGGTGCCGAGAATGCCGCCTGGGAAGAGGAACATCAGACCTTCCGCTTCAATGCGGAGGGCTGGCTGGTTGACTCCTGCGTGGTTGATGTGGCGACCGGGGAGATCAACAACCTCACTGCGGTTGAGCGCGTGAGTTGCTACAACACCGGCCTCTTCTTGTGGCCCAATGACCCCACACGCCTGGGCTTCGAGGCCCTCATTGAGGGCGAGTCGCATCCCTTCAGCATGAACCGCGACGGCAGCGGCAAGCGCGACCTTTCGCAGGCCACCGGCTTCTCTTACGGCTTCGGCGCGTCCCCGGACGGCAGGCGCATCGCCTATCACAGCAACTACCAGATCTATCTCGCCGACGCCGACGGGAGGAATCCCACGCGCGTTGACACCGGCAACCCGTTTAACTTCTGCCCGCGCTGGTCGGCGGATGGACAGTGGCTGATCTTCCTCTCCGGCGAGCACTACCGCTGTCATCCCTATCTGGTTCGCTCCGAGGGCGTCGGCCTGAGGAAACTCGCCGACCGAGGCGATTACTCCGGCGTGGTCGCGTTTCTCGATGTGCCTGACTTTCACGGCGGCTCGAGCGACGTTCCCGTGTGGTCGCCCGACGGTCGCTGGGTCTACTACACGGCGAAGGTGGGGGAGGCGGTCGAGTTGATGCGGGTGTCGCTCGCGGGCGCGGTTGAGCAACTCACGCGCTCCGAGCCGGGCGTCCTGCACTATCATCCGCAGGTCTCTCCCGACGGCGAGTGGGTCGTCTTCGGCTCCACCTGCTCGGGCGCGCGCAACCTCTACGTGGCCCGCGCGGACGGTTCCGAGGTCGTGCCCATCACCAACCTCCAGCCCGGCTGGGGCGCCATGTGGGCCCACTGGCAGCCGCGATGAGCGGGCTCCGATCGCTTGGGGTCCTGCTGCCAACGCCCAAACTCGCGACCGAGGGGTTGTTCGGCGCCTTGCGCGGGGCTGCTGGCCGGCGCGTCGGGTCCCGACGGTGTTGCCAACTGTGGCCCCGCGGCTGATACTATAGTTGAGTTGCGGTGTGTTGGGGGAATCACAATGGCCGTTGTCGAGCCGCCACAGGCTCGCAGCCGCATCGAAGAGACTGTTGAGGGCCTCACCATCACCATCCCGGGGAACGCGGGTTGGGGGGTCGGGCTCTTGGTCACGGTGTGGCTGGCCGGTTGGGCTGCGGGAGAGGTGTTCGTCATCCTCCGGGTTCGGAAGGAGATCGCCACAGCCCTGGCCCACGGCGGACTTGGGCACGGGGAGATGCCACCGGCCGCCTTCGCGTTCGTCGCAGTGTGGCTCTTGCTGTGGACGTTCGGCGGCCTCATGATGCTCTTCGCCTGGATGAACATGGTCTTGGGAGGGGAGGTGGTCCGGGTGGACGCCCAAGGAATCAGCAGGTCCTGGCGTCCACTGCGGTTCCCGCGGCCCCGCCGCTACCTGGCAGCCCACATTGTTGACCTGCGGGCCGCACCCACGCTGCCTCGATCGTGGGAGCAGGCGTTCGACTGGCGCCGCTGGTCGGAGCAGAGGGGAGCAGTCGCCTTCGACTATGGGGCAAAGACCGTTCGTGTCGCTGGGCAAGTTGAGGAGCCCGAGGGCCGGCAGATCGTCGCCGCCATGCTCCGCCGCTTCCCCGCATTGGGAAAGCAGGATGAGGCCGCCACGGTCCAGTCTGAGAAGAAATGGTAGCGAGTGGTGTGCGGCACGCCTCACCAGGGGGCGAGGCGGGATGAGCAACCTTGGCCCTGCGGCCTCTCGAGTGCACGTTGAGGAGACCTCCTCCGGGCTCGTCGTTGTGCTTCCCGGACGGAGACGCTGGGGGCAACTGGTGACCGGCGGTCTTGCCCTTGGCGCGTTCCTCGCTGTCGGCGTGTTCTTCGCGTTGGAGTATCCCGACATCCTACGAGCCCTTCTGCGGGAGGCTGGCGGCCGTTGGGGAGGCGCGCTGCGCACGGTCTGTTGGCAGGCGCTCGGGATTCTGGGCGGGGCCGCCGGCTGCGTCGTCGCTCTGGCGGGTTGGGTTCAGACGGTCGCGGGTCGGGAGTACTGGCACGTTGATTCAGAGGGACTGACCAGGTCCTGGCGTCCCATCGCCCTTCCGCGGCCTCGCCGCTACCTCGCGGCCAATATGGCGGGGCTCAGAACCGTCCCGTCGGAGCCGGACTGGCAGCACGAGATCTGGGACGTGCGCTGGTGGACGGGAATGTCGCCCACCATCGCCTTCGACTACGGCGCCGGCACCGTCTACTTGGGGGCGAAACTCGACGGAGCGGAAGCGCGCGAGGTCGTCGCGGCCATTTTGCGGCGGTTCCCTGGCTTGGGGGAGCGCAAAGAGCCGACGGCGTAGCGGCCGCTGGCCCGCTCCTGCGGTCCGGGCCCCAGCGTCAGGCCGACGACCTGATCGCGAGGTACGAGTACGACCCGCCCGAGGACGTCCTGCGCGAACTGCGCGCCATCTACGCCCGCGGCAAACAACGCCTCGTCGCCCGTGGAAACCAGGGCGGAAACTGGGGACAGTAACCCCTTTTCGGTCTGTCTGATTGGTCACGCATTCCGGCGCACGAAAACGGGTTGCTGTCCCTA
>CAZGSV010000042.1:0-26409 GCA_964528605.1 uncultured Armatimonadia bacterium
GAGCGCGGGCGCCAAGTCGCGGCGCAGGAACTGTCGCCTGCGGGCGCCACGCAGGCCGGGTCGGCACCAGCCCGCGCGCCCTCCGATGACATCAAGTCTCTGCTCTGCGCCCAGGCGCAACATGTCGTTCTCTACGAGGACAACGACCTGACGGCCCCCCCCGCGAGCGGGCTCTCGGCGTGGCAGGCGATGACGGTAGTCCCGTGCAGCATGGGCACGCTGGGCCGCATCGCCGCCGGCGCCGCCGACACCCTCATCACGCGAGCGGCCGATGTCGCCCTCAAGTAACGGCGGCGCTTAGTGCTGGTATGCCGCGAGACGCCCCTCAGCCTCATCCATCTGCGCAACATGACTGCGGTCACCGAGGCGGGCGGGGTCATCCTCCCTGCGGCTCCCGGTTGGTACCAGCGGCCACGCCAACTCGGCGACCTGGTGGATTTCGTGGTGCAGAGGATCTACCAAGCGCTGGGGCCCGGCATTGACTTGGTGCCGGAGTGGGGCGCGCCCCCCCCGCAAGCGGAATGACCCTCATCCGCCGGCTGCTGCGGCTGGTGCGCTTCGAGCACACCCTCTTCGCCCTGCCCTTCGCCATCATGGGAGCCTTCCTAGCCGCTGACGGCTGGCCCACCGGGAAGCAGCTCGGCCTCATCCTGATGGCCATGGTGGGAGCGCGCACGGCGGCGATGGGTTTCAACCGCATCGTTGACCTCCCTTACGACCGGCTCAATCCGCGCACGCAGCAGTGGGAACTGCCCAGCGGCAAAGTGACGGTGCCCCAGGCCTGGGCCCTGGTCACCATCAGCGCCGCCGTCTTCGTGCTCGCCGCCGGCTTGCTGAACCGGCTGGCGCTGTCGCTCTCGCCCGTGGCGTTGGCGATAGTCCTCTTCTATTCCTACACCAAGCGCTTCACAGTCCTAACCCATCTGGCGTTGGGGCTCGCGCTCAGCGTGGCCCCCACCGGAGCCTGGATCGCGATCAAGGGCTCGTTCGCTTTGGCGCCGCTCGTGCTCTCGGCGGCCGTGGTCATGTGGACCGCCGGGTTCGACATCATCTACGCGTGTCAGGACTACGACTTCGACCGCGCCACGGGACTGCGCTCGATGCCCGCGCGCTTCGGCATCGCCAGAGCCCTGTTCTTCTCCTCGGCGCTGCACGTCGGAATGATGCTCGCGGTGGTGGCAGTGGGCTTGCTGACGGCACGCGGGGCTATCTACTACGCGGCGGCGGTGCTGACCGCCGCATTTCTCGTTTACGAGCACCGTATAGTCAGGCCAGGTGACCTGAGCCGCGCCGACACCGCCTTCTTCACTGTCAACGGCATCGTAAGCCTGCTCCTGATGGCGGCGACAGTCGCGGATGTGCTGGTGCTAGGCCGTTGACTGGGCGCGGCGGGTGCGCACCATAGCCCAGTAGGTGGCCAGCAACAGGAAGAGCACGGCGGCCGGCGCCTTGAGATACCCCAGCCAGCGCCATGGCGCCGCCTCTACCGCCGCCGCGGTGACCAGGGGTACCGTGACGCGTGGCTTCCCGTGCACCATAACCGTGACCTTGCCGGCGCGTTGGCCCTTCCTCACGGGCGCTTCCAGGCGGATGGGCTCGGGCTGCAGGGCAACCTCCGGGTTCACGCTCTTGGGCATCACCAGCCAGAAGGACTCGGTCGGCGATACCGGCACCTGAGCGCTTCGCCCCCCCTTGACTTTCGCCTTGCCGCTCGGCCTGCCCCTCAGCAGCACCCTTACGCGCTTGTAGCGCGAGAACCCTTCATCGAGCAGCCGCGCGCCCTCAGGCTGGGCGTTGGTGGCGCCCAGCACGACCACCAGTAGCCGCCAGTCGTTGCGCGCCGCCGCCGCGGCCAGGCAATCGCCGGCCTCGGGCGTGGAGCCGGTCTTAATGCCCTCGCAGCCCCCATACGCCCACAGCATCTTGTTGCGATTGGTGATCGTCTTCCCTTGCGGCTTGGCGCTCCATTTCACCGTGGCAGTGCGCAACCGCACCAGGGAGGCGAACTCCGGATTGCCGAGCGCCTCCCTGGCGATGAGTGCCATATCGTGAGCGGTGCTGAAGTGACGCGGGTCGTGGGCGCCGGTGGGGTTGACGAAGTTGGTGTCCTCGGCGCCGATCTTCTGCGCGCGCGCGTTCATCGCCGCCACGAACTTGTCCACGCTGCCGGCGGCGGCCTCCGCCGCCGCGATGACGGCGTCGTTGTCCGACTCCAGCAGTATGGCCTTGAGCGTGTCGTCGCGGCCAATGGTGTTGCCCGGCTGAAGGCCCAGGCGCGCCCCCGGTTGCCTGGCCGCCCGCCCGCTCACCTTGATGGTCGCGTCCGCCGGCAGCGTCTCCATCAGTATCAGCGCGGTCAGCATCTTGGTCAGGCTTGCCGGGTAGCGCCGCTGGTCGCTGTTGCGCTCGAGGACGGCTATGCCGCTTCCGTAGTCCGTGAGTTCGTAGGCCATCGCCACGGGCGCGGCGCGGGATCGCCCGCCGAGCAGGACGAGAGCCGCCAGCAGCACAAGCATGCCGCGGCTGGCGCGCTCCAGTGACCGCCTGGCAACCATAGGTGACATAGTCATATCACCAACCGGCTTTCGCGAGCACGTGCTCGACGATATTCCCCAATAGGGCCACTTCCTCTGTCGCGGCCTGCGCGCGCCCCTCCGAGACGATGACCTGCGGAGCGACCAAGAGCAGGTAACCCGGATCCTCTCTCTCGGCGATCGAGGGGTCACCTTCCTCGTCCGCCGCGAGCACTCGCCAGTTGCCCGCCAGTCGCATCACCTTGCCCCCTTGCTGTCGCAGCGGGGGCAGCCTGAGCAGCGGCGTCGGCTCCGAAAAGATCGGATGCCCCGGCATCAGCATCTGGGACAGGCGAGTCGCCCTCGCCCCCACAGCCACACCGTCGCCAAACAGAGCCTCAAGCGCCTCCTTCCCCGGCAGCCCGAGCAAGCACACTACTCCGCCGTGGCGCAAGTGCTCGGCCGCGGACTCGGCCCACAAGGAGCCCACGAGCGCCGCGCAGTCCACGAAGAGTGCGTCGCAGCGGCCGAGCCACTCGGGCGGCGCCTCAGGGATGACGCTCGCCACGGGCAAGTCCATCTTGGTGAGGGCCGCGAACAACCGCCCGCGCCTTTCCTGTTCGAGGCAACCTACGATGTCGCCCGCCAACCGGCCCACTTTGAGGGAGATAACCGGAGAGGCGCCTGCACCGATGTAAGCCCGCGCGACGACCTCCCCGCCAGGCGCGCCTGCACAACGCAGCGCCGCCACCTGCGGCAACGGCCCAGCCTGGAGTGTCTGCGAGTCCGCCGTGCTCTCTTCGTCCGCGCCCACCTCGAGGCGAACCGCCAGGCTGGTCTTCCCGGCCGCAGCGACCAGCAGAGGCAACTCCCCCTGGCCCTCGGGACCGGTGGGGAACGGATCGAGCACCGGGACCACTCTGAGAAGCCGCCCAACGATCTCGGGGCCGCTGATGCCGGCCTCCGCAAGCGCGCTCAGGAGGCGCAACGCTCCCGCTGCCCCCCCCTGCCCACCGGCTCTCCGGTGGAGCGCCAACAGCGTAGCGACGGCGGCCTCTTGCAGGGCGCACGCAGGCTGCGCCCCAGCCCTCCGGCTGGCCGCCAAGGCCCAGGCTAGTGCCTCCGCCATCCAGCCGCTGGTGGCCAGGTCCGGTGGCCCGGTCGCGCCCCAAGCGTCCGCCTCTACCACGGTGCCGGCGCGAAAGAGCCCGGTCTCCGCGTCGCGGCAGCCGTAGAGCATGAAGCCAAGGCCCTCGTCAAGGATCTCGAGCATCTCTTGCTGGTCGCTCGCGCACAAGCGGCCCAACGCGGCGAGCCACTTGGCCTGCGCCCGCCCCCCCCGACTGAGGCGCCCGGCGCTGCCCTGCCGCGGTCCCTCCTTCAGAGAACTGAACCAACTGCCATCCGGCTGCCGTAGGGGGTTGACCGTCGCGGCCAGGGCGCGAGCGCTCGCCGCCCAGTTCTCGTTGCCGTCCCACAAGGTCAAGACTGACAGACCCAGCGCCGCATCCGCAGCCGCCTCCAACTCGGCGAACTCCGGCGGGCCTTCGGCCAACTTGCGCGCCAGCCCGGATGCGCGGCTGGCGCACTCCTCGCAAACGGGGTCACGCCACACGCGTGCCGCCAACGCGACCGCTTCGGGCAGAATCGGTAGGCCACCGTCGTCTTGGCGCTGCAAGGCCTGGCGCGCGGCTTCGCTCGCGCGCCGGCGGATAGCAGCGTTCTCCTCCGGCACGCCGCACAGCAGCCAGGCCGCCGCCGCTGCGAGCGCGGCCCGGTCCGCCTCCGACTCGCTAAGGCCCGCATCGCTTGCTGTTGGGCCGGTGATTGCCTCCCAGAAGTAGGGATAGTAAGCCCTCGCGCGGGCGGAGAAACCGGGCAGCGCCTCCGCCGCCTCCAGCCACTCCGGCGCGCAGGCGGCGATGACCGCCTCAGCCCCGGCTGGCGGCTCCGCGATCAGCGCGCGCTCGCTGGGCAGCGGAACCTGGCCTGCGATGCGCCATTCAAGCACCTGGTAGGCAGCCTCCCCGCTGGAGGCAAACAGCATCTCCAACTCCTCACCGCCACCGGCAATGGCCACGGGCGCCATGCCGTCGAGCGCCCCCACGAGCACGGCCGCCACCAGCCCGTCGTCCGCCTCCAGCACACCGGCGAGCGAGGTGCCTGGCTCGAGGTGCTCACCGCTCCCCCCCCTGAAGAGCACGCCCTCGGGCAGCGCCTCAATGCGCCACTGCGGCACGCCCAGGCAGTGGTAGCGATGAGCCCTCCGGGTCTCTTCAGCACCCTGGCCGCGGGCGAGCACGACCGCAACGCTCTCCGGCCGCATCGCCAAGCGAAACCGAAGGCGAACGGCGCTTTCCCAGTCACCGCCGGAAGCCCACAACAGCGTCGTGGCTTGGGCGCCGGCCGCCGCCGCCTCAAGCCGCAGCCACTCTTTGCTGGCCACTCGTGCACCACCGCTCGTCCTCACCAGGCCCGCGCCCAGGGGCGTCTGGTGCGCCACGGCGAGGTCGCACTCGGGCCCGTCCTCGAACCCCACTACCTCACCCTCAAGCACAACGCCCACCGCGTCATCGGCTGAACTCGCCCCGCGGCCCCACAACTTCAATCCGCCCAACACCGGCCCGCTCCGCAAGACGACCAACTGCGCCGGCCCGGTCTCGATGGTCATCCCCGCTGGGCCCTCGCCCACGCTCAAGCGAGAGCGCACCGGCGTCGCCTCGGCCGCGCTCGCGCTCCAATCGGCGACGATCTCCGCGGTCTCGTGCGGCTGGAGCGAAGCGCGGAACTCGACCTGCGCCCAGCGCACGCTGCCATCCGGCCACGAACAGAGCGGATGGGCAACGCAGGGAATTGGCACGCGGCCCTCCAGCAGCAACCGCAGGCGCGACAGGTCGTGCAGCCATCCTCTGCCGAAGGGCAGCCCGACCCGCACCGCCACCGCGCTCTGCTTTCTGCCTATGGCTTCGCGCAGGCGGAGCAGTCCGCTATTCATGCCATAGCAGGGAGGGATCTACGAAGGGCTCCAGATACTGGCGCCACTTCTCGTCCTGCACCGCGCCCATGAACTTGGCCAGGCTGATGTAGGGCACGTAACGGGGCCGCCGCGGTTTGTGCCGCAGCAGCATGCCCGCCTCCTGCGGCAGCCGGTGCCCCTTGCGCGAATTGCAGCGCGTGCAGCAGCAGACCAGATTGGCCCAGTCGGTATCCCCGCCGCGATGCTTGGGTACTACGTGGTCAACGGTTAGCGGGCCGTCGGTGCGCCCGCAGTATTGGCAGGTGTGGTGGTCGCGCGCCAGGATGCTCTTGCGCGAGAGTTTCAGTTCCGGCATCGGTCGGCGCACGAAGTAGGCCAACTTCACCACGCTCGGCAGCGGCAGGGAGAAGCGCGCCGCCCGCACCAACTCGCCGTTGCACTCGATGGTCTCCGCCTTACCCAGCAGTACAAGCCCGATCGCCCGCCGCGCATTGGTGATGTTCAGCGGCTCGTAATTGAAATTCAGCACCAACACCTGCGCGTCGAGCATTCCTATGGCTCCGCAAACCTTTCCCCGTGATTATAGCGCCGCCCCTCAGCACCGGCAAACCGCCGCGCGCGGCCGCCGCGCCTCGGGTATACTGCGCCCGAGGTGATTCGCATGGCCGTTGATCTGCGCTCCGAGCCCTTCCAACTGCTCCTGACTCTGGGGGAAAGCACCGTGCACGGCATGTGCGCCACTACCGAGAACCGCCGGTGGGTGAACCTGCTCGCCGACCTGATATCCGAGTTCCAAGGGCAGCCCGTCCGTTTGCTCAACCAGGGCATCAGCGCCAACTCCATTTCCGCCCGCAGCCCCGGCTACGAAGCCAGCGCTAAGCCCAGCGCGCTCGAACGCCTGCAGGCCGACGTGCTGGCGCACAAGCCAGACCTCTTCGTCTGCGCCTACGGCCTGAACGATATGCGCTGCCGCATGCACCCGGAGGAGTTCCGTGAGGATCTGCGCACCATGGTGCGCGCGGTGCGCGAGTGCTGCCGGCCCGTCACGGTGCTCACGACCGTCTACCACATGACCGGGTGGGATCGCTACGCCCCCTTTGACCGAGGCAGCCTGGAGGCCACGCGCCTGTTCAATCTGGTCATCGCTCAGGTGGCGGAGGAGGAAGGCGCACTTCTGGCGGACATCCATGCTGCGGAGGGCGCAGCCGACTGGATGATCCATCCCGACGGCGTGCACGCGAACGACCTGGGGCACCGGATCATCGCCCACCGCGTCTTCGAGGCGCTCGCCCAGCGCTGTTCCTGTCTCGCGTGCACCAGCCCACACGCCTGAGGACCGCCGCCTCGGCCCGCGCGGGCTGCGCAACCAGCCCACCCTTAGGCCCTAGGGCCCGCCCAGGCGCTAGGAGATGTCGTCTATGTCCAGTTGGCCGACTATCTCCCGAAAGCGCTCGTCCTCCTCGTTCTCCACCCGCTCGGAGTCCTGCAGGGGCACGGCCGCCTGCTCCACCACTTGATCCGACACGTATATGGGCGCCCCCACCCTCAGCGCCAGCGCGATGGCGTCGCTCGGCCTGGCGTCAATCTCCTGCTCGTTGCCGTTGTTCACCAGCACCAGCAAGGCATAATAGATTTCGTTGCGCAGGTCGTGGACGACTACTCGCGCCACCTGTACCTCCAGTTCCTCCAGGATGCTGCGCATCAAGTCATGAGTAAGAGGCCGCTCCGGCACCCAGCCTCTGAGTTCGTAGAGGATCGCGGTGGCCTCGCAGGGGCCGATCACTATGGGCAGGGCGCGCTTGCCCTCCCTCTCCTTGAGCACCACGACCATTTGCTTGGCCGAGTCTTTCACCATGGTGTGCACTACCATCTCAACCATCACCGCGCACCTCCTTGACGCCGTTCACTCACCACACCGCGGGTGCTGCAATAGGTCGAGGAGGTTCCTGCTCAGCAAGCCGCCGCGCAACTCTGTGTCCATCGCCATCATTGTAACCTTCGCCGTCGCAACACTCTCGTACTGCAACGGCCACCCGCTACCAAGCACGAGCCTATGCCCCAGTTCCGCATTAGTCAACTGCTCCCACATCCGTTCCGGCCCCTGCACGCCTGCCACGTCGTACCACGGCGGCCTTGCCCGCTGCAGTAGCCGCTGCAGAGCAAGAATCTCGCCCAATCGGGCAAAGGAAACGAGCAGCCGCGTGCGCTCGTCGCAATAGCGCGCCAGTTCGGCGATCTCCGCCGCCTTGACCGCGGGAACGCGCACCGCCGGATGGTGCTGCCGCTCGTCCTGCAACCTCATCGTGACGATCAGAGGCAGATCGCGTCCGCCGCACGCGGCAGCAAGCGCCCTCATGGCGGCGCCGTTCGCCGCATAGGAGTGATAGTTGGGATGGGTGCGGATCGCTGCCGCTCCTCGCTGCGCCCAGCGATCTAGTGCGCCGCGCCAGCCGGGGTAAGTCGGATTGACGCAGGGGGCGGGGAGCAGACGGTCGTTCCCCTGCTCCGCCTCGCGCCACAATTCCTTGTTGCCCTCTTCCGGGTCCTTGAGGAAAACAGAGCCGAGCGGCGAAACCAGCGCCTTCTCAATTCCCTCCTTGTCCATCATCGCCAGCAGCCCCGCGGCGTCGCCGCAGCCCCCGCTGTAGAAGGGCCATCGCCCCACAAAGGCAGTCGCGTCTAGCATCGTCCGAGCAAGCGCAGGGCATTGAGGCCCAGCACCTTGCGCTTGTCCTCCTCGCCAATGCGCGCCCCAGTGATCTTGGCCAAAGTCCCGGCCAGCGTGGCTCCGGCGGAATCGCTGCCGAAGATCACCCTATCCGCGCCCAGCACCGCCACCGCCCGTTCGATCATGCCCCTTTCCACGATGCTGCCGCTGGTGTCGGCGCAGGCGTTGGTCTCCCGCAGTGCCGCGACTCCCCGCTGCCAGTCGCCCCCCAGGTGCGCCACAATGAGTTTAGCCTGCGGATAGAGTCGCGACAACTCGGCCGCCTCCTCCGGCCGGGACTCGTGCGGCAGATTTCCCGTCATTTTCCACCAAGTGTGCAGTTGAACCGGAACGTCCCTCTCGATGGCGTGTTCGATGACCTCGCGCGCGGGGGCCGACGTGCAGCGCACCGCGACCCACAACTTGATCCCCACCATGCCCTCCTGCAGGCAACGCTGAACTTCCTGCCGCCAGCCGTGCTCGGTGTTCCCACGCCGTATCGGCTCCGCCGCAGGATTCACGTAGCACAGCCCCCACACCAGATCGGGATGCCTGCGCATCAGTGCGAGCGTCTGGTCGTTCGCGGCCACGCACTGCTGCGTGGTCGGCACATAGGACCAGTCGCCGAGGGAGGCAACGCAGAGCCGTTCGATGCCCAGCCGCTGCGCGGCCCGCGCCACCGCGGGATCCAACTCCGTGGCGCCGGGCTCGGCGTGAACGTGCACGTCAACGATCATTGCGACCCGGCGGGGTTCCTTGCCGGCAACTCCACGGGGCGGCCGGTGCGGGAAGACTCGTACACCGCATTGATGATCTCCACCGCATGTAAGCCGTCCTCACCACTCACCAGCGGAGCACGATGCTCGCGTATGGCGGCTACCAGGTCGTGTATCTGAGCCGTATGGCCCGAGACGCCGGACTCGAGCGCCTTGATCTCCGCCTGCACCTTCTCGGTCAGGTCCTGGCCATCGGCAACCCACTTGCGCACGCCCTCGTCCCACACGATGCCGCCGCGCTCGCCGTGGAACTCCAGCCGGTTGCCCATATCGGGATTGGACAAAGTCGTGCCTTCCAGCACACCCAGGGCCCCGCTTGCGAACTTGAGCACCGCGAGGCCAACGTCCTCCGCCTCGATCTTGCGCGCCAGATGATCCGTCGACCCGCACAACTTCGCCACCGGACCCATAATCCACTGCAGCAAGTCTATGCAGTGCACGCCTTGGTTCATGAGCGCGCCGCCGTCCAGTTCCCAGGTGCCGCGCCAGTCCGCGCTGTCGTAGTAGGCCTGGTCTCGATAGTACTTAAGGTAGGCGTCGCCGAGGTGCATCTTGCCCAGTTCGCCGCCCTGCACGGCCTGGCGAATCCGCTGGGTCGCGGGCGAGGTGCGGCGTTGGAAAATGACGGCCAGTTTCACCCCTGCCTCTCGGCACACGCGGATCAGTTCCCGCGCCTTCGAGACTCTCACGTCCATGGGCTTCTCGGTCAGCACGTGCTTGCCGGCGCGCGCCGCCTGCATGCCCATGTCGGCGTGCAGTCCGCTGGGAGTGCACACGCACACCACCTGCACGGCCGGATCCTTGAGCATCTGCGCGTAATCCTGGTAGCACTTCAGCTCGCGGCCTTTCGCCCGCGCCTCGGCCTTCTCGGGCACGATGTCGCAGAGGGCCACCAGACGCGCGCCTGGCGCACCCTCGATTCCCTCGATGTGGGAGGGGGCAATGTTTCCGCAGCCGACGATGCCGAAACCGAGAGTTTGCTTGCTCACGTTAAGGGCCTCCTTGCGGGCACGGTTGCGCCGCGTATCATAGCACGACCGCGTCAACGGCGCCGCCCTGGCGGGCGCGCGAAGGGACCCACGATGCGCGCTTACGGGGTGCGTGGCGCGCTAGTCGAGAACTTCCGCGACCTGGAGACCTTCCCGGGCGATGTGGTAGTTGAGAACCTGCGCTCCGGCGGCGGTGAGCGCCTCTTCCACGGCCGCGCGCCGAGAGGGGTCGGCGTAGGTTATCATCGCCCCCCCCCCGCCGGCGCCGCAGATCTTGCTGGCGGCCGCCCCCGCTTCCTTGGCCGCGTTCATCACTTTCTCGATCTGCGGCGTGGAGACCCCGTCGGCCAAGCGTCGGCGGTTCTCCCACTCTTCGCCGATGAGTTGAGAGAAGCGCTCCCAGTTCCACTTGCGCAGTGCCTCCAACATCGCCACCGCAGTCCTCTTGATGTTGTGCATGCTCTCGCGCGTAGCGGGAATGCCGTCTATGTAAGCCCTCATCATGTCCCAGTTGGTCGCGCCCGAGAAACGGCTCTGCCCGGTGAAACTCAGGATGATGCGGCTCTCAAGTTCGGGCACTTCCTCGGGAGAAAAGAGCGGCTCCACCTCATTCAGGCCCACGCGGAACCAGATGGCGTTCACCCCGCCGTGGACCGCCGCATAGTAGTCCTGCTTGCCGGTGGGCACGCGGATGCACTGCGCCTCCAGGTCGGCGGCGTTGCGCACCAGGAACTCAGCGTCGTAAGGCTGGCCGTTCAGCCGGCAGATGGCGGCGCTCAGAGCGATGAGCAGTGAGGAGGAAGCGCCCAGGCCCGAGCCGTGCGGCGCCTGGTTGTGCGTGGTCACGTTGACCCCGACGCGCGGCTTGTAAAAGCGCAGCGCGCGCGCGATCAAGTCCAGTTTTCCGCCGAGGGGCAAGACCTCGAGGCTGGGCACCTGCACGGCCTCGCCCGTGTCCTTGGAGAGAATGTGAATCCTGCGGTCACGCCGCGCCTCCAGGCGTACGTAGGACCCTAGCCGGATGGCGGCGTTGAGCGTCAGACCCCAGTCCTCGAACAGGTACAAAGGGTAGAGGTCCAGGGTGCCGCCCGCGAGGTCCATTCTGTTCGGCGTGGTCGCTTCAATCACCATTGCCCAGTTCACTCCGTATCCGGGATTGCCCAGCCTACAAGTACCAGAATTGATTTTGCCGGTCACGGGTTCAGGGTCCGAGAGAAAAGTGAACGTGCGGCGAACTTTCGGGCCTGCTACCTTCTCCTTAGAGTGTAGAGGCCGACGTGTGGGGTTTATCAGACGCTGAACTGGCCCGCCGCTGCCAAGCGGGCGACGTGGGACGTCCGCCGCACGCGACGGAGGGGCGCGCTTGCCCTACAATGCCGCCCGTACTGCCGGGGCGCCTGGAAGCGCGTCGCCCCGCGAGCAAGGAGACGGCCGTGTGCGTGACCGAGCTTCACAACGATGTGCTCCGCATTGTCGCCGACGTAGAGGGCGCGCTGGAGATTCGCTCGCCGGTTTGGGAGGCGCTCCGCATCGGGTCCATCACCGCGGCGGTCACCGCAAACGGCGAGCAATTGCAGACTGCGCGCCGCACGGCCTCGACTGCCAACGGTGAACTGACCGTCACGACGGAGTTCGCACCTTTCGCACTCCGCCTCGCGCAACGGTTTGAGATACTCGACCACCGCACGCTCCGCTTGCGCAGCGAATTGCTCAACGAGAGCGGACAGGAGATTCGCCTGCAGTCGGTTCAACTGCTGCGCGCCGGGCCCGCCCCGAATGCCGCGATCTCCTTCTCCCCGGACCCCTCATCGCTACGCGTCTTCGAGCAGGGCGGTTACTGGGCGCGCGTGCGGCAGGCGGGTGCCGCGCGCGATCGCGGCGCAGGGGGGGAAGCGGATTTCGGAACAGCCGCGAGGCATCACTCACAGACGTGCTGGGCTGCGTACGATACCACCTCGCGAATGGCTCTCGTGGTCGGTTATGAGACGACCGAACGCTGGAACGGCGAGATAGCGACCGAGGAGCAGTCAGACGGCACCATCTCCGCCTGGTCCCTCGGCTTCGACGGCGGCGACCTGCTCGTTGAGCCCGGTGAGCGCCTGGTGCTCGAGGACGTGCTGCTCCTAGTCGGGCCTGACCCGTGGGAGTTGCTCGAGGCCTATTCCGACATACTGTGCGAGCGTCATCAGGTGCGCATCCTGCCGCAGAGCCCGGTGTCGTGGTGCAGTTGGTATCCGTACCGCCTCGGCGTGACCGAGGAGCGCGTGCTCGCCAACGGCAGAATCGCCGCCGAGCGCTTGAAGCCCCTCGGGCTGACAATCATGGAACTCGATCTGGGCTGGGAGCGCGGCTGGCTGCCCAACGCCTTCGAGGAGAACGACCAGTTCCCGCATGGCCTCGCTTGGCTCGCCGAGCGCCTGAACGAACTCGGCTTTCGCCTAGGCGCATGGAAGGGGCCGTTCACTATCAGCGAACTCGCCCCACTCGCGCGCGAGCATCCGGAGTGGCTGCTCGGCTCGGAGGAGGAAAAGCCGCTACCACTCGGCGAATGGTTTTGGGAGCCGCACGGCCAAACCTACGCGCTCGACCTGACTCATCCGGGCGCGCAGGAGTGGCTGCGGCAGAAGATTCGCTCGCTGGCTGAGCGCGGGGTGCGCTATCTGAAGCCCGACTTCATCGGCATGGTCGGCGACGGCCGCCTGCGCAACCGCCACGACCGGCATATCGTCGCCGGGGGGGGCACGGAGGCGGCGCGCATCGGCCTGCGCATCATCCGAGAGGAGATGGAGCGCGGCCACCCCGAGGCGCTCGTGCTCAACTGCGGCGGCCCCGAACTCCCCGGCACCGGCAACCTCCCGCTGCTTTACACTTGCGAGGACACCGGCAACACCGGCTACGTCGGCTGGGCGCACGCGCGCACCAACTACGGCGGCAACCTCGCCGGGCACCTGTTCAAACACCGCCGCTGGGGCATCCTCCAGCCCTCGTGCATGTGCGTCGGACTGCCCGGAACGCTCGAGGAGGCCCGCGTGCGCGCGACGGCGACGTTCCTGAGCGGCGGGCAGGTGGACATCGGCGACGATCTGACGGTGCTGCCTGAGGACCGGTGGCCGGTGCTCCTTGCCACACTGCCGCCATTGGGAATCGCGGTCCGGCCCGTGGACCTCTTCGAGCCCATCTCGGTGAGCTCGCTCAGTTACGAGGGTATGTGCCGAGGCCAAGGCGGCGACGTGGAGGCCGCGGCCCCGGAGGGCTCCCGCGTATGGCACCTGCCGGTGGCCGCGGATTGGGACGAGTGGCATCTCGTTGGCCTGTTCGACTTTGACCTGCCGGCGCCCGGCCCTGACGGCAGATTCCCGCTCATCACGCGCTTCGAACTGCCCTTGGAGCGCCTCGGCATCGACCCCGACGGTGTGTATTGGGCCTACGAGTTCTGGTCGGGGCAGTTCCTAGGGGAAGTGCCCGCGACTCGCGAGAACCCAAAGGGTTACGCGCATCCGGGCGACGCCGCGGCTCTGATCGCGACGCCGGCGCCGGGCCTGCTCGAGGTTTCCTTCTTCGGGCCGGCGGTGAAGTTGCTGCTGCTACGCCGAGCCAGATCCCATCCCTGGGTCGTCGGCACGACGTTCCACCAAAGCGGCGGTTGCGAACTCGCGAATGTCGTGTGGGACGAGCGCGGTGTTCTGACCGGCGAGTTGCGCCGTCCCCCGGGGCAGCAGGGCTTCATCGTCATCGCCGGTGGCGCGGGAACGCCCACTAGCGCGACGGTGGGAGGCCGCCCGGCGCAGCCTCGCGCCGGCGCGAATGGAGCAGTCGTGTTGCCGGTCGTGACGGAAACAGAGGTGACGCCGTGGGAGGTGCGGTGGGGGTGAGGCGGGCCTCGACAACTGGCCGGCCATTATGGCGGCAGTGTAGTGTAGGAGCGGCATTCCTGCCGCGACAATCAGTGAAATCGGAACCAAAGTCGAGGCGGTGGCCTGAATGACCACCCGGCCAGAAGGTCGGAAACCGAGTCCTGGGCACCGGGCCCTCCGCAAAGGACGCGTCTCCGTCGAGAACACGGCTCACTTCGTCACCGCATGCACCTCCGAGTCGCGGCCCGTGTTCCGGGACCCCGCCTGTGCGCACGTAATGGTCGAGGCGGTGCGCTGGCTCCGACGCTCAGGACGCATCTGGCTGCTCGGTTACATTGTCATGCTGGACCACGTTCACCTCGCGTTGTCGGTGCGCGAGCAGCAAGCGCTGTCGCGAGTCATCGGAGTGCTTAAGGGGTTCGTCGCGCGGCGACTTGGGGCTGACTTCGGTGTGGCCCGCCCGGTGTGGCAGCCCGGCTTCCAGGATCGGGCTATCCGCGACCTGCGGCAAGCGCGCGCAGCCCTGGCGTACATTCACGACAACCCCGTGCGGGCAGGCCTCTGCCCAAACGCGCAGGAGTATCCGTTTTCCAGCGCAAATCCGCGCTCGTCGGGCGAGATCGATTGGTGGTGGCTGGCATAGTACCGAGTCGCGGCAAGAATGCCGCTCCTACAGGACAGGGGGACCCGCGCAGGCGTTCACCCCCTGCGTGTAGGGGACGGCCGCCTGGCCGTCCCGTGAGGACACTGGGCGACTCACCGAGTCGCCCCTACGAAGGGCGGCCACAGGAGGCGAAAATGACGCGGGAGGGCCAGGCGGCCCTCCCCTACGCGCTCACCGTCAATCCCGAACGTGCTAGGAGGCGATGGAGATGCAGATAACAGTGTTGCTGGCAGCCTTGGCTCTGGGAGTTCCGGGGTGGGAGGCCACCGTGCCGCCTGCGGTGAGCCCCGCCGAACCGCCCGTCAGTTACAACGTCCGCGACTTCGGCGCGGTCGGCGACGGCAAGGTAGATGACACCGCGGCCTTCGAGGCGGCGATGCGCGCGGCGAGCCAGGCCGGCGGCGGCTTGGTCTCGATCCCCACCGGCAATTACTTCATCGCCGGGAACCTCGACGTGCCCGACCACGTGACCCTCGAGGGCGTCTTCCGGGCCCCGACGGCGCGCACGCAGAACCTCGGCTCAACGCTGCTCGCCGTGGCCGACAAGGGCAACCCTGACGGCCAGCCGTTCATCACCTTGCACGCCAACTCGACCCTCCACGGGCTGACCGTCTTCTACCCGGAGCAAACGCTCACCGACCCGCCCCTCGCTTACCCCTGGACCGTGCGCGGCATCGGCGACAACTGCTCCATCGTGGACGTGCTGCTGGTGAACCCCTATCAGGCCGTGGACTTCGGCACCTATCCCGCCGGCCGCCACTACATCAAGGGCCTCTACTCGCAGGCGCTCTACAAGGGCATCTTCGTGGACCAGTGCTATGACATCGGCCGCATCGAGGACGTGCACCTGTGGCCTTTCTGGGACACCGGCGGCTTTCCCAGGGAGTTCACGCTGCGCGAGGGCGAGGCCTTCATTCTCGGCCGCACGGACTGGGAGTACATGGTCAATTGCTTCTGCATCGGCTACAAGGTGGGCTACCACTTCATCCGCACCAACGCAGGCGAGCCCAACGTTGTGTTGACCCAGTGCGGCTCGGACGTCGGGCCGTGCGCGGTGCAGGTGGACGCCTCTCAGGGCCACGCGGGCGTGGTCTTCACCAACGGCCAGTTCATGGCGGGCATCCAGATCAAGGACACCAACTCCGGCCCGGTGAAGTTCATGGGCTGCGGCTTCTGGGGCATCGAGAGTACGACCTCGCACGCGGTCAACGAGGGCAACGGGCAGGTCACTTTTGACGGGTGCCACTTCAACGGCTGGGACCGGGGCGCGACCGGCGCGCCCTGTATTCACGCCAAGAGCGGCGGGCTGGCGGTGATGGCGTGCGACTTCATGGACGAGGGGAAGAACCAGATAACGCTGGAGCCGGAGGTTGAAGCCGCGGTCATCGTCGGCAATCGGCTGCGCGGCGGGGCCAAGATAGACAACCGCAGCCAGGGAGATGTGCAGATAGGGCTGAACGCGAGCAAGTAGATGGCGGGTGGGCGCCGGCCCGTGGAGGCAGGGCTCCCGCTTGCCCGCCGAAGGAGGGCGCGCGCCCATCGTAGGGGCGCATTGTCATACGCCCGGCCGGCTTTGCCGAACGCGCGCGGCGGTGTTAACGTTGGGCAGTTGGTAGCAGCATGCCTCGGGAGACCAATTGAATGGCCGATTGGGGTGTTGTGTTCGAATGGGACGGGGCGCCCTGCGGCTGCCGCTGCCGGCACTGCTGCCTCAACTCCGGCGCGCCGGCCTCCGTGCCCTACGAACGCGCCAAGGCCGTCGCGGAGCGCTTCCTAGAGTGGACCCGCGAGGCCGGCGCCGAGCATCTCAAGATGGAGTTCGGCGCCGGCTTTTCGTACGAGTGCGCTCTGCCCCAACTAGTGGACTACGTCTCCTTCCGCCGCGAGCACCAGATGGCGGGCAGCGATTACTTGCCCCTGAACGGCCTGCGGGTGAGAGACCAGAACGAGTTGCGGCAAATGCTCAATGCCCTGCGGGAGGCGGGAATCCAGACCGTCAACCTCTCCTTCTACGGCTTCGGCGAAAACCACGACCGCTTCGCGCGGCGCGAAGGGGACTTCGCTTACTTGCTCCTGCTGGCGGAGGTCGCCGAGAAGTGCGCATTGAACCGCTCGGAGACTATCTTCCTGCGCAAGGGGGCGCTCGCCGACCTGCCTCAACTGCTGGATACCATGGACGTGATCCCTGGCCTGGTGCGGCGCGAGGTTTGCCCGTGGGACTATCGGGGCCGAGCGGTGAACCTGGAACACGACCGCCCGGAGTTGTCGGACGTCGAGGCCTTGCCCGATTACATCCGCGAGGCCGTCAATCTGAAGCGTTACCGTACGGAGGGGTATTGGATTGACGCCATCCTCGCGGGCGTGATCCCGCCGCACAGCGAACGCATCTACTTCATTGCCGTGCGTGACGACAACATCGAATACCTGGAGCGCGAGCCTTGGGAGCGGATGCTGCGCGAGATGCGCGCGAAGGACGAAGCGCGCCGTCAGGGTGAGCCCCGCTTGGCCGACCTCGCAAGACGGTATGGGGACCCGGGGAACATTAGGCTCTACGCGCTACGCGATCTGGAGTGGAAGTGGTTGGGAGAGTGGTACGCCCAG
Source organism: uncultured Armatimonadia bacterium (assembly GCA_964528605.1). GTDB lineage: Bacteria > Armatimonadota > Zipacnadia > CAZGSV01 > CAZGSV01 > CAZGSV01. The sequence goes on from CAZGSV010000042.1 coordinate 17,082, forward strand.
CGCGACCCGGCCGCCGCGGAGGAGGTCTTCGACCCCGCGCGTTCGCACGTGGTGCTGCGGTAGAGGCGGGCGGCCTCCGGGCACCGACGGGGTACCTCGTGGCGCCTCGGAGGTATTGGCGCCAGGGGCGGCTGCGCGGTGGCTGGGCTGGTAGCCCAGGCGGTGGTAAACTGCGCCGATATCGGCCGTCGTCGGGAGGGAAGGGAATGGACTTTTGGGAGGGTTTGAGCCGTTCGGGGCATCGCGTACGCGTGATCGCGCACCGCGGCGCGAACAAGTGGGCGCCGGAGAACACCGCGCCCGCTTTCGAGAAGGCCATCGAGATAGCCCTCGACTTCGTCGAGATTGATTTGCGCCAGACGCGCGACGGCGTGCTCATCAGTTTCCACGACCACGACGTCAGCGGGAAGACGAACGGGCGCGGCAACATCTGGGACCTGACGTGGGAGCAGGTCTCGCGCCTTGACGCGGGGTCGTGGTTCTCGCCGGAGTTCGCGGGGACGCGCCTGCTCACCTTGGACGAGATCTTCGCCCTCTGTGCGCATCGCGTCGGCGTGTACATAGACTGGAAAGCGGGACCGGCGGAGAAAGTCGTGGCGCTCATCGAGAAGCACGGCGTGGAGACAGAGGTGCTGGTGCACACCGATCTGGCGACCTCGAGGCAAGTGCAGGCGCTCAACGCCAAGGTGGTGCTGATGCCGGCAGGGAGGTCGCTGGAGGGGCTTCGCACGGTCGGGGAGGCGCTGCGGCCGCCGGTGATAGAGGTGCGCGGCGAGGTGTTCTCGGACGAGATGCTGGCGGAGGCGGCGCGCTACGGGATGAGGTGCACGACCAGCCTCACGGGCACGTGCGACACCGAGGACATGATGCGGCGGGTGATTCGCGCGGGGGTGGTGGCAATCGAGACCGATCATCCGGATGTGCTGCTTCGCGTTCTAGACGAGGAGGGGGCGTAGGCGGATGGCGGCGATGGAGGCGAGAGAGTGCTGGGTGTGCTGCACTGGGGGAGTGTGGGTGGCGGCCACGGCGGTCGCGGTTCTGTTGAGCGTTCTGGCCGGTGGCGGCTGGGCTCAGGGGGCACGAGCGACGCTCGACTACGCCGTCTTCCCCACGGAGGCCAAGCGTGTGTTGGCGCCCGAACAGCACGCCTTCTACTTCGCCTGGCTGGCGACGCTTGCGGAGAAGATCGCGGGAAACACGACCTCCGAGGACGTGCGGGATGGCGCGCAGCAACTGGCCGTGCGGTTGCGCGCCGCCGGCCCGGAGGAGGATCCCGGTGACGGCGAGAGGGCGTTGCTGGACCTGAACAGCCAGGCCGCGCAGGAGTCTTTCGCGGGATGCCGGCTGATCGCCTGGGAGGTCAGCCCGTGGGGCGCGGTGACGCCCGTGGACCTGCCGCCGCCGTTCCTGCCGTTCGGAGCGATATCGGCCGAGATGGCGGCGAACGAGTATGAATCGGCGGCCTTGATGGTGGCGAACGTGAGCGGCGAGCAGGCCAAGGTGAGGGTGACGATCGCGCCCGACGCGCCGCCGGACGCAGCGGCCTTCGGCAAGGACCATGTGACCGTGCGGCGCGCGCTGTGGACGATGGCTCGGGACGGCAAGGTAGGGGCGGACGCGCTGCCTCTGGTGGGGGAGGAGGGGATCGGGCTAAGGCCCGGAGAGGCAGCCGAGTTGTGGCTAACCTTTCAGTCACGCGGCCTGGCGGCCGGGATGTACCGCGGGCTGGTGCAACTGAGCGTGGGCGAGGAGACGGTGATGGTGGTGCCGGTTGCGGTGAAGGTGTGGGCGTTCGCGCTGCCGGAGGAAATGCCGCTGTCGGTCTACAACTGGGCCTACGTCACCGTGTTTCCGCTGCTGTCGGCGCACCAGGAGGAGGCGCTCGCCGACCTGAAGGCGCACTACACCAACACCTTCGTGCTGACCTCGCGCGAGATGCCGGAGGCGGAGTTCGATGCCCAGGGGAAACTCGTGGGCCAGATTGACTTCCGCGAGCACGACCGCGTGCTCGAGGCACACTCGTGGGCGCGGGAGGTGTCGTGGTTCTGGGGCTTCGTGGACTCAGAGAGCCCGGACGGCGGGAGGTTCGGCGCGGAGTGGATGAGCGAGACGTGGAAGAAAGCGTTCACGAGGTACCTAGAGGCATGGGTGGCGCACCTGCAGGAACTGGGCTACGGCTACGACCGCCTTTTCTTCTATCCGTTCGATGAGACGGTGTGCCCGCGCTTTGCGGAACTGGCGGCGCTCATCAAGGGCATTGACCCTTCCATCCGGGTGTTCGCCGATCCCACGGGAGGTGCGAAGCGCAAGGAACTGGAGGCCATCGCGCCCTACATTGACGTGTGGTGTCCGCATCTGGAGAGTTTCGTCGAGGAGCGGGCAGACGACCTCCAATACTTGCGCGGCGGAGGGGGGAGGATGTGGACCTATTCTTGCTCGGGCCCGGCCAAGGGGCTGGAGCCGTATGACTACTACCGGCTGAAGGCTTGGCGCGCCTGGCAGCAGAACCTTGCGGGCATTGGCTTCTGGGCCTACGGGGATGCCGGGTGGAGTGGGGACAATGCCTGGGACGACTTTGATGGGGGCCACTGTGATTACGCGGCGGTGTACGACGCGGAGCACGCGCCGCCGGAGGCGCCGCGGAGCGAGTGGCTGATCCCGAGCAAGCGATGGGAGGCCTGGCGTGAGGGCATAGAGGACTACGCTTATCTGCACCTGCTGCAGCGGCGGCTGGCGGCGTGCGCGCGGGCAGGGATCGCGCGCGAGGCGTTGGCGGCCCATTACCGGGAGTTGGAGCGGGCGGCCGGAGAGGTGCTGGCGAGCAAAGAGGATCCTCGGGTGCTGTCCCTGACGCGGGGGAAGTTGGGCAGGTGCATTGAGTCGCTGCCGAAGATAGGGGAGTGAGGGCGGAGGGGGGCGCGTGATCGGGGAGATGGGGAAATGGGGACAGCAACCATTTTCCGCAGTCGTGTAAGCGGCGCGTCATTCGGAGGGAAAACGGTTACCGTCCCCATTTCCCGCCCCATTCTCCCGCCTTGCCTATGGGCGAGGTGGGGCCTAGATTAGTGGCATTCGCGACACGATTGGCCGAATGCGATTGGCCACCCCCAAGATCGCCATCATTGCCGATGATCTGACCGGCGCGTGCGACAGCGCAGCCCAGTTTGCCCGTCCCGAGGTTCGCCCGTTCGTCTGCATGGGCGTGCCCACCCTCGAGCGCGTTACCTTGGCCAGCAGGGCAGCCATAGCCGCGTTCGACATCGCCAGCCGCCATGAGGCCCCGGAGGAGGCGGCTCGGAGAGCGGGGGAGGCTTGCCGGCTCGTTCGGCTGCTGGGCTTTCAGATCGTCTTCAAGAAGATTGACTCGACGATGCGAGGGAACGTGGGGGCGGAGAGCATCGCGGCGGCCGAGGCGCTGGAAGCGAGAGGGGCACTGCTGTGTCCGGCGTTCCCCAGGCAAGGACGGGTCGTCAGAGGCGGAACGTTATTCGTCCGCGATAGGCCGGTGGATGAGGCCTTGGCGGCCGATGCCGTTGCGCAGCCGGCCCCCGACCCGGACCTGCGAGCCGCGTTGTCGCGGGCGCTTGGCACCGAGGTCGGCTTGGTCACTCTCGAGGCGGTGCGGCGCGGACCGGACACCGTCTCTGATGCGCTTGGCGAGTTCGAGGCCGAGGGTGTCCGGCTTTGCGCGGCCGACGCCGAAACCGACGAGGATCTGCGGACGTTGGCCGACGTCCTGTTGGCTCCGGAGACGAACTGGCTGCCTGCGGGCTCAGCCGGCCTCGCGCGGGCAATCGCGATCCGCCTCTTGGGAGACGAGCAGCCGCTCACGGTCACGTTGTCCAGGCCCGGCACCATAATGGTGGTGTCAGGAAGCCTGGCGGACCTGACGCGGCGCCAGATCGCGGCGGCGGTGAAGGCCGGAGAGGTCTCGCGAGTAGCGATGGCGGCGCGGACGACGCGTGCGGGAGTCGAGTTCCTGCGTGAGCGCGGCGTCCCCCTGGCGGGGCTCTTTGTCATTGGCGGGGAGACGGCCAGGTGCTTGCTGAGTGACCTGGGGGTCTGGTCGGCGTGGGTTCTGGGCGAGATGCTGCCCGGCGTGCCGGTTCTCAGCGTTGCCGAAGGCCCGTACGCCGGAATGACAATTGTCACCAAAGGTGGCAACATGGGGGATGATGAGACCTTGGTCGAGTGTCTGAGGCGGTTGCGCGAACTAGCCACGGGGGGATCCACAGGTGCCAGCGAAGACTGACAAACCTATTGTGGCCATCACCATGGGCGATCCTGCGGGGGTGGGGCCGGAGATAGTGATACGCGCCCTGCAAGAGGAGCGCATATGGGAGGTCTGCCATCCGCTGGTGGTGGGATCCAAGGACGTTCTCGATGCGGCGGTGGCTGAGTTCGGGGGTGCGCCCGTGCGGCCGGTGAAGGACCCAGGGGCAGCGCGCGAGGTGGAAGAGGCGATTCCCTTGTGGGACACCGGGCCGGTTCCGCCACCGGGGTTCGTGCGCGGCCGTCCCAGCCCTCAGACGGGCGAGGCCGCCTGGAACGTGATTCAGGAGACCGCGCGGTTGGTGGTAGAGAAGCAGGTGGCGGCGATGGCGACCGCCCCGGTCTCCAAGGAAGCCATCGAGAGCGCGGGCATTCCCTTCACCGGGCACACGGACGCGCTGGCCAAGATCACGGGCGGCGACGCGGTGATGTTTCTCGAGTGCGGGCCGCTGCGGGTGGCGCACGTGACGGCGCACGTGAGCCTGAGGCGCGCGTGCGACCTGGTGACCAAGGAGAGAGTGGAGAAGGTCGTGCGGGTGACCCTGGCCGCGCTTCGCGACATGGGCGTAACCAAGCCGAGGGTGGGAGTGGCCGGCCTCAACCCGCACGCGGGAGAGCACGGGCTTTTCGGCACGGAGGAGGCGGAGATTATCGCGCCGGTGATTGAGGCCCTGCGGGCCGAGGGCCACGGGGTTGAGGGGCCCATCTCGCCGGACATAGTCTTCGCGCTCATGCGCGCCGGGCGGTACGACGCGGTGGTGGCGATGTATCACGACCAGGGCCACATCCCGCTCAAGACGATCAGTTTCCACCTGGGTCCGGAGCGGCACTTGGCGGGGGTAAATGTGACGTTGGGGTTGCCCATCGTGCGGACGTCGGTTGACCACGGCACGGCGTTCGACATTGCCTGGCAAGGGAAGGCCGACCCGCAGAGTATGATCGAGGCGATCTTTCTGGCGGCGCGGATGGCCACGGCCCGGCGGCAGAAGGGGTGAGAGGCGCATGGTTCGTCGGGCACGGCCGCCGGGCCGTCCCGAAGGGTTTGCGGGCGCGCCGTGTCGAACTAGAATGGGGTGCAGCCCCGTTGTGTATGCAGCAGAACTCGCGCGTGTGCGAGAGGCGGTGGGGATCGATCAACCCTAAGAGGAGGAGTCGGGATGTCTTCGGGTACAGGTTCGGTTCAACCCAGTCAAACAGGTCAGCCGTCACAGCCTCCGACACCGCCCGCTGGTCCTGGGTGGGCGCCGCCGGCCACAGGCCTACAGAAGGTGGGATTCTGGACGCGGTTCGTGGCCTACCTCGTTGACATGATTGTGGTTGGCATTCCGTGCGGCATCATCATGGGAGTCGCCGGAGGCGGCATCATGGCCGCGGCTCACATGGGAGCGCCTTCGGGCGCGGCAGCGGGCGGCTTCGGCATTGCTCAGGTCTTGCTGCTCGTCATCTCGCTGGCGTACTCCATCGGGCTCATAGGGTGGAAAGGGCAGACGGTGGGGATGATGGCGCTACGCATCAAGGTGGTGCTCACCACCGGCCAGCCGGTGGACTACGGTCGAGCGGCGCTGCGGTGGGTGGGCAGCATCATCTCCGGGATGGTGTTGTGCCTGGGGTACCTGTGGATTGCGTGGGACCCGGACAAGCAGGCCTGGCACGACAAGATCGCCGGGACGTATGTGGTGAGGGTCTAGCGGACCTGAGCGCGCGGTCGTAGGGGACGGCCGCCGGGCCGTCCCGCGCATGCTTCGGGCGGGCCGTCCCGAAAGACTTGCGGGCGAGGCAGGCGCCTCGCTCCTACGCATAGTGTGCAGGTGTCCAAGGGGGCAGCAGGCGGGCCCTCCTACGGCGGGTAGAGCAGGCGCCTCGCCCCTACGCATCATGCGCGCAGGCTAGGGGTCACCCCGGCGTGGAGCGTTCGGCGCTGCTGCCCCAAAGGCGGCGTGCAGGGGAAGGGGAGCGGTGCGTTTACCGTTGTCGCGGCGAGCGCTATCCTGTAAGGCAGGAATGGATGAGCGACCTTACCCGAGGCGCAAACGGCTGCGCCTCGAAGGGTTCGACTACGCAGCGCCCGGATCCGCCTACGCAGTCACAATCTGTGCCCATCCGCGGGCCCGATCATTGAGCTCGGAGATGCCCGCAGGCCTGATAGTCGCCGAGTTGCGGCGTTGGAGTGCACTCCATGTGGCTCGCGTGCACTGCTACTGCATCATGCCGGACCACCTGCACGTCGTGGTCTCGATCCGCGAGGAGGGGCCAGGCCTACCTTCTCTGGTGCGTCGTTTGAAGACCTGGGTGTCAAGGCGTTTGCACGAGCACGGAGTACCAGGACCCCTGTGGCAGCGGTCCTGTTATGACCACGTTGTGCGATGCGACGAGGACCTACAGCGGGTATGCGAGTATGTGACGGGGAATCCGTCAAGGAGAGGGCTTGTCGAGACGCCGGACGCGTGGCCGTACTCGGGGACGCTCGACCCGCCCGAAGCGTGACAGGGACGCGGGTTGGCCGCCGGGCCGGAGTAACTCCAGCGCGCCGTCGTAGGGGACGGCCGCCGGGCCGTCCCGAAAGACTTGCGGGCGAGGCAGGCGCCTCGCCCCTACGATAGGATGCCTTTGCTCGGGGCCCTAGAACCTATCGGTCGGCCACATGTGGGGCCACTGGGCAGGGAAGAGGGCGTCCAAGAGGCCCGCATCCGGCTGGCCGACGAGTTTGCCGCCGCCGCTGCTTAGCACGTCGGCCACGGTGCGATAGCCCATGAGCAACTGGATGAGGGCCCACTGCGGTAACTCAAGCCCGGACTGCTGCTCGCCTTCGCCCTCGAGGCTCCATTGGCCCGAGGCACAGCGGAGGCCGAGGGCGCCGATGTCGGTGCGCACGATGAGGGAGCCGGACCAGGCGTGGAAGGCGGTGCCGATCAGCCTGCGGTTCAGTTCGGGCAGGAGTTTCTGCATCGTCGGCCGGAGGTGGATTATGCGGGCCATGCCTTCGCCGGCACGCGGGAAGCCCACGCGGACCTCGCAGCCCAGGCGGCGCGCCAGATAGGCGAAGGGGTGGTCAATAGGCGCGCAAACACTAACGGCATCCCGCTTCTCGGTCTTAGCCCGCTCTCTGAAATGCACGAGGAGGCTGCGATAGGCTTTCTCGCTGAGCGCCGCGACATCGGCCACCCGCGCGGTGCCGGGCTCGTCGTCAAAGACGCCGTAACCGACGACCTTGTCGCCCTCGCACACGGCCACGCAACTCACGGCAATCTCCCAGTTGGTGCCCGACTCGAACCAACGCCAGCGGTCGGGGCGGCGCGTGAGGGTGCCGCTGCGGGTGGCGTTAGTGGCGTTGTAGATGGCGATGATGGCCTCGCGGTCGCTCTGTTCCGCGGGACGGACGGTCAGGCCGCTCTCTACGGGCTCGAGCATCTCCACGGGAATCTCCAGGCGGTACTCCGGCATCACCGTGGCGTAACCGAACTTGGGGTAGAAGTCCGGGATGCCGATGAGCATGGTGATGTCGTAGCCCTCGGCGGCCATCCACTCGAGGCAGTGGTTGAGTACTTTGCGCGCGTAGCCGCGGTTGCGATGCTCCTCTCTGGTGGCGACGTCGGCGATGCCGCCCATTCTCAAGGCGCAGCAGCCGACGCGGACTTCGAGGTCGAGGACATAGGTGCGGCTGGCTTCTTCGCCCCCAATGACGAGTACGTGCTTTGCGGAATGCTCCCTGCGATGCACCTGCATTTCCACGGCGTTCACCTCGGTCTGAGAATTCCCCCCTCTGTGCCGCCCGAGAAAATGGCGCCCCTGGGCCGACTCGAACGGCCAACCTAAGCTTTAGGAGAGCCTCGCTCTATCCTTTGAGCTACAGGGGCGCTACTGGCGAGCCCGGTGCGATTCGAACGCACGACCTATGGCTCCGGAGGCCATCGCTCTATCCGCTAAGCTACGGGCCCACCACCATCAAGTATATCCACGAAAGCGTACCGCGGTCAAAAAGCGTGCGGTTACTCGGGTATCACGTGGTAGTAGTCGGCGCTGCACCCGGGTGGCGGGGCGCCGCTACATTGCCGTGTTCTCCTGGCGGGCGCGGGTAGGGGACGAGCACCTTCTCAACAGAGCAGGTCGCGTTGAACCCGGTCACCCACGGGGTTGGGCTATCTCGTGTTCGAGTTCGGCGCAGGCCTGTCTTATGGGGTCAGTGAGCGAGTCCAGCCAGCGCTGCACTTCCGGCGCCGCTGCCAGGGAAGGATTCAGACGCAAGCGCTTGGCCTGAGGCAAGAACTCGCGCCACTCTCGGTGGGCGTGCCCGTACGCCCAATCCGCCGCCTCGCTCTTGGAACTCAGCCGGCCCTCACGCAGCCAGAGCAAGAGGCGTGCGATGGTGAGCAGCCAGTCCACCGAGTGCAGCGCGCCGCCGCGGCCGTGCTGTTTGGCGTTCTCACAGGCCGCCCTGACGTCCTCCATCAACTCCTGTGGCGTGGGCGCGGGCACCTCGCGGCGAACGTCTTGGCCCCAGATGACAACGCCGCGTTCACGGATGACGCAGTGCACCAGCGCGCCCAACTTGTTAGTCTGCCAGGGGCGCTCGCCGCTCGTGCCCCAGCAGAGCGCCTCGCCCGTGACGGCCGGGTTGAGCATTTTGCGGGGGAGGAACGCGCCCTCGAGCATCCGGCCGAAGACGCCGTGATCGCCGCGCCGCAGGGGCGCCCGCGCGTCCACCAGTGCGGCGCGCGTCTCCTCGCTCAAGTCGTGGTCCACCACCGCCAGGAAATCCAGGTCGCCATAGCCGGGGGCCAGATCATCGAAGGCAACTGAGCCGTACAGCACCACCGAGAACAGACGGTTCCCGAGCACGCCGCGAACCAGACGCAGGAACGATTCCAGCGCCAGATTGAGGCCGGGATCCGCAAAGCGGTGCACTAGGCGCATCAGGGCGCGCCGGTCCTGGTCGTTGTCTTGATCGTTCTCGGACTGGTCCTTGTTTGGCCGCGGTCTGGGGGGTAGTATACTCCGCCCGTGGTGTTGGGGGTGCGTTCTCCTCCGCGCCGCAGGGCGGTGCCGAGTGTCCGAAAAG
>CAZGSV010000043.1:0-25501 GCA_964528605.1 uncultured Armatimonadia bacterium
CGGCCTGCGCTTCCGCCTTCTCCCTCTGGAACTCGTCCAGCGACACCGCGCCTTGGTCCAGCAGGTCCTGCATGCGCTCGCCTTCCGCGCTCCAATACTCCACGTGCGCCTGAGCCGAGGCCACCTCGGCTCGCGCTTGCGCTTCGTCCGCTTGCGCCGCCCTCCACTCGGCCTTGGCCGCAGCCTCCTGCTCTCCTGCCGCGTTCACTTCCTGCTCCGCCTGCGCGACCATGGCCACTGCCCCTGCCCGGTCCTGCTCGGCCTCCGCCGCTTCCGCTTCCGCCTTGGCTATCTCCGCCTCGGCCTGAGAGAGCATTGTGCGAGTCTGGGCCGCCTCGGCCGCCGCCGCCGTTGAGCCGGCGCCCGCGGCCGCCTTCTCCGCTGCCGCCTCCGCCTCGCGTCCGCGGAGTTCCTCGCTGTCGAGGCGCACGATGAGTTGGCCGGGCCGCACGCGGTCACCCGCGTACACCGGCAGCGACACAATCCGCCCCGTCACCCGCGGATACACGTCCTCATCCGTATACGCGACGGCGGTGCCCGTGTATGTGACCTTCCCCTCGATAGGGCCGTAAGCGACCGTCTCCGCCGCCACCGGCTGCGTGCCCTCAGGCGCCCTCATCGCGCCCATATCCATCGCTTGCGCCTGCAGCAGTGACATCTGCCCCGGTCTCTTGTAGCGCTCGACCACCCACCAAGTGACGGCGCTCACGAGGGCAATGAGAACCAGCCCCCCCAGTATGTCCCGCCTAAGCACCCGCCTCATGGTTCCCTCCCTGCTGCACTATCACCAACGCGCGCTTGCGCAGCATTACCTCTCGCGGTCACCATCTCCACCACCACGACTACCCCTGCGTGCTTTCGGCGCACGCGACCTCCAACAAGGTAGCACAGCAGGGGGTTCCCGGCGCAAGGGCGCCGGGGTGAGCGCGCGTCCCGCCTCGCGTTCGCGGGCTGTAGGGGGGCCCCTAGATCTTGAACCGAGTCTTTACCAGCGTGTACTCGATGGCCTCGTGGCTGGAGGCGTTCTCGTCCGGGTAGGTACGATTGTACTCCACCACCAGGTCCATGTTCTCGTTGATGCCGTAGATGATCTTGGCCTGGTAGAGGGTGTCGTCGGTGCGGTTGACGCGCCCGCCGTAGTTCTTCGCGTCCAGTGAGATTGCTCCGCGCAGGTTCTCCAGAATCTTGGCGGCGGCCTCCGCATGTAGGGAAGCGCGCTCGCCCGCGCTCTTCGTCAGCCGCGCTTGCCCCACGACATTCTCCAGGGGCCGAATGGTCACCTCCGAAAGGAATCCCGCCCGCCCCTGAGCGGCGAACAGGTCCGCAGGTTGGACCTCGTAGTACCCGTCGTAGTAGGCGGGCACGAACCTGTCCTGATAGTGAGAGAGTTCGTGGCGCCACTGCAGCCGGCCCTTGCCCGCTTCGTACATCACGCCGCCGGCCAGCCCGCTGCCGTTGCCCTGCAAGTGCGCGAACTCTCCGTATGCCTTGAGGTTGAACGCCGGCAGCGGAATCTGAAAGTCAATGGAGTAAGCCGACTCGGGCACGCCGCCATAGGCCGGGCGCTCATCGTCCTCAACGTAGGTGATCCCCACCTGCACCTCCGGCCGCAGGTCCAGCCGTGCCCGCGCCATGGTGAGGTGCGTGTCCGTGGACAGCAGATACACAGCGCCCCGGCGGCCCTCCCAGCCGCCGAAGTAAGCCTTACGCTCGTTGGTGGCGTAGTTGCGCACCAGCAGCCCACGGCCAAACGTGGCGGAGGCGATGGAGGAGTAGCGCGCGCGGCCCTCTTTGCTGGTGTAGTCAATGAAGGCGATCTTGAGCAGGGCCCTGGTGGTGTCCACTGCCTGATCGAGGCTGCCCGGAGTGGCGTAGACCAGGCGCACGTCCGCCCCGGCGGTCAACTCGCGCACCTTCAGCGTCGGCTGCACCTGAGTCGTGAGCGCCTGGCCCGTCTCCGTCACTTCTCCTCTGCTCTCGCCGGTAAGGTGCAGGCCCGGCTCCAGATTGCGAAACTCCTTGTCAGCCGAAAAGAGCAGGTCGTCGGCGCCCGCGGGCGCCGCCACCCACGCCAGCAGCAAGATCGAGACGGCAGATACCCACTTCCCCATTAACCAGGCCTCCTGCGAAGCGGGCGCTTGTGCCTGCGCCGCACTAGTCGTTTGACACTCCGGGGCTCGAGCATTATAGTCGTTCCGCTGTACCAGCGTCAACGCCGGGGCGAGGTCGCGCATGCCGCAAGTGGTCGCGGAGATTACCGTCGAGGTGCCTGTGGAGGACCTGTACCTCTTGGCCCAGCAGGTCGAGCGCTTCCCCGAGTTCATGGCTGACCTCGAACGGGTGGAGATGCTCGAGCGCCAAGAGGGGCAGACGCGCACGCGTTGGACCGCCCGGGTGCCTGAGTTCAACCGCACCATTCAATGGGTTGAAGAGGACGAGTGGGACGGCGTCGCGCACGAGTGCCGCTTCCGGCAAACCGAGGGCGACTTCGACCGTTACCAGGGCGTGTGGCGCTTCCTTGCGGAGGGCGCCGGCACCAAGGCGCGCCTTGAGATTGACTACGACCTCAACGTGCCCCTGGTCGGTGCCCTCATCAAGGGCCTGATACAGAAGAAGATGCAGCAGAACTGCGACCAGATGCTGGCGGCGTTGAAAGCGCTCGCCGAGCAGGAGGGGAGAGGGGCATAGGCGTGCCCAGCGCCGGCTCAGTGGCGGCTGCAGGGGTACCGGGATTCCGCTACCGGGCCGCAGCGGCCATTGCGCCCGGTTCGCGGCCGCCCAGTGTCGCTCGCCGCCCGGCGTCCACCAACCTCAGTCCCTGCTTCGCTGCGCGCGCGGGGCGAGGAGAGCCCGAGCGATGACCAAGGACCTAGAGGTTCTGTGGCAGGTCCACCTGGCTGACGCGCAAGCCAGTGGGGTGGAGGCAGAGGTCGCCGCGCTCGATGACGGCAGCAGGTTGAACAGGCTGTGCGAGCGCCTGGAGAAAGACCTCGAGAAACTGCAGCGCCAACTCCATGACCTGCAGGCCGAGCAGCGCGACGTGCAGTTGAGCCTCGACGCCGCCGAAGACAAGAAGAAGCACTTTGAGCGCGAGTTGTACCAAGGCCTGGTCAGCAATCCCAAGGAATTGCGCGACCTGGAGCGCGAGATCGCCGCTTTGGGCGGGCAGGCGGACCGGCTGGAGACCCGCGTCCTGGAGATGATGGAGCAGGGCGACCGCCTCAAGGCGGAGATGGCGGAGTTGGAGAGGAAGGTCCGCGTCGGCCGCAAGAGGTTGGCCCAGGTTACGCAGGCCTACGCGCGCAACCGGGCTGCGCTCGAAGAACGACTCGCCGCCGTCAAGGCCCAGCGCGCGGCGGCGGCCGCTGCGGTGCCCCCTGACTTGCTCTCACGCTACCAGGCCATCCGCGCGCGCGCCGGAGGCGTCGGAATGGCCCGTGTTGAGCGAGGCGCATGCTCGATGTGCAACATCATGGTGCCGGCCCTGTCCGGGCACCGCGCTCGCCTCGACGGCAGCGTCCTCACCTGCGAGGGCTGTCAGCGGCTGCTCTACTTCGGTGGGGAGCAGGATGCGCAATCCTAAGGGCGCGGGGCCCGGGCCGCCTGGGCCTCCTCTGCCGGGAGCCCGCGTCCACGCCGACGGGTCGTGCATAGGCAACCCCGGGCCGGGGGGCATCGGCGTCGTGCTCGAGTTGCCCGGAGGCGAGAGAGTCGAGGTCAGCGAGTACCTCGGGGAGACCACGAACAACCAGGCGGAATACCGCGCCTTGCTGCGCGCGCTCCAAGAGTGCGAAGCCCGAGGAGTGTCGCAGGCTGCCGTTTTCCTGGACAGCGAACTGGTGGTCAAGCAGGTCGGTGGCCAGTATCGAGTGAAGCAGGCCGACCTGCTAACCCTCCATGCTGAGGTGAGAGCGGCCCTGGCAAGAGGGCGCTATCGAGTGGAATACGTGGGCCGCGCTGAGAATCGCCTCGCCAACGTGTTAGCGCAGAAGGCGGCGCGGCTCGGGCGGCGCGCCAGCACCGAGGCCTGCGCGCGCGACCGACAGCCGAGCGACCCCGAGGCCGGTAGCGGGCCTTCGGACGCGCAGGAGCCCTAGGAGGCGAGTGCCGTTGCTGCGTTGGCGGCGCAAACCCAAGTTCACCAAAGCGCAGGCGTTGGAGACCGTGCCCTTTCAGAATCCGAACGTGCAAGCGGAGCGCGACGAGCAAGGCAACCTCATACTGGCCCTAAAGGTGCGCCGCACCCCGGCGGCCAGCCTGCTCTCCAAGATCTTCTTCACGCCCCCGCAGCGCCGCGTCGCGCTCGACCAGATGGGAACCTGGGTGTGGCAGCGCTGCGACGGCAAGCGCACCGTGCGGGGGTTGATTGACGAGTTGGCCCGGCGGTATAAACTAAACCCTCGCGAGGCGGAGATGTCGTTGACCACCTTCTTGCGCAGCCTCGGCGAACGAGGGCTGGTGGTACTAGCGGTGCCTAAGGAAAGCGCGCAGACGGAGGAGGCCGGCGGTGAGCCGAGTGCAGACGAAGGGCGTTGAAAAACAGATCAGTCTTCCCTGGCGGGAGGCCTTCCGCATCTCCATGCGGAGTATCGTCATCCGCTTCGGCCGGGCCATCATCACCGTCTCCGGCGTCGTGTTGGGCATCGCCTTCCTCATGTCGGTGCTCACCTCCGCCCTGGCCTCCAGCGCCAGCGGCATGGAGATGGACGCCGCCGTGCGCGCGCGCCAGGCCTGGCTGGTAGCCATGTCCATCATCGTCTGCGGCGTCGGCATCATGAACTCCATGTTCATGTCGGTCACCGAGCGCTTCCGCGAGATCGGCACCATGAAGTGCCTGGGCGCGCTCGACAGTTTCGTGGTGCGCTTGTTCTTGATCGAGTCCGGCCTGATGGGAGTCGTCGGCTCACTCGCCGGAATCCTGCTCGGCTTTGTCAGCATGGCGCTGGCCACCTCAGTGCGGCGGGGCTTCGGCTGGGTGGCGCACATTCGCGGAGATCAACTGCTCGAATACCTGGCATTCTCCATGGCGGTGGGCGTCATTGTTTCCATCGCCGCTGCCATTCCACCTGCCGTGCGCGCGGCCCGCATGCCGCCGGCGGCGGCACTGCGCATTGAGATCTGATACCGGGGCCAAGCAGGAGCCAGAGGAGGTCTGCAAAGATGGCGGTCGCTACCAAAGATGCGGGGGCGGTCGAGTACACCGTACGCACCCGCGACGTGGTCAAGGAATACGTGATGGGGAAGGTGACGGTGCGCGCCCTCAACGGCGTGACCCTGGACATCTATCGCGGTGAGTACCTCTCCATCATGGGCCCCTCCGGCTCGGGCAAGTCCACCCTCTTCAACATGATCGGCGGACTCGACAAGCCCTCCTCGGGAAGCGTCTTCATTGACGAGACCGACATGGCGCAGTTGGACGCCTCCGAATTGGCCTGGCTGCGCTGCCGCAAGATCGGCTACATCTTCCAGACCTTCAACCTGATCCCGGTCATGACCGCACTGGAGAATGTCACCCTGCCCATGATCTTCGCCGGCGCCACGAGCGATGAGATGCTCGATCGGGGCAAGGAACTGTTGGAGTTGGTGGGCCTCGGAGACCGCCTGCACCACAAGCCGATGGAACTCTCCGGCGGCCAGCAGCAGCGCGTGGCTATCGCCCGCTCGCTCGCCAATGACCCCGCCATCGTGCTGGCCGATGAACCCACTGGGAACCTGGACCTCAAGACGGGCAAGGAGATCATCACCCTGCTCAAGCAACTGAACACGGAGCGCGGCGTCACCATCATCTCCGCCACCCACGACCTGAAGATGCTCGATGTCTCCGACCGCATCGTCTGGATACGCGACGGGCAGGTGGAGCGGGTGGAGAGCCGCGAGTCGGTGAAACTGGCGGTCGGCGAAGTCGAAGGCGAGGAGGCTGGCTAGCCTCCCCGCGGGCCCGCCCAGGGCCCCTGGCGGTCGAGCCGTGGAGCATGTGCAAGGAGGCGGCGCCGGTATGAGAACACGCGCGGGCATCGCGCTGATCTTGGCACTTCTGGTCACCATGGGGTCGGCCGCAGCTGACCCCGTCGTGACCGGAGAGACCCTGGGCGTGGACTGGGTGGACCAAGTGCACCGCGACCTGGGCGCCCTGCAAAACCGCATCACCGGTTCCGCAGACGCGCAGCAGGCTACCGCCTATGTGGAACGCACCTTCAGGCAACTGGGCCTCCAGCGCGTCTCCGTCACCCATTTCCCCGCCGCCGTCCCTGTGGACAAGGGCACCACCCTCACCCTGTCCACGGGCGAAATCATCCGCGTCCGTCCCCTTTGGCCTAACCTGGTTCACACTTGCCTGACCCCTCCTGAGGGTCTGAGCGGGCCGCTGGTCTATGGCGGGCTAGGCTCCTTCCGCGAGTTCGACGGCAAGCTGCTAGAGGGCTCGCTGGTGCTGCTCGATTTCAACTGCGCCATGGCCTGGCTCAACGCCGCCTATCTGGGCGCCAAGGCCGTGGTCCTCATCGCGCCCGACGATACCCTCCGCGGCGAGGCCGAGCAGAAGTTCATCAGCATTCCGGTCAACATCCCTCGCCTGTGGGTGCCCCGCGAGCAAGGACTGGAACTCAAGCGCAGGCTGGAGGCCGGTGAGCAACTGCAAGCCACGCTGCATTCCCAGGTCGAATGGGAGCAAGTGCAGGGAGACAGCGTGCGCGGCTGGCTGAGCGGCACCGACCCCACGTTGAGGAACGAGACCATCGCCATCCAGACCTACTATGACTCCAACAGCGTCGTCTTGGGGCTCGCCCCCGGCGCCGAGAGCCTTAACTCACTCGCCGGCCTGCTCGCCCTCATCGAGCGGCTCAAGGCCCACCCCCCCAAGCGCTCCGTCCTCTTTGTCGCCGGCACCGGTCACCATCAGGCCCTGGCGGGCTCAAAGCACCTGCTCGGCTGGCTGCGCGACCAGAAGGCCGCCATGAAGGACAAGAAGTCCTATCAGGTCAATCCGGTCGCCGTCTTCAGCCTGGACCTGAGCAGCGGCAGCGGCGCCGCCGGCGTCTTCTGGATGGGCTACTTCTACGGCTACAAAGAGGACATCGCCTGGAAGTTCGCCGAGATCGGCAAGTTCTGCCGCGAGCAATATCAGTCGCTGGCGCGCCGACTGGGCCTGCCCGTGGGCGACCTCTACCAAGAGGCGTTCGTTGACGCCGTAACCGCAGTCAAGGGCAAGGAATGGCGCACCTACCTGCCCGGCCGTCTGGCGTTCGACAGCGAGGTCGCGGTGGTCGCGGGCATACCCGGAGTCACTTTCGCCACCGTCAATGACACCCGCCGCTACGTGGACACCCCCCTTGACACCCTCGACCGCGTCAACCTCCCCAACGTCAAGAGGCAGTTGAAGCCGCTGCTGGAGATCATCCCCCGCCTCTTGAGCGTGGACAACTCCGACCACCGCTTCTTCGCCAAGGACCTCGACGACAACTTCGCCAAACTCACCGCCCGCGTTGTCGAGTTCAACATCAAGACCGGCGCCGCTTACTTCCCCAACAAGCCGGTGCCCGGCTCCATAGCCATCGTGCGCGCCCTGAGCAAGACCAACGTGGGCGTGCGCGGCGAGCTGGCCGCCATCCCGGACAAGAAGGGCAACGCCGTCTTCACCGGCATGTGCAACAGCCGCATCTTCGACTACAAATGGCGCGTCGAGGCCTACCGCGTCAACTCCCAGACCGGGGAGATTGACTTTGCGCCCGACCTGGGCCGCCAAGGTAACGAGTCCTATCCCATCGAACTCAAGGTGGACACCAACGACAAGGGCCTCACCGTCGTGCTCTTCAACTGTGAGGCGCTCACGCTTTTTGACACCGTGGACCAGACCCAGTTCCTGCTCCTGCGCGACTTGCAGATCTTCGACGTCACTACCGAGGCGGCACCCTACTCCTTCGGCTTCTGCGTCCCCGTTATGCCGCAGCAATGGGCTCCCGTGTACGAGCCCGCCGCCGTGACCTTCGCCCCGCCGGGGACACTGATCAAGATCACCCTGGGTGCCTCGGTGCTGGGCCGCAACTTCCTCCTGCTCAACGCGACCCCCAAGGAGCCGCTGGGCATCGGCTTCAACGTCTCCGAACAGCACAAGGTGACCTGGACCAGCCTGCAGGTCGGCGAGGACATGTGGATCCTCAACCAAGACCGCATCGTCAACAAGCTCAACCGCTTCGGCATCACTAATGCCCGCCTGGAGCAGTTGCACCGCGAGACCAGGAAGTTGCTCAACCAGGCCAGAAGGGCGCGCGAGCAGATGCGCTACAGCGACGCCGTGCATTATGGCCGCGCCGCCTGGGGCTTCGAGCTCAAGGCCTATCCCGATGTAATGAAGACCGCCAACGACATCATCAAGGGCGTCATCTTCTACTTGTTCCTGCTGCTGCCCTTCTCCTTCTTCGCCGAGCGCCTGCTCATCGCCTCGCCCGAGATCAAGCGCCAGATCGTCTGGACCGCCGTGGTCTTCATCATCATGTTTGCCATTCTGGCTTGGGTGCATCCGGCGTTCCGCATGACCAGCACCCCCTACATCATCCTGGTCGCCTTCGCCATTGTCGCGCTCAGCGTCGTGGTCACCTATATCGTGGTGTCCAAGTTCGAGGAGCAGATGGAGCGCGTCCGCCTGGGCGTCTCCGGCGCCAAGCGCATCCAGCGCGCCGACGTGGGCCGCATCCAGGCCTCCTCGGCCGCCTTCCTCCTGGGCATCGCCAACATGCGCCGCCGCGTCATGCGCACCACCCTCACCTGCGTCACCCTCGTCCTGCTCACCTTCACCGTCCTCTCCTTCACCTCTGTCGTCTCCAGCGTGCGCATCAACCGCGTTAAGTTGAAGGGCACGCCCTCCTACACCGGCCTCATGCTGCGCAGCGTCATCTGGGAGCCCATCGAGCGCGGTGCCTGGGACGCCTTCGCCAACGACTTCGGCCAGTTGTACCCCGTTTGCATCCGCGCCTGGTTCCTCTCCGCGCTGGTCGGCAATCAGTCCTATGTGGACTGCGTCCGCGGCGACAGGGTCTACACCTTCACCGCCCTCCTCGGCATCGGCGACCGCGAGAACGAGATCACTCGCATCAACCGCGCCCTCAAGTACGGCGGGCCTCTCCGACCCGACCAGAACGATATCTTGCTGCCCGAGACCGCCGCCGAGACCCTCGGCATCCGACCACAAGACGTGGGCCAGGCCCAGGTCTCCTGCGTCGGCATTGACTTCACCGTCATCGGCATCATCGACGAGACTGCGATGAAGAAGATCGTTGACCTCGACGGCGAGTCCATCCTGCCCGTGGACTACCTGCAGATGGAGGAGATTCGCCGCCGCACGCCCATGACCCGCGTCGGCCGCGAGCAGTTGCAGAAGTACCGCCACATTGAGCCCTCGGAGGTGGGGATCGTCGCCGCCCCCGTGGTCCTCAGCGCCGCCGGCACTTTGCGCAGTCTGGCCATTGGCGTCGACGACCCCAAGCGGGTGGAAGAGATCGCCAAGGACCTGGCGCAGCGCCTCGGCCTCAACCTCTACGTCGGCGAAAAGAAGAACGTCTATCTCTACAGTTCCGTGGGCCTGACCTCCTTCCGCGGCGTCACCAACGTCTTCATCCCCGTGCTCATTGCCGCCCTCATCGTGCTCAACACCATGCTCGGTTCCGTCTACGAGCGCACGCGCGAGATCGGCATCTTCAGTGCCTTGGGCCTGGCCCCGCACCACGTGGGCGCGCTCTTCATCGCCGAGGCCTGCGTCTACGCCGTGCTCGGCGGCATCGCCGGCTACCTCTTCGGCCAAGTGCTCTCCAAGATCATCGCCGCCGGGCAGATGATCCCCGGCCTGGACCTCAACTACTCCTCGCTCTCCGCCGTCGGCACTGAAATCGTGGTCATCTCCGTGGTGCTGCTCAGCACCCTCTATCCCGCTAAGAAGGCCTCGGAACTGTGCGTCCCCGGCGTCGAGCGCTCCTGGCGCCTGCCGGAGGCCGACGGCGACCACCTGCAGATGCCCATGCCCTTCACCGTCCACCACCTGGAGTCGCTAGGCTTGCTCACCTACCTGCTCGACTTCCTGCAGGCTCACTCCGACTACTCGCTTGGTCAATTCTCCACTGCCGAATCCGGGCTGGGACGGCATAAAGAGCAGGAGAAGGAAGGCTACGCCCTCCACTCCACGGTCTGGCTTGCGCCTTACGACCTGGGCGTGAGCGTGGACTTCGGCATCATCGCCCACCCGACGGAGGACGCGGCCGTCTTCGCCATGGACGTCTACTCCGACCGCAAGAGCGGAGACGTGCCGTCCTGGCTGCGGGCCACCCGCAACTTCCTCAATATCATCCGCAAGCAGTTCCTCATTTGGCGCACCTTCGACGATGAGACTCGCAACCAGTTCCGGCAGCGCGGAGAGGAGATGCTCGGTAGTGAGGCGTAGCGCTCTCGAGCAGGAAATCGAAGAGTACCGCACCCTAATGGAGCAGCCCTCCTCCTACGAGGAGGGCTTCGACGTCAAGACCGTCATCGGTGCCTTCTTCGTGGGCTTCGTGATGATGCCCGGCGCCATCTACCTCGGCCTGGTGGCGGGGCAGGAACTCGGTTCCGCCGCCGAGTGGACCACCGTCATCCTCTTCACCGAGGTCGCGCGGCGCTCCTTTATGGTGCTCAAGAGGCAGGAGGTCTACGTCCTCTACTACGTCGCCGGCGGTTTGGCCGGCATGGCCGGAGGCACCGCGCTGGCGGGCGGCGCCTTCGCCGGCTTCATCTGGAACCAGTATCTGGTCCAGTCGCCCGCGGCCAAAACCTTCGGCATTCAGGGCCAAATCCCCACCTGGGTAGTGCCGCACGCCGACTCCGAGGCGCTGCTCCAGCGCACCTTCATCCATCGCGACTGGCTGGCGCCCATCGGCCTGATGATGGCAGGGCAAATCCTCGGCCGCCTGAACTGGTTCGGCATGGGCTACCTGCTCTTCCGGGTCACCTCCGACCTCGAGCGGCTCCCCTTCCCCTTCGCGCCCATCTCCGCGCAGGGCGCCACCGCTCTCGCCGAGACCACCAGCAAGACCGAGACCTGGCGCTGGCAGGTCTTCAGCGTCGGCTCCATGATCGGCATCGTCTTCGGCGCCTTCTACGTCGGCATACCGGCGCTGACCGCGCGCCTCCTGTCCAAACCCATTCAGTTGATACCCATCCCCTTTATCGACCTGACGCGCAACACCGAGACCATCCTGCCCGCCACCCCCACCGGCCTTACCACCCACATCGGAGCGATGTTCGTCGGTTTCATCCTGCCCTTCTGGGTCATCGTGGGCAGCGCGTTGGCCGCCATGAGCAAACTCATCATCAACCCCGCTCTCTACCACCGCCACATGATGCCGACTTGGGAACGCGGTATGGACACCATCAACACCACCTTTGCCAACGACGTGGACTTCTGGACCTCCTTCGGCATCGGAACCGGCGTGGCCGTCGCGGTGTTGGGCACGGGCAACGTTATCGCCAGCCTGAGGCGCGCCAGGCAGGAGCAGCGCGAGGGACTCAGGATCTCCACGCTGAAGGCGCCCGCCGGGCGCGGTGACCTGCCGCTCTGGCTGGCCTTCGCCATGTGGTTCTTCGCCACCGCATGCTGCGTATGGCTGTGCAGAATCCTAGTTCCCCGCTTCCCCATCTGGATCGTCATGGTCTACGGCTTCGGCCTCAGCGCGGTCGAGTCCTACATCAACGCCCGCCTCATCGGGCTGGTCGGCACCGGCATCAGCATCCCCTACGTCAAGGAAGCCACCTTCATCTGGTGGGTCAAGTACCGCGGCGTGGACATCTGGTTTGCGCCCATCCCCTACAGCAACCAGGGTGGCACCGCCGCCAAGTTCCGCGAAGTGGAACTCACCGGCACCAAGATCACCAGCGTCATCAAGGCCGAGTTGCTCATGTTCCCCTTCCTCACCTGCTGCTCCCTCCTCTTCTGGCAGTTCATGTGGAAGTTGAATCCGATCCCCTCCGCCGTCTATCCCTATGCCCAGAAGATGTGGCCCCTGAACGCGATGCGTTCCTGCCTGTGGCTTACCTCCACCAACCCGGACAGCCCCACGCGCGAGTTGTTCTTCAAGATGCTCAAGCCCAAGGTCATGGGCGTCGGCTTCAGCGGCTCCGTTATCATGTACTTGGTCCTGGTGGCGTTCCGCCAGCCGCTCATGCTCGTCTACGGAGTTATCCGCGGCTTCGGCGGCTGGCCGCACAGTGTGCCGGCCGAGGTTCTGGGCGCCTGCCTGAGCCGCTACTACTTCGAGAAGCGCTTCGGGCGGCAGACCTGGCGCCGCTACGCCACCGTCCTCATGGCGGGCTTCGCCTGCGGCATGGGCCTGATCGGAATGGGTTCCGTGGCCATCACCATGGTCCTCTCCGCCGTCTCGCCCTTGCCTTACTAGGTGGTCTTGGGCTACTCGCGGGTCCTGTGCGCCCTCGCGCTGGCGCTCGTACCCCTGCTCCCGGCGCAGGCCGCGGACCTCTTCGCCGGCGCCCCCCCGGCCACGCGCAAGTTCCCCGTCTTCGCCGCCTATGGCGTGGAGAGCCCGGAGGCGGTCGGCAAGTCCGCCGAGGCGGGCATCAACTGCATTGTGCTCGAGGCCCGGCCCGAGTTTGGGCAGGCTGACTGGAATCGCCTCGAGGCCCTGATCGCGGCGACGCAGGAACGCGGCCTCTACCTCTGCCTCGCGACCACCCTCTTCTGGCCGGGGGGGGAGCCGATGCCCTTCGACCCGGCCTACCGCATGGCCATGGCCAAGTGGCTCCAGGGCCTCGCCGAGCGCTACGGCCGCCTGCCCAATCTGCTCGGCTGGCAGATCGCCCCCGGCACGCTGGAGAACCTGAGGGGCGACGCGGCCGCCTTCCAGCAGTTGCTCCGCGAGCGCTACCCCTCGCTCGACGCGCTCAACCAAGCTTGGGATACCAAGTACAAGGGCTGGATCGAGATCAAGCCCTCCACCGAGATTCCTAAGTCCACCTCGCCCCTCTTCCCTCCCGCGCCGCGCGTCGTCGAGGGCGCCTACTACCTCGAACTCTATCGGCGTTTGGTCCTCCTTTGGGCGCAGGCGATCATGGCGGGCGATCCCAGTCATCCGTTGTTCAGCGGGCCGCTGCCCGTGCCTAAGTTGGTCGCCGCCGCGCCCAAGGTGCTCGATTGCCTCCAGCCCGAGGTTGCCCCGGAGGCGACGCCGGGGCAGGTGGGAATCGCTGTGGACCTCGGCCGGCGGGGGGGCGCGTTCCTCGCGGCGCCCGTCATGCGCCTGAGCGAGGGGCAGGGCGCCGAGGGAGTGATGCTGAACCTCGCCACCGCCCTGGCCCACGGCGCCTCGGGGGTCTTCCTCGATGACTGGCGCACCGCCGCCCCCGCGCTCGACCAGGCCCGGCTCCAGCAAGTCGCTGCGGAGTTCGACGACGCCGGCCCGGTTGTCGCGCGCCTCGGGATACTGCTTGAGCCTTGGGCGCCGCAGACGGTGACCGACCTCGGTGGCGGCCCCTACGGCTTCATCGCCGACGAAGTGCTGGGCGGGCCTGCCGGGCTGGTGGACTCGCTCGCTTCAGGGAGCATCTTCGGCGCGCCGCAGATTCTCGCCGAGGAGGACCTGCCCGAGGCCGACCTCTCCCAGTGCTCCGCGGTGCTCTGCCCCGCGGCGCTCTCTCTGGACGAACCGGGGTTCAACGCGCTCACCTCTTATGCCTATGCCGGAGGCGTGCTGGCCGCTGACCTGGGCCTGGGCGCGCTGCAGACCGGCGGCTTCGACAGACTCCCGCCCCCCCTGCAGAACGAGGTCTTCGGCCTGCTCGGCCTCATGTTCCCGGTCGCCTACGAGACCACCATGACCTTCGGCGACCCGGTCCCGCCCTTCTCTCGCCTGGGCCGCGTGCAGGCCGGTGGCGAACGCTCGCGGCCGTTTGTGGGTCCCGTGCTGCGCAGCGTCCCTGCGTCCGGCACAACCCTCTTCGGCCATTTCCTGATCCCACCCTCAGTCATCACCTCCGCCGCCTTCGGAGGCCTCTTCGTGCGGCCCTACGGCGAAGGGTTCGGCGTCTTCAGCACCGGGCATCAATGGAGCAGATGGAACCAGGAGGATCGCGCGTTTGAGTTGTTCCATGCGGACCTGTGGAGCCGCCGCGCTGTCGTCGCGCTCGACTCTCCGCGCGCGCTGGTCTCCGAGCCCCTCGCCCTGGTTGAGCGCGAGAACGGCGTCTGCCTGATCAACGCCGCCGCCGACGAGTTGCCGGCGCGCCTGTGGCTCATGCCGGAGGGGGAGGGCGCTTACGGGGTGGGCGCCGAGTTGGAGAGATCACCCGACGGAACCTTGACCAGCACCATATCCGTCCCCGCGGATAGCGTGCTATGGGCCCCTCGCCTGCCGGTGCTGCTGCACCCCGACAGCCGCGGGCGCGCGCTGCTCAAGACCTATTCGGCGGACAAGGTGGTCGTCGCCTTTGAGCCCGTCCCTCCGGCGCTTGGAGGGTCTCCCATGCTCGTCGTCATAGGCGAGGGCGAGTATCGCTTGGCCGGCCGGGAGCACCAGGCGCGCTGGAGCGACGGCAGAACCGAGTTACTGCGCGCCTCGCCCGACGGCGTCCTCCTGCTGCAAACCCCGACCGCCCCCGGCGAAGTCGAGTTGTCACCCGCCGAAGACTAGGAAACCAGGGCAAACCGGAAGCAGGGAGAATGGGGACATGGAAGATGCGGACCGTAACCCGTTTTCGTACGGGGGTCGGCGTTGACATCAGGCCCTGCGGAAAATGGGTTGCTGTCCCCAGTTTCCGCCCGTGCTGAACAGCAACCCGTTGTGCGCTTAGCGGCTGGCGACCAGTACCTAATGGCCAGTGCCCGCCGAAGAGGGGGCCCCCCTGCGTAGGGGCGACTCGCCGGGTCGCCCACCATGGGGCCTGCCCCCCGTGGGGGCCGCATGGAAGCGGCGGCGTAGACGCTGGCTGGCTGAGGCCATGTCGCGGCACGTTCGGCCCGTACGCCCGGCGCTCGAAGCGTGTCCCTCCGGGCCTTGACAACCCCTCCCGTTCGATCAACGATCCGGCACGCGGTATGGCGCGCACAAGTCCGAGAACGGTTCCACCTGGGGGTACGGGGGAGGTGGAAGCGGCGGCCAACGACTGGTAGCATGGACGCGATCAGCGCCCGGGAGGTGGGCCATGGAGATTGTGACCACGCCGACGGAACGATGGCTCTCAGAAAGGCTTGCCCGTTGCCAGCGACGCTTCATTGTCTCCAGTCCGTACGTCGGCCGTGCTTTCGCTGACCTTCTGGCCCACGTTAGCGGTCGCGCCAGGAAGGTCCTGCTTACGAGAGTGGACCTCCGCGACTTCGCCTTCGGTTCCTCGGACATCGAGGCTTTGTGCGCAATCGCACGACAAGGGACAGTGGTCACCAGCCTGGCCGCGCTCCACGCAAAGGTGTACGTGGTGGACGATACGGCGGCGCTGGTCACCTCGGCCAACGCCACCCAAGCGGGGTTGCTCAGCAATCTGGAGTGTGGCCTGGCGGCCGAAGACCCCGATGTTGTCCGCCGCCTCGGTCGGCTGGTGCTGAGCGGGTTCGGCGCGACGGAGTCTCCCGCCGTGTGGCGATACAGCGACCTGGAGCCCTGGGTTCCAGTGGTGGAAATGCTTAAGGAGCCCGTGCGCAAAGCCCTAGCCGGAGCCTCGGGCGACTTGGCCAAGGTCATGCTGTGCCTACCGAGCGCACCCAGCACCAACGCGGCTCTGACGGCGGTGAAGGGCTGGACGTCTCTCGTGCTTCGCGGGATTCTCTTGCAGCCTCGGGATACGTTCCGGCTAGATGAGCTCGATGCCACCTGTCGTCCTGCGGCCGCGAAGCGCTACCCTCGGAACCGGCATGTTCGGGAGAAACTCCGCCAGCAACTCCAGCGCCTTCGCGACCTTGGGCTGGTGGAGTTCCTAGGACAAGGACGCTATCGCCGCACGGTGGAGGTTGAGTGAGGCGTCCCTATGCACGTGTCGATTGACATCGAGCTCGAGGTCCCGTTCTACGAACTTGAGGAGGCGCGAGAGGCTGAAGAACAGGCTGCCGCCACGGGCTGCGCGGTCTACTCGTGGATGACGACCGGCGGCTGGAACTGGCTCGAGCGCCGCTGGAGCATCGTGGACGTTTTCGGTCTGGTGGTTCTGCCGAAGGGCCTGCCCGAGTACATAGATATGCCGGACGACCCGCCTGAGGAGGAGGTTGTCGAGGAGGGGGTCGGTGGCGAGGCTGACGACTAACGGTAGCCGACAAGAGGGCCGCCAGCAACGCACCGTAGTCCCAGTCGTGACCCGCAGGACTAGTCTCCTGCCTGCCACTTCTACCTCGCGGCAGGAATGCCGCTCCTACACGGCAACGGTCGCGGCGGCCGCGCCAGCGGTACGGGTCACCCCTACAACTTCCGGTCTAGCGTGCGGTACTGGATGGCCTCGCTCAGGTGGTGGGTTTGGACGGACGCGGTGCCCTCGAGGGCGGCGATGGCACCCGCCATTTCCGGGGCGGGGCTGTGTCTGCGGGCGCACAGGCGGAAAGATCGCGACGTGATGTTCCGCGCGAGTGCATTTCTGTCGCTCCGCAAGGCCGGCGCCGACGGGGGACGTACACTACCCTCTCACTGTCAGCAGGCAGGAGGGGTGTAGCCGGCGGCTCGGGGGACTTGGAGCCAGCGACCCGGGGGGGCAACCACGGGAGGCCGAGACAAGAAGAGAGGGCAAGCGTTCATACGCCCACCCTCTTTCGTGAAAGTCGCCTGCTCCGCGTCTAGGCGCGGAGTCTAGGTGTCGGTGTTAGACCGGCATTACGTTTGTTGCGGTAGGCCCCTTGGGGCTGTCGCCAACCTCGTAGGAAACCGCTTGGCCTTCGCGAAGGGTCTTGAAGCCGTCGCCCGTTATGGACGAGTAGTGGACGAAAACATCTTTGGAGCCATCGTCCGCAGTGATGAAGCCGTAGCCCTTCGACTCGTTGAACCACTTAACTTTGCCAGTGGCCATTGACGAACCTCCTTTCGGTATCGTGCTGCTGTTGCCTCTGGAGCGAACGACACGTACGGGAGATCCGTCTAGCCATCTGCTACAGACCGTTACAGCGCAAGAGGGGTGATAGCATATGGAGCCGGATCGGTCAATGCCCGCTTCCCCGCCACCTGGGCGGGCTGCGCGTGAGGCGGGCGGTGGTCGTCAGGGGCGCCGATCCGCCGTACGGCGGATGCGGCCTACCCCCAGAGTTTGCGGTCTAGCGTGCGGTATTGGATGGCTTCGCTCAGGTGGTGGGTTTGGACGGACGCGGTGCCCTCAAGATCGGCGATCGTCCGCGCCATCTTAAGAATCCGGTCGTAGGCCCGGGCCGACAGCCCGAACTTCGTCACCGCCATCCCCAGCAGCGACCGGCTCTGCTCGTCCAACTGGCAAAACTCGTGCATCTCCCTCGCCCGCATCTGCGCGTTGCAGAAGATGGGCGCGCCCTCAAACCGGCGCCGCTGTCGCTCGCGCGCCTCGGAGACGCGCGCCCGCATCTCCGCCGTGGCGTCCGCGCCCACCGCCGGCGACATCACCTCGGTGTACTCCAGCCGCGGCACCTCCACCTGAATGTCCATGCGGTCGAGCAGCGGGCCCGAGATGCGCATCAGGTAGCGGTGAATCTGCCCGGGCGTGCAGGAGCAGCCGCGCACCGGGTCGCCGAAGAAGCCGCAGGGGCACGGGTTCATCGCCGCAACCAGCATGAAGCGCGCCGGGAAGGTGACCGTGGAATGGGCGCGCGCGATCGTCACCCTACCTTCCTCCAAGGGCTGGCGCAGCACCTCCAGCGCCGAGCGCTCGAACTCAGGCAACTCGTCAAGGAAGAGTACCCCGTTGTGCGCCAGGCTCACTTCGCCCGGCTTGGGAACCGTGCCCCCCCCGACCAGCCCGGCGGTAGAGGCGCTGTGGTGCGGCGTGCGGAACGGCCGCGTCGTCAGCAGGCCCTGGTCGCGATTCACCAGCCCGGCCACCGAATAGACGCGCGTGACCTCCATCGCCTCCTCGCGCGACAGCGGCGGCAGAATCACCGGCAGCCTGCGCGCCAGCATCGTCTTGCCCGCGCCGGGGGGGCCGACCATGAGGACGTTGTGCCCGCCGGCGGCGGCGACCTCGAGCGCGCGCTTGACGTGGTACTGGCCCTTGACCTCGGCGAAGCTGACGCCGTAGTCGGCCCGCGCTAACGCCGCATCCACATCCGCTCCCTGCGCGTACGGCAGCGCCTGTTGCCCCTCGAGGAACGCCGCCGCCTCGCACAACGACTCCACGGGCACCACCTCCAGCCCCTCGACCACCGCCGCCTCGCGGGCGTTGTCGCGCGGGAGAACGATGCCGCGCTTGCCTGCCTGCCTCGCGCACAGCGCCGCCGGCAGCGCGCCGTTGACCCGGTTCACCCGCCCGTCGAGCGACAGTTCGCCGATGACGAGATACTTGTCCGGCGCCTGAGCGACCACCTGGTCGGCGGCGATGAGAATGCCTAGGGCGATGGGCAGGTCGAAGGACGGGCCTTCCTTGCGGATGTCGGCGGGTGCGAGGTTGACCGTGATCCTGCGGTTGGGGAACTCGAAGGCGGAGTTGCGGATGGCGGCGCGCACGCGGTCAATGCTCTCCTTGACCGAGGGGTCGGGGAGGCCGACCACGTTGAAGCCGGGCATGCCCAGGCGCAGGTCCACCTCCACCCGCACGGGCATCGCGTCGATCCCCACGATCGCAGCCGAATCGAGCGTCGCGAGCATTCCGCCCACCAGTATAGCGATGCCCACCCCGGCGGGAAACTAGGCAGGAGGAATCCGGGGGCAGTGACCCATTCTCCCATCAGCACAGTGCGTCGCGAGACACACACGCGGAGAATGGGTTGCGGTCCCCAGTGGCCCGGCATCGCGGCCGACTGCGCCTCGAACATGGAGCGGTACAGCCCCTCGACCGCGTAGAGGTGCTCGTGAGTGCCCTGCCGCGCGAGGCGCCCGCCATCGAGCGCCACAATCAGGTCCGCGTTCACCAAGGTGCTGAGTTGATGAGCGATCATGGGCAGCGTGCGATTGCCCAACGCATCCGCCAAACGCTCCACAATCTCCGCGGCCGTGAGGGCGTCCAGAGCCCAGGCCGGCTCGTCCAGTATCACCACCGCCGGACGCTTGAGCAGCACCCGCGCCAGGCCGACGCGCTGGCGCTCCCCGCTGGACGGGCTGACCCCAGCCTCGCCTACCAGCGTGTCCAGGCCGGCAGGCAGGCGCTCGATGAGCGGACCCAAGCCGGCCTCGCGCGCCGCCACCCCTGGCCGGGCAGGCGCGTCAAACCTGAAGGTTTGAGCCACGTTGGAGCGGTGGGTGGGGGCCCGACCTGGCGTCTTGAAGGGGTGCCTGGGGCGTGCTACTCTGAAACCCCGTACGCTATGCGGACAGGGTCAAAGGTGGGCCCGCAGGCTCTCTGCGGGCTCTTGGTCTACCTGGTGTGTGCAGTCGCGCCCGCGGTAGGGCAGGAGGCCAAGTTGCCCCCCCCGCCGACGTGCGCAGCGGTCGCGGTGGAGGTGCCGCCCCGTATAGACGGCGTGCTTGATGACCCCGCCTGGGCGCAGGCCTCCAAGTTCACCGACCTCGTGCACAGCAGCCTGGGCACGCCTCCGCCCGAGCCCACCACCGTTTACCTATGCTACGACAGCACGCGCCTCTACGCGGCCTTTCGCTGCGAGGACGACCAGCCCAGTCTAATTCGCGCCCAGCAGACTGTGCGGGGGGGCACGCTCTCCGGGGACGACTTCGTCTCCGTGGCCTTCGACACCACCTACACGCATCAGCGGGTCTACGAGTTCCGCGCGAACGCCGCGGGCACGCAGCAGGAGACCATTCCCGGAGGCGCCGCGGCCAAGGTTCAGTGGCGCGGAGACTGGTTGGCCGCGGCCCGGCGCTATGACTGGGGCTATGCGGTGGAGATAGCGGTGCCCATTGGCATGCTGGTCTATCCGTCGGGGCAGTCCACCTTCGGCGTTGAGTTCGCCCGGCAGATCGGGCGCCTCGGCGTCATCCTTCATTGCCCTTTCCTGGGCAACACCTCGGATCAGACGCGCATGCTGTGCTGGACGGGGCTGCGCCTGCCGAAGCACGAGGCTTCGGTCAGGTACATGCCTTACGCGACCGCCACCGCAGGCGAGGGTACGGCGCGCGCTTTTGACGCCGGCGCCGACGCTAAACTGATATCCCCCTCGGGCATCACGGCGCTGGCCACCGTCAACCCGGATTTCCAGAACATCGAGGACACGGTGCAGAGCATCGCATTCTCGTTCACTGAGCGTTATCGAGCGGACGCCCGGCCGTTCTTCACCGAGGGGGCTGACGGCGAGTTCCCCGGGTCCGACCTCTTCTACTCCCGGCGGATTGAGGCCGTGGACCTGGGCGTGAAGGCCTTCGGCGAACTGCGCCACAACGCCATAGGCGTGGTGGCCACGGCCAAGCGCGAGGGGGATCAGGCCCTGGTGGCGAACGTGCGACACAACTTCTCCCCCTACGCGAATCTGGGAGGAGCGGTGACGGTGCACAATCCTGCCTCGCTGCCGCACTCCATCGCGGGAAGGGTGTCGGGCCGCTGGGACTGGTTCGCGGGCGCCAACCGGTTCAGCGTACAGGGCCACCTCGAGGGGGCGGACACCTACTACCTCGACGACAACGACCAGCAGGCGCACGCGCGCGGTGGCCGCGGGTATGTTACGGTGGGCAATACTCCGCCCAACGGCGGCCTAGCCTTCTCTCTGGGCTATACCACCGTTGACTCCGGCTACCGCCCCTCGCTCGCCCTCGACCAGGATCGGGGCTATGCCGGGCCCTCGGTCTCGGTGAGCCAGTCGGAGACCTGGCCGGCGGGCCCGCTGAGTTCGCGCGGCTGGAGTGCGAGCACCTACGACTACCGGAAACGAGGCGGCGGCAGTTTCGACCGCTGGACCTCGGCCGACTACTGGTGGGCCTGGCGGCAGGGGCGTTACCTGTGCCTGATCGCCGGGGGGGGCGAGCGCGAGCGCGTCGCCAACACGGCGCTCTCGGTGACCTACAGTTGGAACACGAAGTCGCTCTACGAATCGGGTAGCCTGAGCGCGACCACGGGCAGGCGAGAGGGCGGAGGCTATCGTTACCTGAGCCTGTCGCAAGGGCTGGAGATTCGGCCGGGCTGGACCGCGAGCCTCTCGTTCGAGGCGAGCATTCTCAGGCCACCGGCCGAGGATGCGGCCACCGACACCCAGACGGTATTGACTACCGCGTACCAGTTGACCCCGGAGAAAACGGTTGCCGCTCGCCTGCTCCATCGCGACGGCGAGGGGCTCAACTTTTTCGCCTCCTACGGGCAGCGGGTGCGCAAGGGGATGGACGCCTTCCTTTTACTGGGCAACCCGGATCCCGAGACGCGCGGCCTGAGCAGTCGCATCGCGGGCAAATTCGTGTGGACGTTGGACTAGGCCGGTGCGCCGGGCTGGCGGCACAGCGGCTGCTTGGTCGCGCCTCCTTGGTGAGGCCCGGCGGGCGGGGTGCAATCCCCCAGGGGAGCGCGTTATGGTAGATTGAACGAGCCCAGGAAGGGGGTAGCAAATGGTGCGGAACGAGTACACCGTACTTATCGGCGGGCAGGCTGGCGACGGCATCAAGCAAGCGGGCAATACCATCGCCCGGCTCTTCAACCGACTCGGCTATTGGATCTTCGTTTACGAGGACTACCCGTCGCTCATCAGAGGCGGGCACAACTTCGCCGTCATCCGCGCCGCGCCGCAGAGAATCATCGCGCACAAGGACAAGGTGGATGTCCTACTTGCGCTGAATCAGGACACTATCGCCCAGCACACGCGGCGCCTGAGCCCTGACTCGCTGGTGATCTTCGACTCGAGCGCCGTCAAGGCACAGGGGCTCGCGGTGCCCATGGGCGAGATGGTCAAGAGCAAGAACCTCCCGCCCATCGTTCGGAACACGGCCGCGTTGGCTGTGCTTGGGGCCGTGACCGGCGCCGACTTCTCCATCGTCGAGGACGTCATCAGGAGCGCCACCAAGCGCAGCGTCGAAGAGAACATCGCAGTGGCGAAGGAGGCCTACGCCCAGGCGGGCGGCGAGCACAATCACCTCCATGTGCCCGTGCTCGACAACCCGCCGAAGCCGCTGCTCAACGGCAACGAGGCGATCGCGCTGGGCGCGGTGAAGGGCGGGATGAGACTGCACGTCGCCTACCCGATGACACCCTCTTCCCCCATCCTGCACTACTTGGCGGCGCAGGCGGACCGGCTCAACATCGCCACCATTCACCCCGAAAGCGAGATCGCCGTCATCGGCATCGCGCAAGGAGCCGCGTACGCAGGGGTGCGGTCAATGGTCGCCACCTCCGGCGGCGGCTTCGCCCTCATGGTCGAGCACTTGAGCCTCGCCGGGCAGGCGGAGATTCCCACGGTGGTCGTGCTGGGCCAGAGGCCTGGCCCCTCGACCGGGCTGCCGACCTACACCGACCAGGCGGACCTCTTCTTCGCCTTGTACGCGGGCCACGGCGAGTTCCCGAGAGTAGTAGTCGCGCCCGGGGACGCCGAGCAAGCCTGCGAACTCACCGCGGAGGCGATGAACCTCGCCTGGAAGTTCCAGTCGCCGGTGATCCTGCTGAGCGACAAGGAGTTGGGCGAGAGTACCTTCTCCACGGTGCTGGACGAGAACGTGGCCGCGGTCAAGGAGCCGCCGCTGTGGGATGGCGGGGGCGAGTACAAGAGATACGCCCTCACGCACGATGGCGTGTCGCCGCTCGCCTTCCCCGGGGACCCGCGAGCCACGGTGAAATCCAACAGTTACGAGCACGACGAGATGGGCATCACCACGGAGGAGTCGCCGCTGGTCATTCGGGCGCGGGAGAAGAGGTTGCGCAAGGGGCGCGCCATAGAGGCGGAGATCAGGAACAGAGAAGCGGTGCGCACCTACGGCAATCCCGAGAGCGACATCGTGCTCGTGACCTGGGGTTCGACCACGGGCCCAGTAGTCGAGGTGGCGGAGAACCTAGGCCTCAAGGTCGTCCAGCCGCTGTACTTGCAGCCGCTTCCGGTGTGGGAGTTGGAGAAGCACTTGGGAACAACGAGGCCGCCGGGCGAGCCGGCGGCTCGCCCCTACGAGCCGCCCCGCAAAGTGATCGCCGTGGAGGTGAACTCCACCGGCCGCCTCTGCACCTGGCTGCGCTACCACGGGCACCGAGTGGACGAGAGCATTCTCAAGTACGACGGGCGGCCCTTCGCCGTGGATGAACTGGAGGAGAAGGTGAAGGGGGTGCTGCAATGAGCATGACGGTTGACTCCCTCAAGACTTATGCGGTCAACACCTGGTGCCCGGGCTGCGGCAACTTCGGCATCGAGCGCGGCATCAAGCAAGTCTTCGCGGACCTGGTCAACGAGGGCTCGGTGAAGAAGGAAAACATAGTCATCCTCTCGGGCATCGGCTGCCACGCGAAGATGGTGGACTACATCGCGGTGAACTCGTTCTATTCGCTGCATGGGCGTGTGGTGGCGCCCGCGACGGGCATCAAGGTCGCCAACCCGGAGTTGACGGTGGTGGGCTTTGCGGGCGACGGCGATGCCTACGGCGAGGGCCTGGAGCACCTCATCTTCGCGGCCAAGCGCAACGTCAACATCACCATGATGATCCACAACAACCGCGTCTACGGGCTGACCACCGGCCAGTACACCCCCACCTCGCCCAAGGGCTTCGCCGGCAGGTCAACCCCGAAGGGCTCGTTGGAGGAGCCGATGAACCCGATCGAACTCATGCTGGCGAGCGGCGCGAGTTTCGTGGCGAGGGCGTTCCCGCTCCAGTTGGAGCCGATGAAGTCAGTGATGAAGCAGGCCATCCTGCACAGGGGCTTCGCGCTGGTGGACATCTTGCAGCCCTGCTTCACCTTCTACAACACCTATCAGTTCTACCGCCCGCGCGTTTTCGACCTGCAGCAGGCCGGGCATGACCCGTCAGACTGGGAGGCCGCCATGCAGCGGGCGCGGGAGTGGAACTACACCGACGCGGACGACTCCAAGATAGCCCTGGGTGTCTTCTACCGGGCTGAGAAGCCGGCTTTCGACGAGAGCCTGCTGGGCGAGAGGCGACTGCTGGCGCTCTCGTCGCCGGCGCTCGACGGAGTGCTGGAGACGCACATCTGAGGGCCGGGACACCAGGGACAGTAGGAAACTAGGCTAGGTTCCACTTCCTGCGTCGGCTGAAACGTTCGCGGAGAATGGGTTGCTGTCCCTACCCATGCCCGTAGCGCACGGCCGCCTGGCTCGCCCGCCGGAGGAGGGTTTACCCGCCGAAGGAGGGCGGAGCGCAATGCGACCCTGTAACTGCGCGCGGTGTGCCGTGCCCCTACCGTTGGGTGGCGTGGACGGCGCGGTAAACGGGCTCGAGGGACTCGGCGATCTTGAGGTAGACGCGGGAGTAGAGGTCGCCGTACTGCTCGAAGCGGCGCCCGTCCGGCTCATAGGTGGTGAGCGGGAAGGGGATGGTGCGCAGGGCCTCGCGCACGTCCGCATAGACGCCGCTGCCGACGCCGGCGAGGATGGCGGCCCCGAGCAAGGTGATCTCTTCGTGCAGTGGCGCCTGCACAGTGCGCCCCGTGACGTCCGCCTTCATCTGCAGCCATAGCGGGTTCTTCTGGGCGCCGCCGACCGCGCGCAGGCTCTCGGCCTTGAGGTCGTGGCAGCGTTCGATGGCCTCCAGTTGCTGGCGGAGTTGGAAACAGGTGGCCTCGAAGGTGGCCCGCACGACCTGTCCCCGCTGGGTCGTGGTCCGCAAGCCGAGGATCGTCCCCAACGGGTCGTGCGCCTGCGCGGGGCCCATTCCGCGCACGAACGCCGGCAGCACCATCACTCCGTCGCAGCCCAAGGGCGTAGCCTCCGCCTCTGCCAGCATGGTCATGTACGCACGCTCGGACTCCGGTGTCTCACGATAGAAGTGCGAGCGGACCCACTCCACCACTCCACCGGCTAGCATCAGGCCCTGGCAGTTGTAGTAGCCCGGGAAGGCGTGGCACTCGTGGTCGAGGCCGGCGGCGAAGCCCTCACGGCTGGGCGTGAAGTGGTCGAGGTTGGCAAGAATGATCTCCCAGGTGCCGGTGATGTCAACGAAGGTCTCCTCCTCGACGACACCGGCGCCGAGGGTGGCCATCTCGCAGTCGTGGCCGCCGGTGACGACTGCGGCGCCGACGGGGAGGCCGGTCCGCTCGGCGGCGGCCTGGGTGACCTCACCTATCTTGGTGCCGCCTTCGCTTGCGGGCGAGAGCATGGAGGGGTCAATGCCTGCAGCCTCGAGCAGTTCGGTGGACCAGGTGCGCGTTCTGAGGTCGAGCGCCATAGTGGTGGAGGCGATGGTGCAGTCGGTCGAGTAACCGGCGGAGAGGCGGAAGGCGATGTAATCTTGCACTTGGAGCCAGTGGCGGCAGCAGGCCGGGGCCTCGTGCGCGTTCTCTTTGAGCCACATCCAGCGGT
>CAZGSV010000044.1:0-24980 GCA_964528605.1 uncultured Armatimonadia bacterium
TCGCCGCTGCCGCCTTCTGTCAGCAGGCGGGGAAGTGGGCCGTGGAGGTCATTGATACCTTCAGCAAGAGGATGGAGCGGCCCATCACCCTTCAGGTTAACGGTCTCAACACCGAAACCGAAGTCGAGAAGATGCGCAACATCCTCGGCAGCCTGCGCTGGGTCACCGAGGTCGCCACGGAAACGATGCAGCCGCCGCGCGCGACCTTTACCGCGCGCATGGGCGGCAGCACCTCCAGTCTCGCCGCGCGCTTGGCCCGGCTCGGCTTCGTCCGGTTGAATAGTTTCGACGACTACACCGTAAGCGCAACCGCCATCCCGGAGAAGATGGGCCCGCCGCCGGAGATGGGCAAGCCGCAGTTGGCGCCGCAGCCGAGCACGGCGGACCTCCCCCCGGAGCGCGCTCGCACGCGCTTCGTTTGCACGCTCGTTATGCCCGCGGATCGCGTTGACCGCAGCACCTGGCCTGCGCAGGGACTTGCCCTGTGCTCGCGGGCCGCCTTGGAGAAGGTGGCGGCCGCGCTCGAGGCCCCCCTGGACAGCGCGCCCGCTGCGGTCGCCGAAGCGATGCTTAGTCATGCCGAGAGGTACTTGCGCGAACCATCCACCGTGCTCGAGCAGTCCGCTACCGGCGGCCGTTACTTCCTGCGTTGCTCCGTTGAGGTAGATGAGGCAAGGGTTCGCAATCGACTCTACCGCGTGGTGAAGCGCGCGCGGGCGCCTGTGGCCATGGTGGTGCTCCCCGAGGTCGTCATGTCTCGCCCCGCGCCCGAGCCGGCGGCGCAAACCGAGATCATCCGGCGTCTGCGCGAAGCCGGCTTCACCGTCCTCGACCCGCCCACCTTCGAGGAAGTACAACGCTCCGAGGAGATCCGCCGCGTGCTCGAGGGCAACTTCGATGCCGCCACCGGCGTGCTCATGCGCGGGGGGGCCGAGGCGCTCATCATCGGTGAGGCGTTTGCCGAGGAGTTCCGCAATCCCGTGACTCCCCAGATGCCCTCCGCGCGCGCAAGTGTCCAAGTCCAGGTCATCCGCCTGGGTGACGCCACGGTTGCCTATGCCCTCGGCGAACACGCCAGCGCGGTCGAGGTGAGCCCACTGGCCGCCGGCAAGAAGGCCCTGCAGGATTGCGGCGCCAAGGTTGCGGACAAAGTGATGCCTTGGCTGTTGCAGCCTCCCACCACGCCCACTGCCTATGAACTCGTGGTCTTCGGCCTGAGCGACTCAGCCCAGGCCGGGCAGATTGTCAACGGCTTGCAGGGCCGCATCGGGGTCGAAGAGGCCCGCCTCGCCGACTACCTGGCGGGGGCAGGCCAGGCCACCATTACCCTCTCAACTTTCCTCTCACTTCAAGGCATGACCCAGGCGCTGGCCCAGGGGCCGGTGCCCTTGCAGATCGAGACCATCAAGCCAGGCAAAATCGAGGCTAAGATAGCGCCCTAGCCAGGGAGGCGATTGACCATGCGCGGAAGTGCCCGTGTCCTAGCCCTGCTCGTCTTGCTGGCAGGGGCTGTACCTCTCAATGCCGACATAGACTTTC
Source organism: uncultured Armatimonadia bacterium (assembly GCA_964528605.1). Taxonomy (GTDB): domain Bacteria; phylum Armatimonadota; class Zipacnadia; order CAZGSV01; family CAZGSV01; genus CAZGSV01. Next base: position 1,540 of record CAZGSV010000044.1, read on the forward strand.
GCCACAAGTTCGAGCGCGGCACGGAACTCTACATAGTTGCCAACCTGGCCGAGGAGAGCCGCGTCGTGGGCACCATCCGCTCCCTCTGGACCAACCAAGGCCCGGACTCTACGCACGTCCTTTCCTGGAAGGACATCGCAAGCAACACAGAAACCTTGGCCGGCACGAAGTCGAACACAAACGCGATCTACATCTTCGTCACCAACCGCGGTGCCGAAACGCCGGACTGGGACAACTCCCTGCGCCTGGTGGACCCGCGCCTGGTGCCTGCCGAGCCGGTGGAAGGCGACATGGTTTGGCACGCCGTGTGGCCCAAGATGGAAAAGGGCAAGGACACGCGCTACCAGCAGATCTGCGTCGTCGGGCCCACCGAGAAGGCGGCTAGTGCCGAACTCACCGCTCTGGCGATGAGAAAGGGCATCCCGCTGGGAACCGGCCGGCGCCTGGCCTACATCGCGGCCGTGCTCGCTCCCGACTTCGCCATGGCCGAAGCCCTCGCCCCCCCGTCAGGGATCGCTCCCGATATGGTGGATGCGCTCGTGTTCACCTACGCCCAAGGGCGCGCGTTCCTGGAGCAGTGCCAGGGCCGCAACGAAGCCTGGCTCATTGACGGCAGCCGATGGCTCACGCTGCCCGCGGCCGTGCGTCGCGCGCTGCCCGAGGGGCTGGTGGACGTTGCCCGCAGTGAGGCCGCAGTGACCGAGGCGTCCGTCAAGCCTGACGGACACGCGCTGCGAGTCTACTTCGCTCCTGTCACCCGCCATCTAGCCTCTCTGCTAGCGGACCCCCAGCCCAGGAGCATTCCCCTGGCCGACCTTAGAGATGTCACCACCATCGCCTTCATAGGCCTGCGGCCTGAGGGCTACGGCGCCCAGCACGGTGACATCGCCTGGGTCACCACACAGATCACCGAGAAACTGTTCCCGCTCGCCCGCGCCGCCGGCATCTCCGTCGTCGAACGCTCCGCCCTCGAGACCCTGGCCAGGGAGCACCAGATAGCTCTCAGCGGCTACGTGGACGAGTCCAGCGCCGTGGAGATGGGTAAGTGGCTCAGCGCCAAAGCCGTGCTGCTGGGCGTGCTCAGCGATCTGTCCCCCCAAACGCAATGGCGCGTGGAGGAGTGGAAGGCCCGGGACGGGACGGCGGAGAAATGGGCCTGGCACTTCACCCAACACAGACAAGAGGCCGCCCGCGTGGACGGCAGCCTGCGCCTCATCAGCGTCGAAACCGGCGAGCAACTCTGGACCGCGCCTTTGCAGGCCTTCTACTCCGCCCCCGATGAGGCCCTCTCGGAGATCAAGGTGGACGAAGTCGCCGACCGCAAGCCCGCCCGCCCCGCAGCTCTGCGCGAGGGCACCGAGAATCGCGCCAGCCTGGACGCTCTGTCCGCTGGCATCGCCGAGGCGATGACCGCCTTCTGGCGCAATGCCTCGGCGCGCGTTGTCTGGCCCAGCGATGGGCCGCAGATGACCCTCGTCACCGAGCACGAGGAAATCTGGGGCCAAGTGGAGATGACCGAGGCAAACGAGGTCTTTGTCTCCTTCCCAGAGGAGGCCGTCGCCAGCCTGCAGCCGGGCATGACCCTCTACGTCCTGCGCGAGGTCGTTGTCGGCGACACCGTCTTCTATCGCCTAAAGGCCACCTTGCAGATCACCGAGGTGCGCGGCACGGTCGCTGCTTGTGCGCTCGTCGAGAAAGCGGGCGAAGCCACCATCGCCACCGGGGACCCCGTTTGCACACTCAAGGAGCCGGCCACCGCCCCGTACTAGCCCCCCAGTAGACAGCCGGTTACTGCAGCAGCACCCCGCCTAAGGCAGCCTAGGCCACGGCACCCATCCGCCCGGCGTGCCCACGGCCAACCACGGGCTTCCACCCCACACCCCCAGGCCCAGGGCCCAATTCGGATGGTCCTTCGGCAGCGTGTGCCAGATGCTGAACACCGCCCGATGATCGCCCCAAGGGTCAGGGTAGTTGGCCAGCACCACCCGCGTCTGCGCCGAGAGTTCCGCCGTCACGCCGCCGAACCAGCCACGATGCGACTGCGAGCCCCAAGCCAGGAAAGGCTCCAGGGCGTAAGTCCTCTTGCCCTCTTTCTGCTCGCCCACTACGAAGCGTTTGGAGGCCATCAGGTAGGGAGACGGCTCCTCGCTGCGGAAGTAATCATCGGAGAAGAGGTTGACCACGCCCGCGGTCGCTTTCCAGCCCTGTGCCATCGAGGCCTGCAAAGCGAGGTTCAGCGTCGTGAAGGACAGCCCCCCGCCGCTGCCGTAGACGAGGTCCGCCTCCAGCTGCGGCGTCAAGCCCACGGACACGTTCACCAGGCCCATCTCGTCTTCCCCGCCGCCTGGGGGCGACAGCCACACGTGGTAGTAGGTGCCCCAGATCTCGTTCTCTTGCCGCATATCCGGCGTGGGCATCGTGATCAGGTCACCCGCCCACCCCGTCGCGCTCGCGAGCAGGCAGAGGGCAGCCAAGGCTAGCAGCATCCGCATACCGGCATCTTCCTCTCGCCCGACTATAACCCCCAGAAACTAGGGACAGCAAGCGGCTTTCGGATTGCCATACCGCCAGCGGCGCTGACCACTGCGAAAACCGGTTGCTGTCCCCACTCTCCCGCTTGTGCAACTGGCGAGCCCGGCGCGTTGACCTACGCTCCGGCCTCCTGTTACACTGACGACAAGCGAGGCGGTACGCTTCAATGACGGTCCGCTTACGCTACGGCCGCTCTGGGCTCGAGGTCCAACTCCCTGACGAGCGTGTCGCAGCGGTTTTGCATATGAACCCCGCGGTGCCGCTGGCTAACCCCAGCGATAGCGTACTACAGGCTCTTCGGCAGCCCCTCGGCGCCCCCCCGCTGCGCGCCCTGGCGCGCGGCAAGCGCACGGCTTGCGTTGTCGTCTCCGACATCACCCGCCCCGTGCCCAACCGGCTGATCCTCCCCCCCCTACTGGAGGAACTACACGCCGGTGGCATGCCGGAACAGGGCGTCACCATACTCGTCGGCACCGGTATCCACCGCGCCAATGAAGGCGAAGAACTCGTCGAGATGCTCGGGCCCGACCTCCCTCGCCGCTACCACGTCCTCAACCACGTCGCCCGCGATCCCAGCTCGCACACCTCGCTCGGCCGCACCTCCAGAGGCACACCGGTGGAAGTGGATAGCCGCTATCTCCAGGCTGGCCTCAAGATCGTCACCGGCCTCATCGAGCCCCACCTCATGGCGGGCTATTCGGGCGGTCGTAAGGGCATCTGCCCCGGCATCTGCTCCACCGCCACCATGCAAGTCATGCACGGCCTCAGGCTGCTGGACTCCCCCAAAGCCACCTACGGCATCATCGAAGGCAATCCCTTCCACCAAGAGGCCACCGAGATCGCCGCAATGGCCGGCGTGGACTTCCTCCTCAATGTAACCCTCGAGGAGAAGCGAAATCTCACCGGCGTCTTCGCCGGTGGACTCAAGGAGGCCTTCGCCGCCGGCGTCGCCTTCGCGGAGAAGGCGGTCAAGGTGCCCATCGCGCGGCCGACGGAGGTAGTGCTCACCACCAGCGCCGGCTATCCCCTGGACGCCACCTACTACCAAGCCATCAAAGGCGTCAAGGGCGCCCTGCCCGCCGCCAAGGCAGGCGGAACCATTGTCTGCGCCGCCGAATGCTCCGAAGGCCTCGGCGGCCGCGAGTTCACCGACCTTTGCTACTCGATGCCCGACCTCGCCACCCTCGAGAAGGCCATGTGGAGCAACGGCTTCTTCGTCCTCGACCAGTGGCAACTGCAGGAGTTGATCATCTCCACCCGCCACGCCCAGGTCGTCTTCTTCTCCGACGCCTTGTCGCCGGATGACCGCCGTCACCTGCTCATCCCCTGCGCTGCCAGTGTGGAGGAGGCCCTGACGCAGGCGCTCGCGCAACACGGGCCGGAGGCGCGGATTACCGTCATCCCGGAAGGGCCCTACGTTCTGCCCGCGGTGGTCGGCTCCTAATGGCCACTCGCCGCGCGGCGCCTGATAGAGACGAACATGACCGCCGAGATCCTATCTGTCGGTAGCGAATTGCTCCTTGGGGAGATCACCGACACTAACGCGACGTTCATTTGCCAGCGCCTCGCCGGCATCGGGGTGAGCGTCTTCCGCCGCACCACCGTGGGCGACAACCTGGCCCGCCTCAGTGAGGCCATCCGCGAGGCTCTCGCCCGCAGCGACGCCGTCGTCATCGCGGGCGGCCTCGGGCCGACCAAGGACGACCTCACCCGGGAGGCAATAGCACACGCCGTGGGCGTAGCACTCGTGGCCGATGAGGCAGCCCAGCAAGCGCTCGCCGAACTCTACCGCATCCGCGGCATGCCACTCTCCGACAGCGCCCTCCGGCAGGCGATGATCCCGGCGGGCAGCGCCGCGCTGCCGAACACGCGCGGCTCCGCGGCGGGCGTCTGGGTCGAGAGCAACGGCAAGGTCATCGCCGCCGTCCCCGGCGTCCCCTCCGAAATGCGCGCGATGGTCGAGCAGCAAGTGCTGCCGCGCCTGGCCGCTAAGGTCGGCGAAGGCAGGATCATACTCTCTCGCGAGGTCCATCTCTGCGGCATCGGCGAGTCTCGCGCGGCCGAAATGGTCGCCGACCTAATGCAGGGACAAAACCCCACCGTCGCACCCCTTGCCGGCACCGGCCGCGTAACCCTCCGCATTACCGCTCGCGCCGACAGCCGCCAGGCGGCGGAAGCCATGGTGTCCGAGGCGGAGGGCGGAATACGCGCCGCGCTCGGCGACTTCGTCTTCGGCATTGACCAGGACACCCTTGAGGCAGTCATTGGCTCCCTCTTGCGCGCTGCCGGGGCCACCCTCTCCGTCGCCGAGTCCTGCACCGGTGGCTGGCTTGGCAGGCGCTTCACCGAGGTCCCCGGTTCCTCCGACTACTTCCTCGGCGGCGTGGTCGCCTATAGCAACCAAGTCAAGACCTCGCTGCTGCGAGTCTTGCCTCCAACACTGCAGCAGTACGGCGCCGTAAGCCCCGAGACCGCCCGGGAGATGGCCGCGGGCGGGCGCTCGCTCTTCTCGTCTACCTACGCCCTGGCCACCACCGGCATCGCCGGGCCCGGCGGCGCCACCCCCGACAAGCCGGTCGGCCTGGTCTACGTCTGCCTGGCAACTCCCGAGGACACTCAGGTCGAAGAGCACCGCTTCGGGGGCCATCGCGAAGACGTGCGCTGGCGCACCACCCAACGCGCCCTCGAGATGCTTTGGAGGCGCCTCAGGTGAGAAGAGACGACCGCGCGCGCTCCTTCATCGCCGCCGAGTTGAGCGAAGAGGCCCGCGAAGGCGTTTGGGAGTGCGAGCAGGCACTGCGCCGCCACATCGGTTCCGAGATGAAGTGTGTCGAGAAGGCCAACCTGCACGTCACGCTGCGCTTCCTAGGCGAGGTCGAAGCCTCCTTGCTCGAGGAGTGCGTTCCCGTCCTCGAGCAGGCCTGCCGCGACCTCCCTCCGTTTCACGCTCAGGTCCTGGGCCTCGACGCCTTCCCCAACCGGCGCCGCGTCCGCGTCCTGTGGTGTGGCATTAGCGAGGGCGCCGAAGAGATGCACCAGTTGGCCCAGGTGACTGACGCAGCGCTCAAGTCCATCTTCCCCACGGCCAAAGAAGAACGCTTCCACCCCCACATCACCATCGCGCGCGCGCGCGGAGACCTGCTGCAGCCGGAGGGCGCCCGCGCCATCGAGTGGGAGGCGGAGGCCCCACGCCGGGTGTCCTTTACAGTGCACGAGGTTTCCATTATGAAAAGCCAGTTGCGTCCGGAGGGGCCCGAATACACCCGTCTGTGGGCCGTGCCCCTCGCCGGCTCCCCGGCCGGTTCGGGAAGGAGCAGAGATGCAAAAAGATAACGGCACCGAGAAGCAGAAAGCACTCGAGAGCGCCATCGCTCAACTCGAGAAACACCACGGGCGCGGCGCGGTGATGCGCCTAGGCGCCTCGCGCGCCGACACCAGTGTCGGCGCCATATCCACCGGCGCCGTCGGCATTGACCTGGCCATCGGCATCGGCGGTGTGCCCAGAGGCCGCATGACCGAGATCTTCGGGCAAGAAGCCTCCGGCAAGACCACGCTCGCCTATCACATCATCGCCCAGTGCCAGTGTCGCGGCGGTGAAGCCGCCTTCATTGACGCCGAGCACGCTCTCGATCCCGTCTACGCGCGCGCCGTCGGCGTCGACCTCGACCGCCTACTCGTTTCGCAGCCGGACTACGGCGAACAAGCGCTCGAGGTCGCGGATGCCCTGGTGCGCAGCGGCGCGCTGGACCTCTTCGTGGTGGACTCCGTCGCCGCCCTCGTGCCCCGCGCGGAGTTCGAGGGCGAAATGGGCGACCAGCACGTCGGCCTCCAAGCCCGCATGATGTCGCAGGCGCTGCGCAAGTTGGCCGGTTCGCTCAGCCGCTTCAACTGCGCCGCCGTCTTCACCAACCAACTGCGCGAGAAGATCGGCATCATGTTCGGCAACCCGGAGGTCACCCCCGGCGGTAGGGCGCTCAAGTTCTGGGCCTCCGTCCGCCTGGAAGTACGCCGCATCGAGAGCATCAAGAAGGGCGACCAGATAGTCGGCTCCCGCACCCGCGTGCGCGTCCAGAAGAACAAACTCGCCCCGCCCTTCCGCCAGGCCGAAGTGGATATCCTGCACGGCAAGGGCATCTCCGCTGAGGCCAGCATCATTGACACTGCCCTGGCCGCGGGGATAGTGCAGAAGCAGGGCGCTTGGTACTCCTACGGCGAGGTGCGCCTGGGCCAGGGCCGCGAGGCCGCTCGCGACTGGCTTGTGGACAACCCCGAGGTTCGTGATAAGATACTAGCGGATGTCTGGGGCGCAGCCGGCATGGGCACCGAACCTGCTGCTCCAGCAGAATAAGAATATGGCGCAGGAAGTAGCATGCCAGCAAACAAGTGTATACACCGTGCCTCGCCTCGCGGGGCAGTTCCACGCCACCTCGCCTCGGGGAACATGCTCCCATCCCCTCGAGGGGGCCGCACCCCGGTGGCCCGCCCCTGCCCTACTGGTATCGCTGCCTCCTTCGGCGCCTTGTATGACCGAGGTGACCGAGGATGGATTCGACATATGTGCTCGCCGCTCTCGGCGCGGCTCTGGTGCTCGCCATTGCCTGCCTCTGGCTCTACCTCACCAGCACGCGCGCCCTGCGGCGCAGCCAGGAAGAGACCCGGCGTCTCGAGGAGCGCTCCGCTGGCCTCATCACTGAGGCCGAACAGCGCGCCGAAAAGACCATCCGGGAGACCAAAGAGGAAACCCGCGGCCTTCAGCGCGAAGCAGAGAACAACCTACGTCAGCAGCGCCATGAACTGAACCGGCTCCAGCGCCGCCTGGAACAGCGCGAGCAAGCCATTGACGCCCGCTTCGCGCAGGTGGACCAGACCCATCAGCAGGCGGAATCAGAGCGTAAGGAACTCGAGCGCCAGCGCGCCGAGGTGGGCCAAGTCCTCGCCGAACAGCGCGCCGAACTCGAGCGCATCTCCGCCCTCAAGAGTGAAGAGGCCAAGCAGGCCCTGCTCGCCGCCATCGAGAAAGAGATCCGCCTCGAAGCCGGCAAACTCATCCGGCAGATCGAGGAAGAGGCCCGCCTCGAGGGCGAGCGCCGCGCGCGCGAGATCATCGTGGACGCCATCCAGAAGTGCGCCGTGGCCCAAGTCGGCGAGTCCACCGTTGCCGTGGTCCCGCTTCCCAACGACGACATGAAGGGCCGCATCATCGGCCGCGAAGGGCGCAACATCCGTCACTTCGAGCACCTCACTGGCGTGGACCTCATCATTGACGACACCCCCGAGGCGGTTGTCATCTCCGCCTTCGATCCCAAGCGCCGCGAGATCGCTCGCCTCGCCCTGGACATGCTCGTCTCCGACGGCCGCATCCATCCCGCCCGCATCGAAGAGATGGTGGAGAAGGCCACGGAGGAATACGACAAGCGCGTGCGCGAAGCGGCCGAAGCCGCACTACTCCAGACCGGCATCAGCGGCCTCTCTCAGGAACTCGCCAGCATGCTCGGCTCGCTCAAGTTCCGTACTTCCTATAGCCAGAACGTGCTCGACCACTCCATCGAGGTCGCGCTGCTCGCCGGCACCATGGCCGGTGAACTGGGCCTCAACACCGGCCTCGCGCGCCGCTGCGGCCTCCTGCACGACATCGGGAAGGCCGCCAGCGCCGAGTACGAAGGAACCCACGCCGCCATCGGCGCCCAGTTCCTCGAGCGCGGCCGCGAGCCCAGGGAGATCATCGCCGCCGCGGCCACCCACCACGAGACCCACCCCGATGGCGTCTACGCTGTGCTCATCCAAACCGCCGACGCCATCTCCGCCTCTCGTCCCGGCTCGCGCCGCGAGAGCCTGGAGGCGTACATCCAGCGCCTAGAGAGCCTCGAGCAACTGGCCGACTCCTTCGAAGGCGTGGAGAAGACCTACGCCATCCAAGCTGGCCGCGAGATCCGCGTCATCGTTAAGCCCGCAGAGGTGGACGACGTCGTCGCCGCCCGCCTCGCCCGCGACATCGCCGCCAAGATAGAGTCCGAACTGCAGTACCCGGGCCAGATCAGAGTGGTTGTCACCCGCGAGACCCGCTGCGTGGAGTACGCGCGCTAGGGGCCGCGGGTGAACATTCTCTTCGTCGGCGACATCTTCGGCAGGCCAGGGCGCGAGGCCCTGGCCGCCCTCTTGCCCGGCCTCAAAGCGGAGCACCGCGTCAACTTCACCATCGCCAACGGTGAGAACACCGCGGGCGGCCTGGGCGCCACGCCCGACACCCTCAGAGAAGTGCTCGCCGCCGGCGTGGACCTCGTCACTCTCGGCAACCACGTGTGGAAGAAGAAAGAAATCTGCTCCTTCCTGGACGAACCGCGGGTGCACGCCATCCGTCCCGCCAACTTTCCTCCTGGCGCGCCCGGGCGGGGCTGGGCCGCCCTCTCGCCTCAAGACGACCCCTCTAGCCCCCCCCTAGCGGTGCTCAACCTGCAGGGTCGCATCTTCATGGACCCGCTCGATTGTCCCTTCCGCTGCGCCGAGGCCGTTCTGCCGACGCTCAGGGAGCAGAGCCCCCTCATCATCGTTGACTTCCACGCCGAGGCCACCTCCGAGAAAGAAGCCATGCTCCGCTATCTCGACGGGCGGGTCACCGCGGTCATCGGCACCCACACCCACGTGCAAACCGCCGACGAGCAGGTCTCCGCCGGCGGCACCGCCTACATCAGCGACGTGGGAATGACCGGCCCCACGCAGGGCGTCATCGGCATGCGGGCCGACCGCGTGGTGGCGCACTTCATCACGCGCCTGCCGCACAGCTTCCAGGTGGCCGCCGGGCCTGCCGCCCTGCGCGCGGTGCTCATCGAGGCCGACCCCGAATCCGGCCGCGCCACCTCCATCACCCGCCTCTCCCTGCCAGCCTAGCCCCCGCATACGGTAGACGGTAGAACAAGCAGTGGTCAGTGACCAGTGGCCAGTGACTGGTGGTCAGAGGCGGACGTCGTAGGGGCGGAGACTCGACTCCACCCGGCCCCCAGAGGCGTCGGGTTGCGGGAGCCCCGCCGCAGGCGGGGAGCCGTAGGGGCAGGCCCACGCTTGCCCGCCGAAGGGGGGTGCCTGCCCGCCGCCTAGAAGGCGCCGCGGCCTTAACGGCGGGCAGGCTTGCGCGCTCCAGGTCCCCGGCTTGCGGGAACGTCGCAGCCGGGGACGGCGGTACGCTAGCGGGACGGCCCTCCTTGGGCGGGTGAACCAGGCGGCCGTCCCCCACGACCGGTGGGCACGGTGTTGCCAGGTGGGCGGCTACACGCCAGACGCCGGCCCAGTCCACGCGCCTTACTTCGGGCTAAGCGGCCCTCGGCCCCCCTGTGCTACCCACGCCCCTCGAGCGCGTAGTCGGTCAGCGCCAGCAGCCCTTCGCGGGCGTGTGATTCCGGCAGGCTCCGCACGATCTCCTTCGCGCGCTCGGCGTGCCCTAGCGCCACTTGCCGCGCGTAGTCGAAGCCTCCGTGCTCCTTGATGAAGGTGACCGCCTCCGGCAACTGCTCGTGCACATCGCCCCCGGCGCGCAGCACTGCCTCCATATGGGCGCGCCGCGCCGGGTCGGCGTTCCCCAGCGCGTGAACCAGAGGCAAGGTCACGCGGCCGCACACCAGGTCCTGCCCCGGCCTTTTGCCCAGCAACCTCTCCTCCCCGAGGAAGTCGAGCACATCGTCCACGATCTGATAGGCGACGCCGAACTCGCGGCCCGCCTCTTCCAGCGCTTCGCACGTTTCTCTCGGCCCCTCGGCCGCCAGCCCCCCCGCCTGGCAGCACGCCGAGAATAGCGCAGCCGTCTTGGCCTCGATGATGGAAAGGTAGTGAGCCTCGGACGTGCCCAGGTTGTGGCGGTTGAGTACTTCCATCAACTCGCCCTCGCACATGCGCGTGCTCACGTTGGCCAGCACCGCCAAGGAGCGGCGGAAGTCGCCCGTGGCCAAACGCGCACAAGTGCGCGCGAATACGTACTCCGCCAGCAGAACGGGTATCTCGTTGCCCCAAACCCGGTGCAGCGTTTCCTGGCCGCGGCGCAGTTCGGCCTGGTCAATGACGTCGTCGAGGATCAGCGTCGCCAGGTGAATCGCCTCCGCCGCCGCGGCGATCTCCACCACCTCCGGGGGGGGCGACTCGCTCACCGCGCGCGCCGAGAGCAGCACCAGCGCCGGCCGCAGCCGCTTGCCGCCGCTCGCCAGGGGCCGGTCAAGCGCCCGCGGGATGAACTCCAAATGCGAGGCGGCCGTCTCGGCCAGGATGCGCGAGACCTCTTGCAGGTCGCCCGCGAGATCGGCGTAAACGTCCTCGATCGTGAGCGCGCGCATCCGCTACTCCCGCCCCCGCCGGCTCAGCCAATGCGACAGCACTGCCAGTTCGCGGCTCAGGTCCACCGCCCGCACGGCCACGTGTTTCGCGACCCGGAGCCGCACGGGCGCAAAATTGAGAATGCAGGTGACCCCGGCCTCCACCAGCGCGCCGGCGATCGCCTGCGCCGCTGGGCCGGGAGCGGCGATAATGCCGATGGCTGCCCGCAGTTCGCGGTTGCGCGTCGCGATCTCCTCAACCGGAAAGACCTCCAGCCCGCCAACCTTGTGCCCCACCTTCTGCGGGTCGTTGTCGAAGAGCGCGCAGATCTCAAAGCCCTCGCGGCGAAAGCCCTGATAGCGCGCCAGTGCCCGCCCCAGGCTGCCCGCACCGACAAGCAGCACCTTGTGCCCACCCGACAGCCCCAGTGCGCGCACGATGCGGTCGCGCAGCGGCCCCACCTCGTACCCCACCCCAGGCTTGCCGAACTGACCGAGATGCGACAGGTCCTTCCGCACCTGCGCCGCGTTGTTGCCGGCTCGCTTGCCGAGCGCCTCCGAGGACACTTTGGCCACGCCCTCCTCCTGCATCTCGCGCAAGCAGGTCAGGTAGGCGGCCAGCCGTTCTAGCGTGGGAGCCGGGATGCGGCGAACGCTCGACATTCCAAGTCACCGTTGCCGAAGGAGCGGAGATGACTGCCCTGAAACGGAGGCCCTCGCTGGGCCCCACTGCCACGAGGGAATGTTACCGGCCCCGCGTGGGGCGGTCAAGGCCGGAGGCCGTTCCGGCCCTAAAGCAGCGGGGCGCGCGCCGCGACTGACCTCGCGGCCGCCTGCGCCAACCCGATGACGGCGTGCGGGAACAGCCCCAGCGCGAACGTGCCCACCAGCGCCAGCACCACCGCCAGGTAGAGCGCCCTCTCGACCACTATGGGCTCGCCTCCGCCGGCCGGCCGCATGAACATCATCCGCACCACGTTGAAGTAGTAGTAGATGGACACCACGCTGTTGAGCACGCCCACGACAGCCAGCGTGTAGTAGTGCGCCTCAATGGCCGCCCCGAACACGAGCAACTTGCCCAAAAAGCCGGCCAAGGGGGGAATGCCCGCCAGCGAGAGGAAGAAGATGACCAGGGCGCTGGCGAGGAAGGGCGAGCGCCGCATCAGCCCCGCGTAATCGCTCACCTCGTCCGACCCCGTGCTGTTGCTCACCGCGACCACCGCGGCGAACGCCCCCAGGTTCATGAAGAGGTAGGCCATCAGGTAGAAGAGCACGCCGGGCACCCCGAAAGACGACAGCGGCGCCACGCTCAGCCCGATGATGATGTAGCCGGCCTGCGCGATGCTGGAGTAGGCCAGCATGCGCTTGATGTTGCTCTGCGGGATGGCGAGAAGATTGCCGACGGTCATCGTCAGGCCGGCGAGCGCCGCCAGAATGGGCCCCCAGGCCAGTCCCGGCAACGCCAGCAGAAACACCCGCACCAACGCCGCAAAGCCGCCCGCCTTGGGCGCCACCGACAAAAACGCCGTTATCGGCGTGGGCGCCCCCTCGTAGGCGTCCGGGCACCACATATGGAACGGCACCAGCGCCACCTTGAACCCCAGCCCCACCAACACCAGCATCGCGGCCCCCATTGCCGTAGGATCGCCGCCGACGCCCAGGAGGTACTCACCGATGGCGGTCAGGCTCGTCGCGCGCGTGATGCCGTAGAGCAGGCTCATGCCGTAGAGCATGATCGCGGAGGACACCGCGCCCACCAGGAAGTACTTGATGCCCGCCTCCGAGGAGCGCGGATCGCGCTTGGCGAAGCCCGCCAGCGCATAGGCCGAGATGCCGAGGAACTCAATGCCCAAGTACAGCGTCACCAAGTCCGCCGCCGCCGCCAGCAGGCACACCGCGAACAACGCGAGCAACAGCAGCCCAAAGAACTCGCCCGCGTGCGCGATCTCGCGCCGCTCCAAGTACTCGCCGGCCGAGAGGCAGACCACCAGACCCGCCAGCGACGCGAAGATGGCGAAGAAGATAGCGAACGCATCCGCCGCGATTGAGGCGGTCACCCACGAGGGCAGTTGCCCGGGCTCAAACGGCAGCCACCACCAGCCCGCCGAGGCGTTCACCCCGGCAACCACACAGATGGCCGCCGCCGACCAGGCGAAAGCCCGCGGTCGCAGTTCCTTTACCGCGCCCACCAGGGCGAGCGTTAGTCCGCCCGCGAGCAGGATCACTTCCGTGCTTATCAGTGCCACGTGGCCTTCTCCCGACCCGCCTTAAGGGCTCAACATGCCGGCGAGGCTGTTCGCCAGCAAGGCCATGGAAGCGTCAATCGGCCGCAGCAGCGGTTGGGGGTAAACGCCTATGAGCAGCACGACGACCATGAGCGGCGCCAGCGACCATATCTCCACCGGCGTCGCGTCCGACAGGTCCGCGTACTGCTCGTTCGGCGGCCCCAGGAACATGCGCTGAATGGTCCACAGGATGTAAGCCGCCGCGATCAGAATCCCGAGCACTGCCACGCACGCCATCCAGCGCGTATGCGCCATCTCGAAGGACCCCAGTAGCACCAGCAGTTCGGCCATGAAGCCGCTCAACCCCGGGAGCCCCAGGCTGGCCAGGCCCATGAACATGAAGATGCCGCAATAGACCGGCATGTACTTGCCCAGCCCGCCAAACCTCCACAGGTCGCGGTGATGGGTACGCTCGTAGATGACGCCGACGAGCAGGAACAAGGCACCCGTAATGCACCCGTGGGAGAACATCTGCAGCACCGCGCCGTCCAGTCCCTTGGTGGAGGCGGCGGCGACCCCCAGCATCACGAACCCCATGTGACCAATGCTCGAGTAGGCGATCAACTTCTTCAGATCGCTTTGCGCCAGCGCCACCAGCGACCCGTACACGATGTTGATCAGCGCGATGCCGCCGATGATCCCGGCGTACGCAGCCGCCGAAGCGGGGAAGAATGTCAGGCTGACGCGCAGCAGACCGTATCCGCCCATCTTCAGCAAGACGCCCGCCAGAATGACGCTGCCCGCCGTCGGCGCCTCCACGTGCGCGTCGGGAAGCCAGGTGTGGAAGGGGAAGGCCGGAATCTTGATCGCAAACGCGATGTAGAAGGCCCAGAATACCAGGCCCTCGAGCCGCAACAGCCCCTGCAGCGGCTGCACGCGCGCGATCTGGAGCATGTCAAAGGTGTGTGGGTGCATGTTGAAGTAGCACACCAAGATGCCCAGCAGCATCAGCACCGAGCCCGCCAACGTGTACAGGAAGAACTTGATCGCAGCGTACTCCCGCCGCGGCCCGCCCCAGACGCCGATGATGAAGTACATCGGCACCAGGCTGACTTCCCAGAAAATGTAGAAGAGAAAGAGGTCGAGCGCCAGGAAGACGCCGAGCATTCCCGTCTCCAGCAGCAAGAAAAGGAAGAAGTACTCTTTCACCCGCTCCTCGACGATCACGGAGTAGAGCAAGGAGAGGAAGGTCAAGAGCGCGGTCAGGATCACCATCGGCAGCGACAGGCCGTCCACGCCGAGGAGGTACTGAACGCCGAGGCTGGGAATCCAGGGCGCCCGCTCCATGAACTGCATCTGCCCCGCGCTCTTGTCGTAGGCCGCATAGAGCCACAGCGACAGCGCCAGGTCCAGCAGCGCCACCGCACACGCCAACACCTTCATCGGCTGCTTCGCCTCGCGCGGGAAGAAGAGCAGGCCCAGCCCCCCCGCGAGCGGAAGGAAGAGGATGACGGACAGAATGGGAAACTCCATCGCTTGCTCCTCCTATGGTCCGAGCCAGCCGATCAAGATGAGCACCAGCGCCCCCGCCGCCAGCCAGAACATGTAGTCCTGAGCAAAACCCGTCTGCCCGAAACGGCCGACGGCCCCCACCTGGCGCGTGATCCAGCCGATCAGGTTGACCAGCCCATCCACCACGATGTGGTCGAAGGCGTTGCTCAGCCAACTGGTGCCGACCGCGACCTCGCCCACGCGGTTGACGGCCGCGTCCACCCCGCCCTCGTCCACCCGTCGGAAGAGCAGCGCCAGCCGCATCCCGGGCCGAATCAGCGCGACCTCATACAGTTCATCCATCCAGTACTTGTTCTTCAGCGTCTTGTAGAGCGGGCGCAGTTTCGCCGCCACTGCGGCTGGCGACAGCGCCCCGGTCCCGTACATCACGTAGGCCAGCGCAATGCCCCCCAGCGCCGCTGCAACAGACATCGCCATCAGCGGGAGACCCAGCGGCTCCGGCGACACCTGCTCACCGGCCCCGCCCGCCAGAAAGCCGTGGAACCAGTTGGCCCATGGCGTGCCGACGAAACCGAGCCCCGCTGCTCCCACTGCCAGCACCACCATCGGCCAGGTCATCACCCTGGGCGACTCGTGCGCCTCGCCCGCCTTCCTAGGCTGCCCCAGGAACGTCACGACCCCCATCCGCGTCATGTAGAACGCTGTCAGGAAAGCGCCGAACAGGCCCAGGCCATACAGCGCCGGGCTCGCCTGGAAGGCCCGCAGCAGAATCTCGTCCTTGCTCCAGAAGCCGGAGAAAGGCGGCAGCCCCGCAAGCGCCGCCGCGCCGCACAAGAAGACGCCAAAGGTCACCGGCATCCTCCTCGCCAGCCCCCCCAACTCCCACATGTCCTGCCGCTGGGTCGCGTGGATGATGCTCCCCGCCGCCATGAAGAGCAGCGCCTTGAAGAAGGCGTGCGTGGTCAGGTGGAAGATGCCCGCCACCACGCTGCCAGCGCCGACACCCAGCATCATGTAGCCCAACTGGCTGATGGTGGAATAGGCGAGCACGCGCTTGATGTCGTTCGTCACCACAGCGATGCTCGCCGCCATCACCGCGGTTATGGCCCCTATCCAGGCCACGGTCATGAGCGGAACCCCACTCGCCGGCGCCGCCAACAATGGCTCGCAGCGCGCCACCAGATAGACGCCTGCGGCAACCATCGTCGCAGCATGGATCAAGGCGCTGACCGGCGTCGGGCCCTCCATCGCGTCCGGTAGCCACACGTGCAGCGGGAACTGCGCTGACTTGCCCACCGCGCCGCAGAAGATCAAGAGCGCGGCCGCCGTCAACACCCAGTTGGGCAGCGTGTGCCCGGCCGCCATCCGGAACAGCGTTTGCAGGTTCGCCGTGCCCGCCACCGCCACCAGCAGCAAGATGCCGACGAGGAAGCCAGTGTCCCCGAGCCGTGTGACCAGGAAGGCTTTCTTGCCCGCGCGCGCCGCCGCCGGCCGCTCGAACCAAAAGCCGATGAGCAGATAGGAACAGAGCCCCACCAACTCCCAGCAGGCGTAGAGCACGATGAGCTGGTCGGCGATGACCAGCCCCAGCATCGCGGCGGCGAACAGAGAGAGGTAAGCGAAGTAACGCGAGTAGCGCGGGTCCCCGTGCATGTAGCCCATCGAATAGATGAAGATCATCAGCCCCACGAAGGACACGACGAGCAACATGACCGCGCTCAGCGGATCCACCAGCACCCCCGCGTGCACACTAACGCCGCCCACGCGGAACCACCTGGCGGAGAAATCGCCGCCCGCCCCTTGGGCCACCCGCGAGAACACGCCGCACGACACCACCAGCGCCAGCAACATCCCGCCCACCGCGACATAAGCCCCCTGCCCAGGCGCCCTGCGCCCGAGCATCAGGATCAGCGCGCAGGCCAACAAAGGGAAGAGCGGCGCCAGATACGCGTGTTCCGCAAACGGCATCTTACGCCCGTCTCTCCTTCACGACGGCCTCGCGCAGCCCGGCGCTCACCATTTCAGCAAGTTCACCTCGTCCGCCTCGACCGTGCGCCGGGTGCGGAAGATGCAGAGAATCAGCGCCAGCCCGACCGCCGCCTCGCACGCGGCCACCGTGATCACGAAGACCACGAACACCTGGCCGGACAGCCCCGCCTGCGGCACGAAGCGCGAGAAGGCAACGAAGTTGATGTTGACCGCGTTGAGCATCAACTCGATCGCCATCAGGATGCCGATGGCGTTGCGCCGCGTCAGCGCCCCGTACAGGCCGATGACGAAGAGCAACGCCGCCAGTAACAGATAGTGGTGCAGCGTGATCATGGCTCGGGGTCCCTGCGCGCCAGCACGATGGCCGCAATCATCGCCATCACCAGTAGCACCGAGGCGACCTCAAAGGGCACCAGATAGGTGGTGAGCAACTGCTCACCCACGGCAGCCGTGGTCGGCCCCAAGTCGGGGAGGGTGTCGCTGCGAATGCTGGGGAAGCCCGCCCGCGACAAGTGCACCAGCACCGCAAGCATCACTATGCTGCCCACCATAGGCAGCACGCCGTGCTTGGTGAGGTGCTGCTGCGCCTGCCCCCCCACCCACCGCTGCGTCAGCATCACGGCGAACAGCAGCAGCGACACCACCGCCCCCGCGTAGATCAGCACTTGCACCGCCGCCAGGAAGTCCGCCCCCATCAACCCGAACAGCCCCGCCACGCACAACAGGCAAAGCGCCAACCACAACGCGGAGTGGAAGATGCGCTTGGCCACCACCACCATTACCGCCGCCAAGAGCGCCAGCGCCCCGAAGAAGTAGAAGAACACCACCGCTGGCATCGCTCAGCGCACGCTCCCAAACGGCGTCTTGGGCTCCTCGTACTTGGCGACCACCGGGTTGCGATAGACGTAGAGCAACTTGCCCCGGTCGTAACTCGACAACTCGTAGTCGCGCAGAAAGGTCAGGCAGTTGACCGGGCACGTCTCCACGCAGAAGCCACAGTTGACGCACATCCCCCAGTCTATGCGGTACTCGCTAACCGTGCGCTTGCGCTTCTTGGGCTCGTCCCAAGTGACGTCCGCGGCATCAAAGGAAATGCAGTCGGCGGGACACACCCGCACGCAGGCCTCACACGCAATGCAAGCGGTCCCGCCCAACTCGGGCGTGTCGAGCATCACCACCTGCCCTCGGAAGCGCTCCGACAAGGGCAGCCGCTCGTAGGGGTATTGCACCGTGGTCGGCCGCTCAAGAGTGTTGTGCAGGGTGACGCGCAGCCCCCCCCAGACGCTCTGTAGGGCGTGCGCGATGGCGTGCAGGAACCTCATGGCAGCCTCACCAAGGCCAGCGCCGCCGCTATCAGCACCAGCGCCAGCGAACACGGCAGCAGCACCTTCCACGCCAGCGCGGTCAGTTGATCCACCCGCACCCGCGGCAAAGTCCACCGCACCCACATCACGAACAGCACCAGCGCGTAGGACTTGATGAGAAACCACAGCACGCCCAGGAACGCCGGCCCCGGGCCCAGCCACCCGCCCAAGAACACCGTGGCCCCTATCGCGCACATGGCGAACATGTGCCCGTACTCCCCCAGGAAGAACCAGGCAAACTTCATCCCCGAATACTCGGTGTGGAAGCCGGCCACCAACTCCGACTCCGCCTCCGGCAGGTCGAAGGGAACCCGGTTCACCTCCGCCATGGTCGCAATGATGAAGACGAGAAAGACCAGCGGCCCCAGCGGCATGCGCAAGATCAGCCAAGAGAATGGACTCCAGCACCAGGCCTGCGGCCCGCGCTGGCTCTCCACTATCCCTTGCAGGTCCATGCGCGGCTCGCCGGTGCCCATGCCCGCCAGCAACATCACCGCCACCAGCGAGAGCACCATCGGCACCTCGTAACTGATCATCTGCGAGGCCGCACGCAACGCGCCCAACAGCGTGTACTTGTTGTTGGCGCTCCAGCCCCCCATCATCACCGCCAGCACGCCGATGGAGGACACCGCCAGCACATACAGCAGCCCGATGTTGAGGTTCGCCGCCGCCCAGTCGCGCGAGAACGGAACCACTACATAGATCATGACAACCGGCACGAACACAATGATGGGCGCCAGCGTGAACACCCAGCGGTCCGCCGCAGCCGGTATCACGTCCTCCTTGAAGAACAACTTCAGCGCATCGGCTACCGTCTGCGCCCACCCGTGCGGCCGCCCGACCCGCATTGGCCCCAGCCGCCTCTGGATGCGACCCGCGTACTTCCGCTCCAGCCACACCAAGAAGAGCACCGTGACCAGGACGAAAACCAAGATGAAGACGATCTTGAGCAACGCCGCGATCCACAGCGCCGCCACTGGCGGAATCCTCAGCCGCTGCAGCATCGTCTGAATCGGCGCCAGCGGCACTACGTAGGTGAACCAGAGGTGCACCATGAACTGCCAGATGCGCTCCAGCAGCGCCACGATCGGCTGCAGGCGCTCCCTCACCGGTCCACCTCGCCCAGCAGAATGTCAATGCTCCCCAGCACCGCGACCAAATCCGCTACCTTGCCTCCCACCAGCATCTGCGGCAGCGCCGCCACGTGGATGAACGAGGGCCCGCGAATCTTCACCCGATACGGCCTCTCGCTGCCGTCGCTGACCACGTAATAACCGACGTCGCCCTTGCTGCCTTCTACGTGCCCGTAGGCGGCCCCGACCGGGGGCTTGATGACCCGCGGCGCCTTGGCCCGGTACTCGCCCTCAGGCAGCCCTTCGACCGCTTGCCGAATGATGCGCAGCGACTGCCGCATCTCCTGCAAGCGCACCCAGTAGCGATCGAAGGTATCGCCTTGCTGGCCCACCGGAATGTCAAACTCAAAATCGTCGTAGGAGGAATACGGCTCCGCCTTGCGCACGTCGTAGCGGAAACCCGTGGCGCGCAGGTTCGGCCCACTCAGGCCTATGTCCAGCGCCGCCCCCGTGGCAATGCGCCCGACGCCCTTCGTCCGCTGCACGAAGATCTCGTTCCCGGTCAGCAACCCGTCGTACTCGTTGATGCGCTCGCTGAAATAGTCCACGTACTTCAGCACGCGTTGGTCAAAGCCCGGCTGCGCGTCCCAGTTCACGCCGCCGATGCACAGATAGTTGTGCGTCAGCCGCTGCCCGCTCACTTCGTCCAGCAAATCGAGCACCGGCTCGCGGTCCCGAAAGCCGTAAAGAAACACGGTGGTCGCCCCCAAATCGTTGCCGAACGTGGCAACGAAGATCAGGTGGCTGGCGATACGCTGTAGTTCGGCCGCGATTACGCGCAGGTACTGCGCCCGTTTCGGCACCTCGACCTGGAGCAACTTCTCCACCGCCAGCACGTAGCCGAACTCGTTGGTGACGGCCGACACGTAGTCCAGGCGATCCGTGTAGACCACGTTCTGGGCATAGGTGTGCCTTTCCATCAACTCCTCGATGCCCCGGTGCAGGTAACCGATGTCCGGCTGCGCGCCCGCTATCGTCTCGCCGTCCAGCCGCACGATCAGGCGCAGCACCCCGTGCGTGCTCGGGTGCTGCGGGCCGAAGTTGACCGTGAGGTCCTCAAAACCGCCGCTCTCCGCCGAGCCGCCGCCCCGCTCCAAGGCCTCACTCACCGCCCTCGCCGCCCTTGTCCAGCCAGCCCCGCTCACGCAGCCCCCGGAACTTCGGCGCCTGCTTGCGCACCTCGTAGTCCTTGCGCAGCGGGTGACCCTCAAACTCCTCCGGCAATAGTATGCGGCGCAGGTCCGGATGCCCTTCGAAAGCGATGCCGAACAGGTCGAACGTTTCCCGCTCGTGCCAGTTGGCGCCCGAGTACACCCCGGTCAGCGTGGCCACCCCCTCGCCCTCGCGCGCAACGCGCGTGCGCAAGAACACCATCGCCACCCGCTCTAGGTTCTGCAGACAGTAGAGCACCTCGAAGTGGTCGCCCCGGTCCACCGCCGTCACGAACGAGAAGTAATGGAAGGGCAGCCCCGGCAGACTCTTCAGCGCCCGCGCCGCCTCCGGCACGACGGCCTTCTCGAGAGTCAGGTAGCATAGCTCGCCTTCCAACGAGAGCGCCTCGGCCCACTCCGGGTGCTCTCGCGCGAGCGTACCCTTTAGCTCTTGCGCGTGCATCAGTGTTGGTTGCGTGCGACTCTCGCGGCGATCGCCGGGCGTCGTTGGTGGCCGAGCGGGAGGCCGCACGCCTACGCCTTCGCGGTCAGCGGCTTGTCCTTCCTGATTCTCTCCTGCAACTTCATGAAGGCGTGCATCAGCTCTTCCGGGCGGGGGGGGCAGCCGGGCACGTAGACGTCCACGGGGATCACCAGATCAACGCCGTTCACCACCGAATAGGAATCGTGAAAGAACCCTCCCGACACCGCGCAGGCGCCCATCGCCACCACGTAGCGCGGCTCCGCCATCTGCTCGTAGAGCAACTTCAGCCGCGGCGCCATCTTCTCGGTGAGCGTGCCCGCCACGATCATCACGTCCGATTGCCGCGGCGTTACCCGATAGGCAATGCCGAACCGGTCGAAGTCGAAGCGCGAAGCCCAGGTCGCCATCATCTCAATCGCGCAGCAGGCCAGTCCGAACAACATCGGCCACAGCGAAGAGCGACGGCTCCAGTTCATCACGTACTCAATAGGAATCAGCACCGCACGGAGCGGCCCCAACTGCTCCACCGTGAACGGCCCGCTCTTCACCGTACCCACTCCAGCGCGCGCTTGCGCCAAGCGTACGCCAGGCCTATCGCCAGTATCACGATGAAGACCGCACCCTCGAGAAAGGCCAGCCAGCCAACCTTCCCCAGCGCCATCGCCCACGGAATCAGGAAGATCGCCTCCACATCAAAGAGCACGAACAGCAGAGCCACCACGTAGAAGTGCACGTCGAACATTACCCAGGACTGCCCCACCGGCGGCTCGCCGCATTCGTAGGTGCGGCGCTTGGTCTCGTCCGGGTGATAAGGGCGGAATATGGCCGACACCAAGAAGGTGGCGAGGCCAAACAGAACCCCCACCATGGCCGCCACCAGGACGTGAACGTATCCCGCACTCATGGTCAGAAACACCCTGACGGGGGGAGATTCGGCCACGGCGCGAAGCCGTCGCCGCAGTGCCTGGAATTGAGTATAGGCCAGCCAAGTTATCCCGGTCAAGGCGCCACCGCAGGCCCGATAAGGGCCATTATGCGCGCCAGCCGGCCCGAAAAGCGTCCCTATCCCCGGGCACACCCCCGCTTGGCCCCCTTGGGCAGCATGAGCCGGCAACCGGCACGCAACCCCCTCACTCCCGGGCCTGGCTGCCCTCGCTCCCGCCGCGCTTCCCAGCCAGGCCACTTGACTCACTGTGACGGTTCTGCTACAATAGCCCTCGGTTTGGTAGTTCCGACTATGCCGGGTACGTAACCGGCCGCGCAGGGAGGTGATGGCCGGAAGGCACGAGGCACTCATCTAGGGCAGTTGGGTCTGCGCCTAAGTCCAACTGCGTCACAGAGGCACGCCACAGAGACACCCAGCAAAACGTAGAGGCGCCCATCACTGTCAGGGGGTTTGCAGAATGGTAAGGACAAGACGTGGGTTTACCTTGATCGAGTTGCTCGTGGTCATCGCAATTATCGCTATTTTGGCTGCGATCCTGTTCCCCGTATTCGCTAAGGCCCGTGAGGCCGCCCGCAAGGCCTCCTGCCTCTCCAACGTCCGCCAGATCACTGCCGCCTTCACCATGTACGCGCAGGACTGGCACGAAACCCTTCCGCAGGTCAACGACGACAACTGGTGCTGGCCCCTGTGGGTCATGCCCTACGTCAAGAACGACAGACTGATGGCGAGCTGCCCCTCCAGCGGCCGTGCCGCCAGCGAGAACTCGGACCCCGGCGTGCTGTTCTGGAACGGTGACTACGGCTACAACTGCGAGCCCTTCAAGCGTGCGTGGCGCGATGACGGCAATACCAACAGTTGCGACGATCCCATCTGCGCCGGCATCCGGCCGCCCACCTACGCCCAGATCGAGCACCCGGGCGAGTACATCCTCATCGCCGATAGCAACGACGCGCCGCAGAAGATCGCCCCTGAGGACTCCAACTACGACGGGAGCATCAGAATGCCGAGCCGCATCCAGCCGGCCCCTGGGCAGCCCGGTGGTCCGCCGCTCGGCGATCCCGCCGACAAGTACTACTGCGAGTGCGAGGCGCCTGGTACCGGCTATAACCAGTGCGGCGTGCCCAACGACGATGGTGTCTTCGACGGGCCCTACAGCATGCCCAGCGGCTATCAGGTGTACGGTCAGCGCAACTACTCCGGTAGCATCAGCCGCTTCCGTCACAACAAGGGCCCCAACATCGGCTTCGCCGACGGCCATGCGGAGTGGGTGGACTTCAAGATCCTGCTCACCCACCCCGACTGGTTCGTTCCTTCCGAGAACTAGCCTTTCAGGACTGTCGGTGGGCGACGGCGTGCGACAACCGCCGTCGCCCACCCGTTTCCTCTTTGCTCCCCGTTTGCGTTTGGGCGCACAACATCCTCAGGAGGCGCACACCATGAAACGTCAGGTCAGCCCCGCAGTGGTCATCATCGCTGTCATCGTGGTCGTGGCCCTGGTCGCGATCATCTATTGGTACGCAGCCGGGGCGCGCAAGGTCAGCGGCACCGAGGTCGGTAAGGCCATGCAAGAGCGCCGCGGCGGGAAGAAGGGCCGCCGCGAGGCCGCACCATCCCCTGGGGCGGAGACTGCCGCTCCCGCTAAGGGCGAGAGCGCCGCAGGAACCGGCACTCCGTAGAAGCGGAAGCCAGCGCCGCGCGCCCGTTGCCTCGGCTCGCCGGCGCAGGGTTGGCCGCCGTCCGCGAGCAGCACCAGTCGAGAAAGGGGCCTGAAGGCGTGTCCGCAGCACCTGCGAAGAAGCACGTCCCCACTT
>CAZGSV010000045.1:0-24692 GCA_964528605.1 uncultured Armatimonadia bacterium
CGCTGGCCCAAAGCAGGGTGGGCGCGGCGGCGGTAGAGGGGATAGCGCGTCAGCCAGAGGCGGCGGGGCGGTTGCAGTTGGCCATGATCATCGCCCTGGCCTTCATTGAATCCCTGGTCATTTACGCGCTGTTGCTCTTCTTCATCCTGATGGGGCGGCTGCCCAACACGGCGGACGTGCTGAGCAAGGTCACCGGGCACTAGAGGAGCGCAGGGCGCACGTGGAAGCACTGCGCGGAATCCTGGAGCAACTGAACCTGAAGCCGGGTCTGCTGCTCACGCAGATCGCGGGGTTCCTGCTGGTGCTGGCGATTCTGCGCAAGTACCTGTTCGGGCCCATCCAGCGCGTCCTGCAAGAAAGAGAAGAGCGGGTGCGCGAGCACCTGGAGCGGGCTGAGCAGGAGCGGGCGGCGATGGAGCGCGCGCGGGGGGATTACGAGAAGCGGCTCGCCACCATCGAGAGCGAGGCGCGGGACCGCATCCAACAGGCGATGCAGCAGGCCGAGGATATCCGGCACGAGATCATTGACAAGGCGCGGAGCGAGGCGCAGCGAGTGCTGGATAGGGCCCGCGAGGACATTACGACGGAGCGGCAGAAGGCCTTGGTCGAACTGCGGGATGAGATGGCCCTCTTGGCCGTTAGGGGCGCGGAGAAGATCATAGAGGGCTCCCTGGACGAGGCCACCCAGCGCCGGCTGATCTCCTCCTTCCTGTCCGACCTGGAGCGACAGCAATGAGGAGCAGCCGGGCGGCGGCGAGATACGCGGGGGCGCTGTTCCAGAGCGCACGCGAGGCGAATGCTCCGGATGCCGTGTACGAGGATCTGCGGCGCACGGCAACGCTCATGGAGCGCTCGTCGCGGCTGGCGGACCTACTGACCAGCCCCATATTGCCGGCGGAGGCGAAGAAGCGGGCGCTACGGGAAGCCGTCGGCCCACGCGGCCATCCGCTGGCGCAGCGGTTCCTCGCGCTGCTGGTGGACAAGAAGCGGATCGGCCTACTGCCGCTGGTCGCTGATACCTACCACGAGATGTGGAACGACTACCGTGGGCTGGTGGAGGTGGAGGTGACCTCCGCCGTCGCGCTGGAGGCCGGCGAGGAGGAACGGCTGACCCGCGTGCTGGAGCGGCGCACCGGGCGCACGGTGGCCCTGCACAAACGGGTGGAGCGGGGGCTGTTGGGCGGGGTGTCGGTTCGCTACAATGACACGGTCATCGAGGGCAGTGTCAGGAGCCAACTCAGGGCACTGCATCGTCACTTACTTAGAGTGAGAATCGGCCCGGCGCCGTTGACCGCGGATTGAGGTAGCCAGCATGTCTGTGAGACCCGAGGAAGTGACTTCGATTCTGGCCCAGCAACTGGAGGCCTACGAGAAGGAACTGGACCTCGCGCGCGTGGGCGTGGTGCTCGAGGTGGGGGACGGCATCGCGCGCGTGTACGGCCTGCGCGAGGCGATGGCGAGTGAGTTG
The DNA here is from genome assembly GCA_964528605.1 of uncultured Armatimonadia bacterium. Lineage (GTDB taxonomy): Bacteria > Armatimonadota > Zipacnadia > CAZGSV01 > CAZGSV01 > CAZGSV01. The sequence goes on from CAZGSV010000045.1 coordinate 1,469, forward strand.
ATCGAGTTTCCGGGGGAGGTGCTGGGCATCGCGCTCAACCTGGAAGAGGACAACGTGGGCTGCATCTTGCTGGGGCCTGATACGGGGATAAGCGAGGGGGCGCAGGTGCGGGCGACGGGGCGCATCGTGCAGGTACCCGTTGGGGAAAGGCTGCTGGGGCGCGTGGTGGATGCCACCGGGCGCCCGCGGGACGGCAAGGGGCCCATCGTGACGGAGACCTTCCGGCCCGTTGAGTCGCCGGCGCCGAGCGTGGTGGAGCGCAAGCCGGTACACGAGGCGCTGCAGACGGGACTGAAGGCGGTTGACTCGACGACGCCGATCGGGCGCGGGCAACGCGAACTGATCATCGGCGACCGTCAGACAGGGAAGACGGCGCTGGCGGTGGACACCATCATCAACCAGCGCGGAGCGGGGGTCTTCTGCATCTACGCGGCGATCGGGCAGAAGATGTCCGCGGTGGCGCAAGTGGTGGACGTGCTGGAGAAGCACCACGCCCTGGAGTACACCACGGTGGTGGTGGCGGCGGCGAGCGATCCGGCGGCGCAGCAGTACGTGGCTCCTTACGCGGCGTGCGCCATGGGCGAGTACTTCCGTGACGGCGGGAAGCACGGGCTGGTGATCTACGACGACCTGACCAAACACGCGCAGGCATATCGGCAGGTTTCACTGCTGCTCAGGCGGCCGCCCGGGCGCGAGGCGTTTCCGGGGGACATCTTCAACCTGCACTCCCGGCTGCTGGAGCGGGCGGCCAAACTGAGCGAAGAGCGCGGCGCCGGCTCGCTGACGGCCCTGCCCATTGCGGAGACTCAGGCGGGCGACTACACGGCCTACATTCCGACCAACCTCATCTCCATTACGGACGGCCAGATATACCTGGAGACGGACTTGTTCTACGCCGGCGTGCGGCCGGCGGTTGGCATGGGGTCGGTCTCGCGCGTGGGCGGAGCCGCGAGGATCAAGGCGATGAACGTGGTGGCCAAGAGCCTGAAGTTGGACTTGGCGCGCTACCGGGAGATGGCCGCCTTCGCGCAGTTCTCCTCGGAACTGGACCGGGCCACGCGGGCGCAACTGGCGCGCGGCGAACGGCTGGTGGAGTTGCTCAAGCAGGACCAGTACCAGCCGATGCCGGTGGAGGAGCAGGTGGTGAGCATCTACCTGGGCGTGAGCGGCGCGCTGGAAGACCTAGCGGTGGAGGAGGTGCGGCCGTTTGAGGGCGAGGTGCTTAACCTGGTGCGGTCGCGCTACCCGGAGGTGCTGCAGACGATCCGCAAGACGCAGGACTTCCCGGAGAGCAGCCAGCAAGTGCTCGACCGGGCGATAGCGGAATGCAAGGAGCGGCGCAAGGCCGCGCAGCCCGCCTAAGCCGGGAGGACGAGATGCTCAACACCCGCGCGATCCGTCGCAAGATCGGCACCGTTGAGAACGTGAAGAAGATCACCACGGCCATGCAGATGGTGGCGGCGGCGAGGCTGCGGCGGATGCAGTCACGGGTGGCCTCGGGACGCCCGTACGCGGAGGGGATTCGAGAGGTGACGCAACGGGTGGTGGGGGCTTGCCCGAGGGTGAGCCACCCACTGTTGGCGCAGAGGGAGCCGGTGGCGAGGCTGTGCTTGTGCGTGGCGGGAAGCGCGCGCGGGTTGTGCGGGTCGTTCAACCCGAACCTGTTCCGCGAGGTAGAGCGCTTCCTCGGCTCCCTACAGGCGAAGGTGGTTGTGGTAACCCTCGGGCGCAAGGCGCGCCAGTACTTCCGCCGGCGCGGCCACCCCACGGCCGCGGCCTATGACGACATCTCCGGGGAGGCGCCGCAGGCTGCCATTGCGCGGGTTGCCCGGGAATTGCGCAGCGGGTTCGAGAAGGGCGAGTGGGACGAGTTGTGGCTGGCCTACAACGCCTTCGTGAGCGCGGTGCGGCACACGCCGACCGTGGTGCGTCTGCTGCCCATCACGCCGCCGCGAGAAGCGGCCTGCGGGCCGGAGTACCTGTTCGAGCCGCCGCCCGAGAGGCTGCTCGACTGGCTGTTGCCGCGCTACTTCGAGACCGTGTTCTACCACGCCCTGCTGGAGTCGAGCGCCAGCGAGCATGGGGCGCGGGCGATGGCCATGAGGATCGCGACCGACAACGCGGAGGAGATGCTGGAGCGCCTGCAAACCTCGTATCACAAGACTCGGCAGGCGCTAATCACCAAGGAACTGCTGGAGGTTGTCGGCAGCGGCGAGGCGCTCAGGGCGCAGACGGGATGAGTTGCGGCGGAGTGGCCTGCAGGGAGGAAAGGATTTGAGCGCTACAGTCACCGAGACCAAGACCGAGGGCGCCCTCGGGACGGTGGTGCAGATAATCGGGCCGGTGGTGGACATTCGCTTCCCGCCGGAGCGACTGCCGCAACTGTACAACGCCATCGAGATCAAGCAGCCCGAGCGGGGCATAGACCTGGTGGCTGAGGTGGCGCACCAACTAGGCGACGACGTAGTGCGGTGCGTGGCGATGGCAACCACCGACGGACTGGTGCGGGGCATGCAGGCGCGCGACACCGGTGGGCCCATTACGGTGCCGGTCGGGCCGGCGACGCTAGGGCGCGTCTTTGACCTGCTGGGCAATCCCATTGACGAGCGCGGCCCGGTGGAGTCCGCGAAGCGCTATCCGATTCACCGCCCCCCGCCGACCTTCGAGGACCAGGTGCCGGCCCAGGAGCCCCTGGAGACGGGGCTGAAGGTGATCGACCTGCTGGAGCCGTTTCCGCGCGGGGGAAAGATCGGGCTCTTCGGGGGGGCTGGCGTGGGGAAGACGGTGCTGATGCGGGAGTTGATGCGCAACATCGCGGTGGAGCACGCGGGCGTGTCCGCCTTTGCCGGCGTGGGGGAACGGACCCGCGAGGGCAACGAGTTGTGGCTGGAGGCTCAGGAGTCGGGTGTGCTGGAGAACATGGTGATGGTCTTCGGGCAGATGAACGAGCCCCCGGGAGCGCGTTTGCGGGTAGGGCTCAGCGGGCTGTCTTTGGCGGAGTACTTCCGCGATGAGGAAGGCAAGGACGTGCTGCTGTTCATTGACAACATCTTCCGCTTCGTGCAGGCGGGCGCGGAGGTGAGCGCGCTACTGGGGCGCATCCCGGCGGCGGTGGGCTACCAGCCGACGCTGGGCACGGAGATGGGTGAACTCCAGGAGAGGATCACCTCCACGCGCCGGGGCGCGATCACCTCGGTGCAGGCGGTCTATGTGCCGGCCGACGACCCGACCGACCCGGCGCCGGCCGCCACCTTCGCCCACCTTGATGCCACCTGCATGCTCGACCGCCAGATCTTTGAACTCGGCATCTACCCCGCGGTGGACCCGCTGCAGTCCAGTTCGCGCATCCTGGACCCGCGCGTGGTGGGCGAGGAGCACTATCGGGTTGCTAGGGGGGTGCAGGCGGTCTTGCAGCGCTACAAGGAACTGCAAGACATCATCGCCATCTTGGGCATTGACGAACTGTCGGACGAGGACAGACTGACGGTGAGCCGGGCGCGGCGGCTGCAGTTGTTCCTGTCGCAGCCCTTCTTCGTGGCGGAGCAGTTCACCGGCAAGTCCGGGGAATACGTGAAGAGGGAGGAAACGGTCCGGGGCTTCAAGGAGATACTGGAGGGCAAGCACGGCCAGTTACCCGAACAGGCGTTCTATCTTACGGGAACGATCGATCAGGTCGTGGAGAATGCGAAGGCGATGGGTGTGACCTAGAGGTGGCGGAAACGTTCATTTTTCAGGTCGTCACGCCCGAAAGGCCGGTTTTCTCGGGGAGGGCGGTGTCGGTGGTGGCACCGGGGGCCGAGGGCCACCTGGGAGTGCTGGCGCACCATGCGCCGTTGGTGGCCGCGCTGGGGGTGGGCGCCTTGACGGTGCGGCGGGAAGATGATAAGCAGGTGCATATAGCCGTGCACAGGGGAGTCCTGGAGGTGTCTGGTAACGCCGCCACGGTACTGGCCGACACGGCAGAGCTGGCGTCCGAGATAGATGAGGAGCGCGCACGGCGGGCCCTGCAGAGGGCCCGTCTTCGTTTGGAGGCGCGGGCGGCCGATACGGACTTGGAGCGGGCAGGGCTCGCCCTGGCTCGGGCTTTGAACCGCCTGAAGGTGAAACAGCGTTGAACATCCGGCTTCCAAACCTACAACTAGATTGCCTATCCAAGGTTGGCTCATCAGACAACATCAGTGTGCGGGGACTACGGCCTGCGGAACGGTGCCAACGGCGCCGGCAAGCGTCGTGGTGGGCACTGTCCCAGTCGGAGGGATAATAGGCACATGCTCAACAAGATCTCTGTGGTCGGGGGCAAGCCACTTGTCGGGGAAGCGGCGGTCTCCGGGAGCAAGAACGCGGCGCTACCCCTCCTAGCGGCCTCGCTGCTGGTTGAGGGTGAGACGCTGCTGCACAACGTCCCCGATATCGAGGACGTCCACACCATGGTGGAGATACTGCGGGCCACGGGCGCGAGGGTGGAGGTGCTGCCCGGGCACCGGCTGAAGATAGACGCGCGCACGCTCACGACGTGTGCGGCACCCTATGAACTGGTGCGCAAGATGCGCGCCTCCTTCTACTGCGCGGGCGCGCTGCTGGGCAGGATGGGCAAGGCGGAGGTGCCGCTGCCGGGCGGGTGCTACATCGGCCAGCGGCCGGTGAACTACCACCTCGAGGGCTTCCGCGCGCTGGGGGCACAGGTGAGCGTCGAGCACGGCGTCATGATCGCCAAGGGCGAGAACCTGCACGGCGGCCGCGTCCTTCTGGACCAGCGGTTCTGCAGCGTCGGCGCCACGGTCAACGTCATGCTGGCGGCCTCGCGCGCCCAGGGCGAGACGGTGATCGAGAACGTTTCGCGCGACCCCGATGCCACGGAATGCGCGAACTTCCTGCGCCGGGCGGGGGTGAAGATCGAGGGCGTGGGGAGTTCGGCGCTGCGGATCGAGGGGGTGTCACGCCTGCGCGAGGTGGAGTACGGAGTAATCCCCGACCGGATTGAGGCGGGCACGCTGATGCTGGCGGGGGTCGCGACGCGGGGCGAGGTGACAGTGCACCCGGTCGTGCCCACGCACCTGGAGCCTCTGCTGGGGAGCCTGCGGGAGAGCGGGGTGGAACTCGAGGTGGGCAAGGACCACGTGCGGGCGAGATGCGCGAGGACTCCACGCGCCATAGACGTAGTGACGCAGCCCTACCCAGGCTTTCCGACGGACCTGCAACCGCTTATGGTGGTGTACATGTGCGGCTGCCAGGGGCGGAGCGTGGTGGAGGAGACTATTTTCGAGGGGCGCTTGGGCTACGTCAACGAGCTGCACCGTATGGGCGCTAACATCCGGGTCATTGATCAGACCGCCATCGTGCAAGGGGTCTGCCAGCTGAGCGGTGCGCCGGTGGAAGCCAGCGACACGCGGGCGGGCGCGGCTTTGGTGGTCGCGGGCCTGGTGGCCAAGGGACGCACGGAGGTCACCGGGGCGGAACTGATCGCGCGCGGGTATGAGGGTCTGGACCGTAAACTCAGGGATCAACTGGGCGCCCTGGTGGTCCACCACGAGGAGCAGCCCCTCAAGCAACAGCTATGGTCCGCTTAGGGGCCGACCTGGGCATTGATCTAGGCACGGCCACCATCATCGTCTACCTGCGGGGCCAGGGCATCGTCTTGTGCGAACCCTCCGTGGTGGCCATGGACACGGCCACGAGGAGGGTGCTCGCGGTGGGCGAGCAGGCGCGGCAGATGCTGGGCCGGACGCCGGAGAGCATCACCGCGGTGCGGCCGTTGCAGGAGGGCGTCATCGCCGACTACACGATAACCCTCAAGTTGCTGCAGTACCTGCTGGCGCGGGTGTGCGGCCCCATGCGGCGTTTGCTGCGGCCGCGCATGATCATCTGCGTGCCCTCCGGGTGCACCAACGTAGAGCGGCGCGCGGCGCTGCAAGCGGCCTACGAGGCCGGCGCGAAGAAGGCGGTTACCATAGCCGAGCCCATGGCCGCGGCCATCGGCGCCGGGCTGCCCATCGCCTCCCCCGGGGGCAATATGGTGGTGGACGTGGGCGGCGGTACCACCGACATCGCGGTCATCTCGCTGGGCGGCATAGTGGTGCAGGACTCGGTGCGCATCGCGGGCAACAACATGGACCAGGCCATCGTGCGCCACGTGCGGCGCGCGCACAACCTGCACATCGGCGAGGCGACCGCCGAGGAGATCAAGTTGAAGATCGGCTCGGCTTACCCGCTGGAGCCGGAACTGGAGATGGAGGTGCGCGGGCGCGATCTGATCTCCGGGCTGCCCAAGACCGTCACCGTGAGCTCCACCGAGATCAGGGAGGCGCTGGCGGAGCCGGTGTCGCATCTGGTGGAGCGGGTCAAGGCGGTGCTCGGAGCCACCCCTCCGGAACTGGCCGCCGACATCATCCTGCGCGGGATTACGCTGACCGGCGGCGGGGTGCTGCTGCGGGGCTTCGATCGCCTGATCGAGCACGAGACCAAGATCGCCACCCGGGTGGCGGAGAACCCCCTCTACTGCGTGGCCGAGGGAACGGGCCGGGCGCTGGACGAGATAGACGCGCTGGAAGCGCAGAGCGGCGGCCGCACACGCCCCTACTACAGCATTGACTGAACGGCGCCCGTGGCCGCGGGCCCCAGGGGCACGAGCGTGCGGAAACTCTCCAGCCAGAACGCCTTGCGCAACGCCTCGCGGTAGGACACGGCCAGCTCCAGCGGCTGGCGGCCGAAGAACTGGGCGTCGTCGGGCGTGACGGTGAGGATCCTCTTGCCCCTGGCGTCCAGTCCGGCGGTGCCGTCCTGGCCCGCCACCGGCTGCACCTCGTAACTCTCCAGATTGTCGCGCATGAGCACGCCGAGGGTGCCGGCGGCTCGCTCGGCGCGGTCAAGGGCCGCCGCCTGCTCCTCGCCCACGGGGACGCTGAAGACAACGACCTGGTCCACCTTCACCTGATAGACAGGGGTGCCGTTGACCTCAGCCTGCACGACTTCAGGGGCGGGGGCGTTGGTGGCCAGGCGGCGGTTGATGGGGATGCCCTCGCGGTGGAGGACGCGGATGACGTTGACGATTCTCTCGGCGTAGTCTGGGTGGGTGCGCTCGATGCCGGGGTCGGGCTGGAAGGCGGAGGGGGAGGAGCCCATCTCCTCCAGGAAGGTGAGCAACCCGACGGGGGAATAGCCGCTCTTGGCCAGGTATCCGACGGTGGTGGTGTCCGCCTCGGTCTCGAGGGCGATGGAGTACCCGCCTTGCGAGGCGATGCGGACGACCTCACCGGCGAGGTAGAGGAGCGAGGCGGTGTCCACCTGCCCGCCGGCGGCGAACGCGCCGACCAAGGCTACGAGCAGGGCGGACTTTTCCTGCATCTTGGCGTCGCGCTCGATCTGCCGGATGACGTCGTGATGGCATGCGTGGGCGACCTCGTGGGCCAGCACGCCGGCGAGTTCGTGGTCGGAGCGCACCAGGCGCAGCAAGCCGGTGGTGAGGTAGAGGTGGCCGCCCGGGCCCCAGGCGCCGTCGGGCTTCTTGAGGGCGCCGGGCACGGCAAAGGCGTTGGCTTCCTTGTCCCCAATGATGGAGATCTTGTACTGGGCGTCCGGGAACTCGCTTTGGGCCACGACCGCGACGAGCACTCGTTGGACGCGGGCTAGGGCCTCGGCATCGTCAACGAAGGTGGACTGGTTGGCAACGAATTCCTCGGCAGCCGGTTCGATGGTGGCCTCGCGGGACCAGTCCCACGGCGCCTGCTCCGCCCACCCCGCCACCTGCAGCCCGGCGAGAAGGGCCAACACCAGCAAGAGGAAACCTGCGTGCGTCTTTCTCATTTCTCCACTGAGAGTATACCACCCAGCCCCGGCGCCAACCCATTGGGCGCGGTCATCCGGAGGGGCACGGCTTGGTACAGCAAGAAGGCCCCCTCCGGATCGCTCCCCAGCGTCCACCGCACTCCCGGACGGAGGCCTTCGAGGGCACCAACACGCCGGCGGCGGGCGGAGTTCCCGAAGCTCGATTCTCTATCGGTTTTGCCGAGGCATTTGCAGGCGCGGCGGATTGCTGATAGCACTTTCAGGCTGTGAGTGGTCCTGCTCCCGACGGTATCGGCCTGGGTTGTCCGGCTGCGGCGCCCCCTGCAGCGGGGACCCAAGCCCGGATGCGAACGCTGACCCTGCGAGCAGTGCTGCTGGGCTTGCTGCTCATCCCCGTGCAGTGCTACTGGGTCACGATCATCGAAGTGCGCTGGTACATGCTGGACGGCTCCTGCCTGCCGCTGTTCGTGGAGCCGGTGTTCTTCCTCTTTGTGCTGACGCTGGCCAACCTGCTGCTCCGGCTGGTCTGGACCGAGAAGGCGCTCACCCAGGGCGAACTGCTGGTCATCTACATCATGCTGGTGATGTCCATGACCATCTGCGGGCACGACACGCTGCAGAATCTGTTTGGGGTCCTGGGCCACGCCTTCCGCTTCGCCACGCCTGGGAACAAGTGGGAGTCCCTTTTCTGGAGCCAGATACCGCGCTGGCTGTTTGTGGACGATCGGGCGCAACTGGCGAACTTCTACGAGGGGCACGGTTCGCCGTTCACGCCTGAGGCGCTGCGCGTGTGGGGGCCCCGGCTGGTCAACTGGGGCATCTTCGTGGCCGCGCTGGTAGCCTCGCTGCTGGCCCTGGCATTTCTGCTGAGCCGGCCGTGGAGCCGAGATGAGAGACTCTCCTACCCCATCATTCAGGTACCCATGCGACTCACCGATCAACAGGGCCTGGGCCTGCTGCGGAACCGCACCATGTGGCTGGGGTTCGGGCTGGTGGCGCTGGCGGACGCCTACAATGGCCTCAACGCTTACTACCCCAACGTGCCGCAGTTGGAGTTGCGGCAATACCCCCTAGGCGACTACTTCACGCGGCCGCCGTTGAACGCGGTGCAGGGCACCAACATTTCCTTCTACCCGTTCATGATCGGCCTGGCCTACTTCCTGCCCCAGGATTTGCAGTTCTCTTGCTGGTTCTTCTTCGTGCTGCGACTGGTGGAGCGAGTGGTGGGGAGCGCGGTGGGGTGGGACCAGGTGCCCGGGTTCCCCTTCTTCAACGAGCAGGGGTCGGGGGCGTGGCTTGGTCTGGCGTTCATCGCGCTGTGGGGTGCGCGACGGCACCTATGGGCGGCGGGCCGACATGCGCTGGGGATGAGCAGTTACCTGGCCCGCGAGGAGAAGCGCTGGCCCTACGCGCTCGCCATGCTGACGCTGCTGGGGAGCGGCGTTTACTTCTGGGCGTTCGTGCACGCGATGGGAATGACCGCGCCCATCGCGCTGATGTTCTTTGTCATCTTCTTTCTGCTGAGCATCGCCATCGCGCGGGTGCGGGCCGAACTGGGGGCGCCGCACGAGATCTACTTCGTGAACCCGGAGCAGATAATCGCAGCGATGGTGGGGACGGCGCGACTCGGCATGGCAAACAAGACGGCGATCAACTGCCTCTACTGGTTCAACCGATGCTACCGCAACCACCCGATGCCGAACGAGGTGGAGGCGCTGAAGATGGCGGAGCAGCGATCGCTGAGCGTGGGCAGCATTGCCATCGTGACCCTGATCGGGGCGCTGGCGGCCATTCCCGCGACCTACTGGGCGAATCTGAAGGTCACTTACACGTACGGCGCGGCGGCGTCCTGCCAAGGCTTCAAGGATTGGCTGGGGTGGGAGTCGTTCGAGCGCCTGCAAGACTGGATACAGAACCCCGCGTATCCCGACCGGACGCGGCTGGGTTTCATGGGGTCCGGCTTGGCGTTGGTGCTGGGGTTGAAGGTGCTGCGCTCGATCTTCCCGGCCTTCCCTCTGCATCACGCGGGCTACCCGCTGGCCATCAGTTTCGCCATGGACTACTTCTGGTTCGCGTTCCTCATCAGTTGGGTGGTGAAGACGCTGATCTTGCGCTACGGTGGCCACTCGGCCTATCGCAAGAGCGTGCCGTTCTTCCTGGGGCTGATTCTGGGGGACTACGTGGCCGGGTCGGTGTGGGCGATTATCGGCCCGCTGAGCCAGCGAGAGACCTACAAGATCTTCATCTGAGGTAGTTGACGCGGTCGCCGTACTGCTCGATGAGGCGCTCGTTGTGTTCGGTACCACCGGGGTAGTTGGCGGGCATGAAGACCGGCGGCGGGTGCCCTTTCTCGACGAGGAGCGCGACCGTCTCCATCGCCAGCGCGTGCAGGATGGCGCAGCCGACGGAGGTGGAGGTGGGCCCCATTTTGAGCCCCAGACCTGGCACCTCGATAGAGGCGTCGCCGGGCTCGGAGAGGTTGTCAATGACGATGTCGGCGAAGTCGTGCATGTGCTTGCCGCTGGGGTGGCGGGAGGGGGCCGCGGCGGTGTAGGCGCGGGAGGTGACGCCAATGACGGTCATGCCGCGCTTCTTGGCTTCTTGGGCTAGTTCCACAGGCACGGCGTTGCGGCCGGAGGTTGAGACCAGGATGAGGGCGTCCCCTGCCTTGGGGCGGACGCCGTCGAGGATTATGGCCGCGTAGCCCGACAGCCTTTCGACCTGAGAACTCACGGTTACGGGGCGGACGTCGAGTTGTAGGCCGGGCGCGAAGATGGCGTTGATCAACATCAGGCCGCCGGCGCGGTAGAAGACGTCTTGGACCACGAGGCCCGAGTGGCCGCAGCCGATGCCGTAGATGGAGCCGCCGTTGCTGACGCAATGGGCCAGGGCCTCGGCCGCGCGGGCGAGGTTCTCGCGCTGTTCCTGACGCACGCGGCCTAGCGTCGCCAGCAGTTTGTCGAAATAGTCGTCCGTGAGCACCTTCGCGCCTCCCTGCGCCTGGGCTGAGGCTACAGCCCCGTCTCTTCGAACTGCTTGCGCGCCCGCTCGTTGTAGCTAGCCCCGTCGGGCAGGTTCACGCTGCGGTAGAGGTGCGGGCGCTTGCCGCGCTTGAGCAGCCGCGCGATGATCTCCGCGGTGAGGGCCCACAAGGCGTACATGGTGGCGACGCCGGAGGTGGGGCAGGCCTTGGTGTCCAACTCTTCGAACTCGACGATGGCGTCGCCGGGCACGCCGCAGTTGTCAATGACCACGTCGGCGACTTCGAAGAGCCGCTTGCCGCTGGTGTGCTCGCTGCGGCACTCGCGCGCAAAGGCGACCGAGGTAATGGCGACCACCTTGAGGCCGCGGGCGCGGGCGCCAATGGCCACCTGAACGGGGCGCGGGGTCTTGCCCGAGTTCGAGATGACGATGAGGCAGTCGCCGGGGCGGATGTTGGCGTTGTCGAGCGCGAACTCCACGGTGCGCTCGGCGCGCTCCGCCGGGCCCATCTCGGGCAGGCGTCCCTTGTGGCCAGGCGGGAGCGGGTGGCTGACGACGGAGCCGATCTCGATGGGGAAGATGGCCAGGAAGCCGCCGGCGCGCCCAAGGGGCTCCTGCGGGGCGTGGCCGGTGGAAAAGATGTGCAGTGCGCCGCCTGAGGCCAGGGAGTCGGCGATCACCTCAGCGGCCTGAGCGATGGCTTCGGCTTGCGTAGTTTCGATCTGGCGCAGCACGGCGCCGCACAGTTGAAAGTACGCCTGGGCAGACAAAGTGAACTCCCCCCTTGTGAGGAGCGGCAGCCTTAAGGTTACCCGCGGGGTTCGACGGCTACGTGGTAGCCGAGTTTGCGCAGGGACATCTCGGCCGCGAAGCGCACCAGAGGGCTGTCCTCAACGCGCGCCTTGCGGAGGGCGCGAATGATCTTCTCGTCCTTGGGCGGGGCGCACAGCCCGAGCGAGCGCGCGGAGGCCCAGCGCACGTCCTCATCGCGATCGCTAAGGCCCTCCAGCAGCGCCGGCACAGCCTCGCGCATGGCGAGGAAACCGAGCGCGGAAGCGGCGTATTGGCGGACGGCGGCGTCGCCGTCAGTGCGCAAGGCCTCCATGAGCGCCGGCCCGCAGCGCCGCGTGCCCACCAGAGCGAGCGCCTCGGCGGCCACCTCGCGGACGTGGGCGTCCTGGTCCTTCAGCAGCCGCAAGAGCGCTTCCTCGGAGCGCGGGTCCTTGTCGAGCATGGACATACCCAGGGCCGCGCTCTTGCGCACCCAGGAATCGGTGTCGTTGCTCAACTGGACCAGCGGCGGGATGGCGTTGGGCCCGTCGAGCAGGCCCAGCGCTTCGGCGACTGACTGGCGGACCATGGGCTCTGGGTCAGCAATGGCCTGCACGGCGACGTCGGCGCCTTCGGGATCGTAGCAGAACTCGAGCACCAAGAGCGCGCCCATGCGAGTCTGCCACTGCGGGTTCCGCAGCAGCCGGGCCAGTTGCTCCTTGGACACCTGCCAGTAGTCGTCAACGAGTTGCTGCCACCTGAGCACGGCCTGGGTGCGCAGTTCGGCGTTGGCACTCTCGAGCGCCCGCACCAGGGGCGCCAACTCCCGGCGCTGCTTATCGAGGGGCATGTTGGGATGCGTTGCTTTGGGGCGCGCGCCGCGCTGGAGTTCGCCGCGGGTGAGTTCGTAGGTCCGGGCGATCTCTTGTTCAGGGGTGACAGTGATGCCGGTACGCTTCTCCCGCTCGATACCACAGCCGAAAGCCGGCAGTAGGACAAGCAGAAGGGACGCCAGGCCTGCAAGCCACCAGAGACGGTTCTTCATGGGCCAATTCACAGGCGGCAGTCTAGTTGCCGGGCGTCTCCACGTCAACCGCAGGAGCCGCGGCGGCCTTAGAGCGGAGCCGGAGGCGGCCAGCGCCGGCGTCTTCCACCAGGGCGCGAAGCAGTTCGGCCACGCTCCAGGCCTGGGCGATGCAGCCGACGGGCGCGTGCGGCAGGTCGCCCTCAAAGATCTCGGAGACGGAGCCCAGGCCGGCCTCCTCCAGATGGGGACAGAAGCGGGTGAGGAAGCGGGCCGCGCGGTCGCGGACCTCCGCGGTGGGACCGTGGGCGCGCACGTAGGCGGTGATAAAGTGCCCCAGCAGCCAGGGCCAAACGGCGCCCTGATGGTAGGCGGCATCGCGCTCCGGCTGGGGGCCGCGGTAGTGGCCGTGGTAGCGCTCGTCCGAGGCCGCCAGTGTGCGCAGGCCGTACCGCGTCAGCAACTCCCCCTCCACGGCCTGGACGACGGGCCGCCAGTAGCGGCGCGGGAGCACGGGGTAGCGGAGACTGAGGGCGAAGATCTGATTGGGCCTCACACTCGCGTCGCGGGATTCGCCATCCACGCAGTCGTAGAGCATTCCCTGCGCCTGGTTCCAGAAGACGCGCGGGAACGAGGCGCCCGCGTGCTTGGCCTGCGCAGCCAGCGCGGTGGCCAGGTCTGCCTTGCGCGCCCGGCGGGCAAGCGCCTGCGCCACGCGCAACGCGTTGTACCACAGTGCATTGACTTCAACGGCCTTCCCCTGGCGCGGCGTGACGACCCAATCTCCCACCTTGGCGTCCATCCAGGTCAGTTGCCACTGAGGCCCTCCGGCGCGGAGCAGCCCGTCTTCCTCGACACGGATGTCATAGCGGGTGCCGCGGGTGAGCCATTGGATGATGTCGGTCAGCACCGGCAGGGCGGTCTCGCAGCCGAAGGCCCAATCGCCGGTCTGGCGACAGTACCAGTCAACGGCGTGGAAGAGCCATAGGGTGGCGTCCACGCTGTTGTAGTCGGGCTGCGCGCCGCCCTCGGGGAAGCGGTTGGGCACGAGCCCCTGGTCCACAGCGCCCAGCCACGTCTGCAGCACTTCGCGCGCGAAATCGTAACGGCCGGTTCCAAGGGCCAGGCCGGGCAGCGCCACCAGGGTGTCGCGGCCCCAGTCGGCGAACCAGTGGTAGCCTGCGACCACCGAGGCCTGGCCATCGGGGCGGCGCACCAGGAAGTGATGGCACGACTCCCCCAGCGCCCGCGCCAGGGTGCGACCGGAGAACGCGGACTTCCTGCTCACACGCTCGCGCTCCGCCGCCGCGGTGTCCACCGAGGCGGGGTCGAAATCGGCAAGCACCAACTCGAGTTGGGCCCCCGGTTCGAGGGTGGCTTCGAGGGCTCCGGGGGCGAACAGGTCCTCGCTGAAGTCGAGGCCGCGCTCGAGTTCGCGCTGGTACTCGAGGCGGCGGTACCAGTCCGCCCCGGGCTGGAAGCGGCCGCTGGAGTAGCGCATCCAGACCTCGGGCGCGCCCGCATAGACGCGGAATCCCAGGCGGCCGGGCAGCAGGCGGGCCCGGCCATTGGCGGCGGGGTTCGCCTCAATAAGGTGGTGGTAGTCACGCACCGCCAGAAAAGGGATCACACACAGCGAGACCGGCTGGGGGGCGGCCGCCAGTTGGTAGCGCACGACGGTGGCGTTGGCGCCCGGCACCGCGAAGACGCTCTTGATCAGGCAGGACTGGCCCAGCCGGTACTCGAACTTGGGGTAAGGATCGAGTGCAAACTGGTGCAGGTTGAGGTGTCCTTCGGGATGGATGACCGCGGGGTACTGGTTGGCGGACAGGGGATAGCGGTCATCGCCCAGTTGAACCCACTCCTCCAGTTTGGCCACCAGCACCGTACGCGCGAGGCCCGGGGAGTAGGCGCCGACCAGCAGGCCGTGGTAGCGGCGAGTGTTGAGGCCGATGATGGTGGAGGAGGCGTAGCCGCCGTTACCGTTGGTCTCGAGCCACTCCTTGCTGAGGGCGCGGCTGAGGTCGTGGCAGACGTCGCTGCCGAAGCGGATGAGACAGTCACGAGTGAGCGCTAATGCACGCATAGGCACCCGTGCCAGTTTCGGCTCGCGGCGTGCGCGCGTCAAGCCCGGGCAGGATAGGAGCAGGTCCACCTCCGGGGTAAACCCGGACGCTACCGGGGGAGGGCATGGGTGGACAATAGCGCATGGCCTCGTTAGCCTGCCCGCAAGGCGGGTCGCTGCGCATGCCTGAGTCAGTCACGTCAGAAGAAGAGGCCACTGCGGCGGGCCTGCTGGCTGAGCTGGTGAGGATTCCCAGCGTGAATCCCAGAAACGAGGCCGGCGGCGCCACCCCGTTTGGCGAGGCCCGCATGGCCGAGTTCGTCGCGCGATATGCGGAGGGGTTGGGCGCGCAGGTCGAGATGGACCAGGTGGTGCCTGGACGACCCAACGTGTACTGCACCTGGGGCAGCGGCGAGTTGGGCCTGCTACTGGAGACGCACCTGGACACCGTAGGGGTGGAGGGAATGGAGGAGCCCTTCGGCGCGCGCGTGTCGGGGCACCGCCTCCGCGGGCGAGGCGCGTGCGACGCCAAGGGTTCGCTTGGCGCGATGCTGCTGGCGTGTGGGATGGCGTGCGACCGGCTTGACCGGGGGCTGCTGCTGGCGGCGGTGGTGGACGAGGAGCATGGGTTCCGCGGGGCGAAGGCGCTGCTCAAGAGGAAGCCGCAGCCAGGGCTGGTGGTCGTCGGGGAACCGACGCAACTGAAGCCGGTGACGGTCACCAAAGGCTGCGTGCGTTTTCGCGTGACGGTGCGCGGCAAGGAAGCCCATACCTCCGCAGGCGAGGCCGGCACGAATGCGGTGGTGAAGGCGTGCAAGGTGATAGGCGCGCTCTACGATGAGCTCGCGCCCCGGCTGCGCGGTAAGCAGCATCCGCTCGTGGGGCCAGCGACGCTGGCGGTTACTATCATCCGCGGCGGCACCGAGGTGAACGTCGTTCCGGCCGAATGCACCTTCCATGTGGATCGGCGCCTGGTGCCCGGCGAAACGGCGCAAGAGGCGCTGGCGGAGGTCGAGGGCCTGGTCGCGCAACTGAGGGAGCGCGACCAGGAACTGGAGGTGCTTCTCGAGCCGCCGTATCTGCTGGATAACGCGCTGGAGCAGTCGCTCGATAGCCCGGGCGTGCGATCATTCCTGGAGGCCTGCGAGAAGGTGCTGGGGGAGGCGACGCCGACGGGGGTGGCCTTTGGCACGGACGCCTCCAAGTTCGCCGAAGCGGGGCTGGCGGCGCTGGTCTTCGGTCCGGGTGATGTGGCGCAAGCGCACGGCGCGGAGGAGTGGGTGGACCTGCGCGAGGTGGCGCTGGCCGCGCGCGTGTACGCGGAGGCGGCGCTCACGGTATGACGGGTCGCGCGGGCCGCTGCTTGCCCGCTTCTCGCCCGCCGCCTAGAATGGGGCCAGACTTGATCGCCCTGGCCAACGGATGAAACGCAAGCACATCTTCATTCTGCTGCTGTTGCCGGCGTGCGCCGCCGGCTGTGCTCTTTTTCCGGAGAACCCGGGGCCACCGGCGCCCAAGAACCAGTTGATCGTTACCTGGTCAATGGCGGGCCCGGTGCGGAGCGACTACTACTACTTCTTCCCGATGGACCCCGGCACGGACGCCACTCAAGGGCCGGTGCCGGTGGTGCAGGGGCCCTACTGGGGCAACGGCTGGGGCACGGGGCCCTTCACGCAGTTCGTTGAGTATCACTTGAACCAGTATTCGGTTAGCCGGCCGGTGGCGGTGATCACCGTGTTGGGCAGCGGCGGCTTCCTCCTTCAGACTTCGGGGAGCCCGACGAATGCGCAGTCGGGCACGCACGTCATCACCGTGGGAGCGGTTTCGCTGGGGCAAGCGACGGTCGCCGGGACGGGCGCCATCGCGGGCGTGACGAACCTCTCGGATCAGAACGCCGGCACGCTCACCATGGCCACCGGGATGACCGGCCGAACGGTCGGGGGCAGCGTGGCCTTTGCGCCGGCGACGAACGGCGGCCGCGCCCTGACGGCGCAGGAGCAGGCCGCGGTTGATACGCTCAACGCGGGCGGCGTTCTGCTCCTCGCCGATTCGTTGAGCGCGCTGGGCCTGCAACTTGCTCTCAACGCCCCCCCGCAGCCGGGCGCGCAGACCATCACCATCGCCCCGACGACGGCACAGGCGAGCGCCACCTTCACCCCCTTGGGGCCTCTCGGGCCCACGACCACCACAGGCCAGTTGCTGGCGAACGGGGTCAACGAGGCGGCGACCTCGCCGGCGCCGGGGCTGGTGATTCGCTGCGGGGCCCTGACGCAAGGCGCGCAGGCATCGCTGCACGCGGAGACCGACTCGACACCCATCTTCCTCTACCTGCCCTTCCAGTCGGTCGTTCCGCAGCCGCAGGGAAACACTCTGAGGTTCACGCTGGACATGGACCTGATTCAGCCGAATCTGCGGCAGCTACAGGTCAATTTCATCACCACGAACGAGATAATCATTGACCCCAACAACGTGGGCAACAAGCTCTACGACGCGCTGGGGACCTACGGGAACGACTACCTGAGTTTGCCCGTTGACATACCGACGGTGTACACGAACGACCAAGCGCCGGTGCCCGAACTGGCGGGCGACTGCCCCGATGCTTCGCTGGACATCGTGGACTGGCGCATAGAGGTGCTGCGCTCTTAGATGACCCACGGCAATGAACCCAACGGCGACCACCTACAGGTGTTCTGCGACTTTGACGGCACGGTCTGCCTGCAAGACATCGGCAACAGTTTCCTGCACAAGTACGGCCTGCCGGACTGGCTGCGGGCGGAGCACGAGTTTCTGGCGGGGACGCTGGGCTCCCGGGATGCACTGATTCGGCAGTATCGCGCGCTGGACGCCTCGCCGGAGGAACTCGAGCGCTTCGTGCGCGAGAACGCCGAGTTGGACCCGACCTTCCCGGCGTTCCTAGAGGAGGCGCAGCGCCGCGGCATCAAGGTGGTCGTCCTGAGTGACGGCGTGGACCTTTACATCAAGCCGTTCCTGAGGCGCTACGGGCTGGAGGAGCTGCCCCTGTTCTGCAACCGCGGCCGCTGGGAGGAGGGGCACATCGAGATGGAGTTCCCGTACTTCAATGCGGTGTGCGCAATCTGTGGGAACTGCAAGACCTCACATATGGAGCGGCTGCGGCAGCCTGGGCGGCGGCTGGTGTATGTTGGTGACGGTTGGTCGGACCGGTGCGCGGCCCGGCACGCGGACGTGCTCTTCGCCAAGGGCCGGCTGCTGGAGTTCTGCCGCCGCGAGGGCATTCCCCACCACGAGTTCGAGCGATTTGAGGACGTAGGCTGGGTGCTGTTCGCCGCGCGGCCAGTATGCCGGGGATAGACTCGGACGCTAGCGGGAGCGACCGGCAGCCTCGGGGTCTAGGCCCGCCGCCCCGGCCACCCGGCGCATAGGCGGAGTCCTTGTCCTCCTGCTAGCGATGCCGCTTGCCGCGCTAGACCGCCGCGCGCCGCTCGGAGGCCCGCTTGAACTGAATCTCACACAGGTGCGCGTAGCGCCCGCCCGCGGCCACCAGTTCGTCGTGGGTGCCGCGCTCGATGATCTTCCCCTCTTCGATCACCAGAATCTGGTCGGCGTGCATCACCGTGGACAGGCGGTGGGCGATGACGAAGGTGGTGCGGTCCTTCATCAGGTGATCGAGGGCCGCCTGAATCTCCGCTTCGGCCTCCGAATCGAGGGAGGAGGTGGCCTCGTCGAGGATGAGGATGCGCGGGTTGCGCAGTATGGCGCGGGCGATGGCGATGCGCTGCTTCTGTCCGCCGGAGAGGCGCGCGCCGCGCTCGCCGATCTCGCTTTCGTAACCGTGCTTGAGTTCCAGGATGAACTCGTGGGCGTTGGCCGCCGTGGCGGCGGCCACGATGTCCTCGTCACTGGCGTTCTCGCGCCCGTAGCGGATGTTCTCGCGCACGGTGCCGCCGAAGAGGAAGGTCTCCTGCAAGACGATGCCGATCTGCTGGCGGAGGAAGTTCAACTTGAGGTCGCGCAGTTCGGTGCCGTCGAGAGTAATGCTGCCGCCCTGCGGGTCGTAGAAGCGCGGGATGAGGTTGATGACGGTGCTCTTGCCGCCGCCGCTGGGGCCCACCAGCGCCGTTACCGCCCCCGGGTCCGCCGCGAAACTCATGTCCTTGAGCACCGGCCGGTCGGGGTCGTAACTGAAGTCCACGTGCTCGAACTCAATGCGCCCCCGCACGTCCGGCAGGGTGATCGCGTCCGGCTTCTCTTGCACGTCGGGCATCGTGTCCAAGGTCTCGAAGATGCGGTCAATGGCCGCGCGCGCGCTCTGCAGGGTCTGGGCCGCCTGGCTGATGCGCAGCAGGGGGCCGTAGAGCAGCCCGGTGTACGAGATGAACTGCTGAATGCCTCCCACGGTCATCCCGGTGTGGCGCAGCACCGAGTAGCCGCCGATAAGCCAGATGAGGATGGTCGCCGTGCCCGCAATGGCGGAGGCCACCTGCCACAGCACGGTGGAGAGCATGCTCAACCGCAGGTTGAACTCGAGGCTCTCGCGCATGTCGGTGATGAAGCGCCGGGTCTCCACGCGTTCCTTGCCGAAGGACTTCACCTCGCGCACGCCCGACAACTTCTCGTAGAGGTTGCCGGCCATCTCCGATATCTTGAAGCCCCAGTCGAGGCTCGCCCACCGAATGGGCCCGTGGAACACCAGATAGTTGACCAGGTACAAGGGCGGGCCGGCGAAGGCCACCAGGGCCAGTTTCCAGTTGAACGACAGCAGCACGGCGACCGCCACCACCAGCGTGAGCAAGTCCGCGATCAACTGATTGACCCAACTGGTGGCGATGGACTGCACCATGTCCACGTCGTACATCACGCGCGAGTAGATGTAGCCCGTCTGCCGCGACTCGTAGTAGCGCAGCGACAACTTCTGGATGTGGCGGAAGAGCGTCTGCCGCACGTCGAAGAGCAGCCGCTGGCCCACGAAGAGCAGGTCGTACTGCTGCAAGACATGGATGAGCGACCCGAAGAGCGTCAGCGTGAGCAGCCCCGAGACGCAGGAGAGCAGTACCTTGACTCCCATGGCAAGGGGTGCAGTGGGCAACTGGTCTATGAGGAGGCGGTAGAGATAGGGCGGGATGAAGGTGATGCCGGTGGTGAGGGCCATCATAAAGAAGGCCCGCGCCATGCGCCGCCGGTATGGCCTCAGGTAGGCGAGGAAGCGCCAGATGTTGCTGTGCATGCCCAAAAAACAAAGGCCCGCAGGGCGATTCCGCTCTCAGTCTACTAGCCGGCGAGGCGCCTGGGGGCCCCTAGGTTTCACCTCATCCTTTGTCGCTATCCCTATTGTCCCACGCGATGGGCTCCTGCACAACTAATTCTTCCACAATCAGCCAGGTTCGCGCTTTTCCAGCACGCTCATGGCCAAGCCCGTCAGCAGGCCCCGGTCGCTGACCAGGCAGTCCTTCGCCCCCGCCCAGTCCAGCACCCCCGCCAGCAGTAGCGCGCCCGCGACGATGACCTCGGCCCGGTCAGGATCTACCGCCATCGGGACCCGCCGAGCCGCCAGGTTCATCCCCGCCAGCCCCTCGGCCCAGGCTGCTATCTCGGCTCTCCTCAGGCGCGAGCCGTGCACCCGGTCCCCGTCGTAGGTCTCCATCCCATCTCTCAAGGCTACCAGCGTAGTGGGCGTGCCCCCGAAGGCGATGACCATGCCTGGCGCCGCTCTTGGTGGTTTGACTGCGGCCAGCGTCGCGGAAACGTGCTGCGCTAGGCGCCGCCGCTCCTCTCGGCTGGGCGGATCGCTCCGCAGGAAGCCTTCAGTCAGGGCCCGGCATCCCAGGGGCGCGCTGGTGGACCAGGCCAACTCGGACCGGCTGCCCACGGCCAGTTCCAGGCTCAGGCCGCCGACGTCCACGATGAGAACCGTTGCCGTCTCCGGAACCTTGGGCAGCGACCCCACCGCACCGGCAAATGTGAGGCCGGCCTCTTCCTCCTCGGAGAGTACCCGCATGAGCATCCCGGCCGCGGCCTCGATGGCTGCCTTGGCCTCGGCGGCGTTCGAGGCCTGTCTCAGCGCCGCCGTGCCTACCACCTCGAAGCGTTGGGCGCCCTCGCTCCGCCCGCACTCGACAAAGCGGGCCACGGCCGCCGCGGTGGCGGCCAGGTTCTCCTCCGCGATGCGGCCGGTCTCCGGGAGCCGCGCGCCCAGCCGCGTCGCCCGCAGCCGGTGGAGCACCGGCACGACCTCGTCTCCCCGCTGTCGCACGATGAGACAGCGCACGGTGTTGGAGCCCACGTCAATCAGGCACAGAGTCATGGTGAACGGTCCCGGCCTAGCCCAACCCGAGCGCCAGCGCGACGGCCCCGACCAGCACCGCATCGTCCCCCAAGGCCGCACGCCTCAGGGTCGTGTGCTCGTAGGTCCCCTTGAGGCAGCGGCTGAACACCATCTTTTCAATGCGCGGCATGAAGAAGTCGCCCAGCACCTGAATCAGCCCGCCCCCGTACACCATCACCCCCGGGCCGAAGAGATGCACCAGGTTGATGGACCCGATGCCGAGCGCGCAGGCGGCGTTCTCGAGCACCTCGGTGACCACCTCGTCCCCGCGCTCGAGTGCCTCGGCCAGCAGCCTCGGGTGGACCCGCTCGAGGTCCTCGCCCTGCGCCAACTCCGATATCAGGCTCGGCTGGCCGCCCTCGACAATCTCCCTCAGTTGCCTGCCGATGTGAGTGCGGCTGGCGAAGGCCTCCAGGCATCCGTAGTTGCCGCAGTTGCATCTCGGCCCGTTGCGCTCGACGATCATGTGTCCGATCTCGAGGGCGTTCTTGCTGTCGCCCACGAAGATCTTGCCGTCAACGACCAGCCCACCGCCGATGCCGGTGCCGGGGAAGATGCCGAGAACGCTGTGGTCTCCGCTGCCCGCGCCCCTCCAGGCCTCGGCCAGCGTTCCCACGTTGACGTCGTTGTTGACGCGCACCGGCGCGCGGAACTCCTCCTCCAGGATCGCCTTGAGCGGAAAGTCGTGGATGGCGATGTTGGGCGTGTCGAAAATGACGCCGGTGTCCGGATCGAGGGGCCCGGGCGAGCCGACGCCGATGCCGCGGATGCGTTCTTTGTCCACGCCCCCCTGTTCCAGCACTGCGTGCACCACGCGTCTTAGTTGTGCGGCCAGCCCTGCCTCGCTCTGCTCGGTCAACTCCCAGTGCCGTGCGAGCGTGTTCGCCTGTTCGTCCGCCAGCGCGGCGAGAACCTTGGTGCCCCCCAGGTCAATGGCGACGAACAGGTTATTGGCTGCCATCGCGCGCAATCTCCCTCGGGCGGCTGCGCTGTGCGGCCTCCCTATACACGGTGCATGTAGCGAAAGACGTTCTCGTGTTGGACGGTGACCTTGACCCCCAAGGAATCGCCGCGCTCCTGCAGCCGCTCGCGCACCGTGGGCAGCGGCACGCTCGCCTTCGCCAGGTCCACCAGCATGCTCATCACGAAGAGGTCTTGAAACAGCGTCTGCTGAATGTCGAGGATGTTGACGCTGCACGAGGCGAGGACCTCGCTGAGCCCGGCCACGATGCCGATCCGGTCCTTGCCGACGACCACGACCACCGCTCTGTTACCGCGGGTTGCTTCCACCCTGGCGCTCCTCGCTAAGTCGCGTGGATTCTAGCAAAGGCAGAAGCCACGGCCAAACGCCACCCAGGAGTTGACCGCGGGGGCTGCTCCCCCTAGGCTTTCTCAGCAGCGCTGCTGCAACAGGCCCGCTGATGCGCCTACTAATCTCAGGCTACTACGGCATGGGCAACCTCGGCGACGAGGCCGTGCTCGCCGGGCTGCTCGGCGAGTTGCGCCGCCAGGCGCCTGACTGGCAAGTCAAGGTGCTCTCAGGCAACCCGGCCGCAACCGAGAAGCAGCACGGAGTGGTGGCGGTGCCTCGGGCCTCATTGCGAAGTGTCTTCAGGGCGATCCGCGAGGCCGACATCGTCGTGAGCGGAGGCGGCGGGCTCTTCCAAGACGCCACCAGCCTTCGGTCTCTGCTGTACTACGCCGGCGTGCTTCACCTGGCCCGGCTTGCACGCAAGCGGACGGCCATTGTGGCCCAAAGCATCGGCCCCCTGCGCACCGGTCTGGCGCGCAGGCTCACCGCGACAGCCGCAGAGAAGGCCGACCTGGTCACCGTGCGCGACGAGCCCAGCGCCGCTCTGCTCAGAAGCATCGGGGTCAGGTGCCCGGTCGAGGTCACCGCCGATCCTGCGTTCCTAGTCGAGCCGGACGCCTCAGCGGCGGCGGAGCCAGCCGAGATGGCACTGTGCCTGAGGACGTGGCCGGGGGGCCAGGACGCGGTAGGCGCGGTCGTCGAGGGGGTAGGCCGTTGGCTGGCGGAAGAGGGCGGAACAGCCCTGGTTCTGCCCTTCCAGTCGCCGCAAGACGATGCCGTGGCCGGACAGGCCGCAGCCCGCCTCGGCGACAGAGCCAGAATTGTGCCGCTATATGGACATCCAGGGCTGGCTGCGGCTATAATGACCAAGGTACAAGTCGTTGTTGGAGCCAGGCTGCATGCGCTGATTCTGGCGTCGTCGGCTGCTGTGCCGTGGGTCGGGCTCGCGTACGACCCCAAGGTGCAAGGGCTGGCCTCGGCGGTAGG
>CAZGSV010000046.1:0-24399 GCA_964528605.1 uncultured Armatimonadia bacterium
GCGGTTTGCGATGGTCTCGCCGCCGGCCCGTCGCACCATGTTCGATATGGCCCTGGGGCGCCTTCACTGCAGCGAAGGGCAACTGACCGCGGCACTTGACGCGCCGACCTCCTTCGGGGGGGCGGTGGCTGTGGTGGCGTTGAGCGAAACGGCCGGGCTTTCGATCGAGGAGATTGAAAGGGAGGTGGCGTCGAGCGGGGGGGCGGTGGAGGCGCTCGATGAGTTGCGCTTGCCCTCCCCAGGCATGTACTCTGTGCTGCGCCAACTAGACCGCCAGTCGCGCCAGGCGCTGCGATGAGGTACGGCATAATCTCCGACATCCACTCCAATCTGCCCGCGCTGCAGGCGGCGCTCGAGGCGCTCTCCGGCGTGGACGCCTATCTGTGCTTGGGCGATGTCGTCGGCTACGGGGCCGAGCCCAACCACTGCTGCGAGATCGTGCGCGACCTCCACTGCCCCACGCTCATGGGCAACCACGACGCCGGCGTGATCGGAGAACTGAACCCGGACTGGTTCAACGAGCTGGCCGCGCAGGCCTTGCGTTGGACAGCGTGCATGCTCACCGCCGAGAACCTCGCATTCCTCAAGTCCTTGCCGGAGCAGCACAGACTGGGAGGCGTCTTGCTCGTCCACGGCTCGCCCTTGGATCCCTGGGAGTACATCTACGAGGCGCACGGCGCGGCCGTCGTGCTGGCGGCGATCGAGGAGCCGGTCTGTCTCTTCGGGCACACTCATCTGGCCATGGTGTTCCGCAAGGAGGAGAAGGCGGGGGGCGTGCAGCAGACGCTGATGCCGGAGGGCGGGCTGATTGCGCTCGAGCCTGGCTTCCGCTACCTGATAAACCCGGGCAGCGTGGGCCAGCCGCGCGACGGCAACCCGCAGGCGGCCTGCGCCATATACGACGACTGCGTCCACACGGTAGAATTGCTGCGCGTGGACTATCCCGTGCAGCAGGAGCAACTCAGCATGGAGAGGGCCGGACTGAGCAGAGCACTGGCTGCGCGTCTGGAGGTGGGCTTCTAGGTGCGCCTGGTCAGGTTCCTACTGGCTCTGGTGCTGGCCGGGCTGCTGTTGTGGCCGGTGAACCCGTTGGTGCGCGCCTTCATGGTCGCTTGGGGAGGGGAGGAGCGCAGCTTCGGCGACGGCTGCCTGGTCATCATCATCGTGCTGTTGTGCGTGCTGCTGCTGAAGCCGTCGCCCAGGCCGCGACCGCCGCAGTAGGCGCAGCGATCTGCCCGGCGCTGTAACCTGCGCGCTCTGGCCGCACTCAGTAATGGTGGCCCCCCGCGCGACCCGTGGGCCGCTACATGGACGGGTGCGAACCGCCCCGCTACACTGGCGGTTGAGGCTAGTGAGGCCGTCTCAGAGCAAGCCGCGAGCCTTGCCGACGGAGGCGGACGCGATAAGATGGCGTCCCTACACCTGGTGACAACGCGAGGCGCGCAGAGGCGCCGGTCGGCCCGAGGGTTCTGAGACAGACTCTAGTACATTGCCCTTGCGAGTGTGAGTGAAATGAGCGAGCGCCGCGCTACTGTTTCCCGCAAGACCAAGGAGACCGAGGTGTCGCTGACCCTGGACCTCGAGGGCACGGGCGAGGTCAAGTGCGACGTCGGCATTGCCTTCTTCGAGCACATGCTCGGCCAGCTCGGCTTCCACGGCAGGTTCGACCTGCACGCGCTCGCCAGCGGCGACGCGGACGTGGACTACCATCACCTGGTCGAGGACGTCGGCATCTGCCTGGGTCAGGCGCTGGCGCAGGCCGCGGGCGACAAGAAGGGGATCGTCCGCTACGGCTGGGCCGTGGTGCCGTTCGACGAGGCACTGGTGTTGGCCGCGGTTGACCTGAGCGGGCGTCCCTTCTGCGACGTGCGGCTTGAGTTCGGCGCCGACAAGGTCGGCGACTTCGACGTGGAGGTGGTGGAGGACTTCTTCCAGGCCTTTGCCGCCAATGGGCGCCTTGCCCTGCACGTGAGAGAGTTGGCGGGGCGCAACACGCACCACAAGGTGGAAGCGGCCTTCAAGGCTGTCGGGCGGGCGCTCGCGGCCGCGGTGGCGTTTGAGGAGGGCCGCGAGGCGGTGCCCTCGACCAAGGGAGTGTTGTGAGCCTTTGATCGTGCTGCTGGACTACGGCGCGGGCAATCTGGCCAGTGTGCACAAGGCGTTAAGGCACTGCGGCGCCGAGGTAACGGTCACCAGCGACCCGAAGGGTCTCGGCGACGCTAGTGGAGCGATTCTGCCCGGGGTGGGCGCCTTTGGGGAGGCGATGGCGCGACTGGAGTCAGCCGGGCTGGTGCAGCCGTTGCGCGACTACATCGCCCAAGAGCGGCCTTTCCTGGGGATATGCCTGGGCCTGCAACTCCTGTTCGAGTCCAGCGAGGAATCGCCCGGGGTCGAAGGTGTCGGCGTCTTCCCGGGGCGCGTCGCTCGGCTCCCGGAGAACCCCGGCCTGAAGATTCCCCACATGGGCTGGAACCAACTGCGTCGTCGGCGCGAGTGCTGGGCGCTGGAAGGGGTGGCCGAGGGCGCCTACGCGTACTTCGTGCACTCCTACGTCGTGGCGCCCGCCGACGAGCAACTGATCGCCACCACCACCGAACACGGCGTGGAGTTCGTTTCCTCGGTCACTAGAGGGCGCCTGTACGCGTGTCAGTTCCACCCCGAGAAGAGCCAGCAGGTCGGGCTGACGATTCTGCGCAACTTCGTGGTGCTCTGCGGGCGCTCCTAGAAGCGGCGGTGACCCGGTCCTACCTGGCCGATGCTGCGGAGGGGTGAGGGGTGTGCTATGCTCGCGTGGCAAAGGCAGGCTCAGCCATGGCGTTCGAGAGATACCGTCACTGCGAGTTCATGCTCCCCATGGATCGGGACATGCTGCTCGACGCCGCCGACGCGGCCGGGGTGTATGAGGAGACGCGCTTGCTGGAGGTTGAGTGCGGGGTGGGCACCGGGCTGTCTTGGATCGCGAAGGAACTGGGCTGCGGGGGCTTGGGCGTGGACCCGCGCGAGAGACTGGTGATCGAGGCGGCCCGGCGGGCCGTTCGCTGGGGGGTCGGGGAGCACGTGGCCTTCGCGGTACGGCCGATTGATGACCTGGGGGTTGGAGAGCAGCAGTTCGACGTGGGCCTGCACCTGGGCCCGCGCTATCAGTTGGGGGAAGAGGGCAACGCTCAGTTCGAACGCGCGGTGCTGGATGACGGCGCCCTCATAGTGGCGGAGCCCGTGTGGCTGCGGGAGCGCTCGGAACTGCTGTCCGCGCGCTTCGCCGAGCCCGAGCAAATGCTGGAGGAGGAGGCGCAGCGAGAGGCGTACGAGCGCGCCGGCTTTCACATGGCCTACTGCGAACTCGCGCCTAAGGACGCCTGGCTCCGTTTCGACGAAGCGTTTCGGCGCGGGCTGCGTGAGGAGCGGGGCATCTACGAGACCTCCGCCGAGCGCTCTCAGGAACTGGATAGGGTGCTCTGGGCGGTAGATGCTTTCTACGCGGACGGCGGGGCGGAGGCGGTCGGGGTAATGGTCTCCGTGCTGGAGAAGGGGCGGTAGCCGGGAGATGGAGCTGCTGGCCTACTACGCGCATTCGCTCTCCCAGCCCCGCAGGTGCGCGGCCGATTTTGCGGAGTTGGCCGATCTAGGTGTTGCCGGCATCATCCATTCCACGCACGAGCAGGACCTGGGCCAGTGGCCCAAGGACATTGCGCGGGCAATCGAGCAAGCGGAGCGCGCGGGCTTAGGTGTCTATCTCCAGTTCGGGCGCTACGGGGGCGTCTTCACGGGCTCTTGGCTGGTGCCGAGCACGTTCGCAGTGCGACACCCGGACGCCTGCCTGGTTGATCTGTGGGGGAACGCGCAGCCGATCTGCTGCCTGAACAGCGAGCAGTTTCGCGACTGGTACTTCGGCACGACGGAGGCGCTCTTACGGGCGTTTCCAGGCGCTGGGGTCGTGCTGGACGAGCCCAAGGCTGCGGGCCTGCCGTGCGCTTGTGAAACGTGCCGGACCATCGCCGGCAGCGAGTCGCCGAACGGGAGCGCCTCGGTGAAGCAGTTGACCGAGGTGCGTACGGACTCGGTCGTGCGTTTCTGCGCCGACGCGCTGGCCAGCATAAAGGGCGTACGCTCCGGGCTGGGCACGGTGCTGCTTGTGCTGCCTCGAGATGAGGAGTTGTTCGACAGGCTGTGCAGGCTGGATCACCTGGACCGCTTCGGCACTAAGCCGTACTGGCTGCTGCGCCACGAGTCGCTCGACTTCGTGGCGCAGTGCGTGGCGCGGGTGAAGGACTTGGCGAGCGAGAACGAGGTGGGGAGCGCGGTGGCGGTGCAGAACTTCGGGGTGAGCGAGGAGCGGGAGCCGGAGTTGCGGCGCGCGCTCGACATTGCCGTAGGGGCGCGGCCCGACTGCCTCATCTTTCACTACTACGGACGCAACAACGACCGCCCGGACCGCGTGTGGGAGATAACGAGAGAAGCCCTGGCCAAGGCGGCGCGCCTGCCGCCGTTCTCTACTTGAACCCCGCCTTTGGCGGGGCCTGGCACCGGACTGTTCAATTGCCGGCGCGCGGGGCGCCTGGCTCGACGGCGAGCACTTCGCAGGCGACCGGGCACTCGGGGAAGTGCGCCACGGGCGTGCGCACCAGGCGGACGGTGACCACCTCGCCGCCGCACAGGCTGTGCTTCTCGCCGAGCGCCAGCGGCACGACCACCCGCTCCCACCTCCGTTTGCCCAAGCCCCAAAGCACACCTAGGAAGGTAGGCCGCCAGGGGCCGCCCCGAGGGCTCGCGGTCTTGAGTAGGTTCTCGAGCGGCCAGCCGGCGCCTGCGAACAGGAACGTCCCGGTGAACCGGTAGGTCTTGGTTCCCTTCGGCACCTCGGGCACAGGCACGGGCCCAGTTATGAGCCAGCGGGGGAACTCGCCGTGGCCGTGTCCGTCCATCATGGCCCGGCTGACGAAGAGCGGGGCGCGGGCCCAGAGCGCGAGTGGGATGGTGTCGGGGAAGCCGGCGGGCACCATGGTCGTGCGCCCTGCTGAGTTCACGAGTTGGATGCCGCCGGGGTGCGCGAGGGCGACCTTCACACCCAGACGCGGCAGCACGCGCAACGCGAACTGGTACAGTTGCGAGGAAGGGAAGGGCGGCAGCTGCCCGAGCGCCTCGAGAACAGGCCAGATGTCCAGGTAGAGTCGCAGCCAGCGCCCGTCCTCGGTGTGCAGCGCCACTCCGGAGGAACCGCCCAGCGTGGTCACCGGCAAGACCTCGGTCACGCGCAGCGGGCGCCGTCCGAGGGATTGGTCAGGCTTGACGCGAGGCGGTTGAGGTATCTGCGGCACGGCCTCGCCGTTGACCTCCAAGACCTGGCGCGAGACGTGCGTGGCAAACCCGGGGTAGTTAATCCGGCATCTCACGCGGTCACCTGCCTTCAGGCCCAGGCCATCAATGAGCCACTTGGGCAGATCCACCTGGAGGAAACGCGCCGGGTCGGGACTGGCGACGATGCCCGACTGGTTCATCATGCCCTCGATCACCGGCCCCTTCCACTCCTCGGGATGTATGAGGGGGGGTTGGGGCGGCCAGTTCCTCCGAGGGCCGCGCGCGAGCAGTTGCTCGGCGGCGAGCACGGGTATCTTGCCGGTGACGGCTAGACTGACCAAGGCGGCCGCCTGACCGCGCACGGAGAGTCTCTTGCTCCGTGTCCTTGCGTGGGCAGTGGCGGATAAGGAGCCGTCCCTGGCTGTGGTGAGCGTCACTTCGGTGAGAGAGGCGCCCGCTGCCTTGAGCAGGCGCAAGACCATTCCGGTGGTTGGCGGGGGGGCGGAGGCGTCAGCGAAGAGGGCCTCCTGCACTGCAAAGGCCTCGAGAGGGGTCGCGGCCACGCGCACCGGACATCCGCGCTCATCGCCAAGTAGGATGTAGCGCTGGCGACGCGTGGTGGACGGGGCCGGTGTCACTGAATACCTGGCGATCCTGCGCATGACCGCCTTGGTGGTACTCTCGGGGCTGGGGGCTACCGAGGCCACCAGTTCCGGCATCATGCAGAGGAGCCTTTGCTGCAGCCGCCGCCGCGCGTAGTGAAGTCGGGCCTTGACGGCGGCGGGGCTCAGGTCGAGCGAACGCCCGATCTCGACGAGGGAGTAGCCGTCGGCATAGTGGAGCACGACCGCGGCGCGCGTCTTACCGGGGAGGCTGGCGATAGCCGCCTTCAGAGCGGCGCTGGTGTGGGCTCGCGTGGGGTCAGGCGCCGGGCCGACGCTCTCCACCTCCGAGAGCGTCGGCTCCTGCCAGGGAATGCTCGACTTGCGCCGGCGCAGCCAGGTGCGACAGAGGTTCTGGGTGAGCGCCAGCAGCCAGACACCGAACTTGGTGGGCTCCCGCAGTTGCCCCAAAGTGGACCAAGCGCGCACAAACGCCTCCTGAGCGAGGTCGCGCGCCTCGTCGGCATCGCCCGCGTGGGTAAGGGCGATCCCCTCGACCGCCGTCGCGTAACGCTCGACCAGCACGGAGAAGGCCGGGCGTTCTCCGGCTCGAGCGGCTTGCACCAGTTCGGCGTCAGTTGCGTGGCCAAAGCGTCTCATACGCGCCTGCTCCGTGCCCCTGCCGGCACACACCGTAGCAGAAGCCCGCGCCGCAGCGCAAAAGGCAGGCGCTCGCGCATTTGGCATGGGGGCCTGTGAAGGATACATTCTCTGCGCTGAAGGGGAGCGTGAGACGATGCGAGAGATAGACCTGTGCGGCGAGTGGCACTTCCGCGGCTGCGATCCGGGGCAAGGCGAGCGGATGGGCGCTCACTTGGCAGAGAGCCCACTAGGCGATTGGAAGCCGGCGCGCGTGCCGGGCGTGGTTCACCTTGACCTGCTCCGCCTGGGGGAAATCCCCGACCCGTTCTACGGCCGCAATGAGCCCGAGGTGCGCTGGGTTGAGGAGAAGGAATGGTGGTACCGGCGCGCCTTCGTGGTGCCGCCGGAGATGCTGGACGCGGATAGCGTCGTGCTTCGATTCGAGGGGCTCGACACCTTCGCCGCCATCTGGCTCAACGACCACCAGGTCGGGCGTGCCGACAGTATGTTCATCCCTTGGGGGTTCGAAGTGCGGTCGCTGCTTCGGGCTGGCGAAAATGCGCTCGTCGTCCGCTTTGACTCGCCGATAGCGACGCTGGACCAAATGGAGCGCGAGCAGGGCAAGTTGGGGTCCGTGTTCTATAGCGCGCGGCCCTACGGGCGAAAGGCGCAGTACTCCTTTGGCTGGGACTGGGGCCCGCGGCTTCCGACCTCGGGCATCTGGCGGCCGGTGAGCCTGCGGGCCTACAAGGGAGGCCGGGTACTCCATGTGTTCGCCCCAACGAACGTCGGAGAAGGCGCCGCTAGCGTGCGCGTACAGGTGGAGGTCGAAACGATCGCTGCGGGGGAGTTCGTGATCGAAGCGGCCCTGGCGCGAGAGGGGCAGGAGGTGTCGGACGCCAAGGCGCTAGGATTGGACGAAGGCAAGCATGTGGTCGAGATCCCGCTTAGCATCGCCGCGCCCGCCCTCTGGTGGCCCAACGGATACGGAGAACAGAATCTCTACGACCTACGGGTGGCCGTGACGCAAGGCGGCGAGGAATGCGACTGCCACAATGAGCGGATTGGGCTGCGCAAAGTGGAACTCGTGCAGGAGCCCGACGACGAGGGCAAGACGTTCATCTTCCGTGTCAACGGCGTTCCCGTATTCTGCAAGGGCGCGAACTGGATCCCCGCCGATTCCTTCATCCCGCGCGCGGACGAGGGGGTTTACCGGCGGCTGATCGGGGAATGCGTCGGGGCGCACTTCAACATGCTGCGCATCTGGGGCGGAGGCATCTACGAGAACGAGGCCTTCTATCGCCTGTGCGACGAGAAAGGCATCCTCATCTGGCAGGACTTCATGTTCGCGTGCGCGGAGTATCCCGAGACGGAGGACTTCTGGCGGAGCGTGCGGCATGAGGCGGAGACCGTGGTGAAGATGCTGCGCAATCACGCTTGCATCGCCATCTGGTGCGGCAACAACGAGAACGACTGGGGCTTCCGCACCGGCCGGTTCGGCAAGCAAGAGAAGGACTATGGCGAGACGATCTACCATCGCATACTCCCCGAGGTCTGCGGCAGGCTGGACCCGACGCGGCCCTACTGGCCGAGCAGCCCGTTTGGCGGGGATACGGCGAACGACATGGCTGAGGGGGATCGGCACGCATGGGACGTCTGGGGCGGCAAGCCCATTCGCACCTATCTAGAGGACACCGGCCGTTTCATCTCGGAGTTCGGTTTCTGCGCGCCCCCGGTGATTGAGTCGGTGCTGCAGTTCTGCCCGCCGGCCGAGATGGCCACGGACAGCCCAACAGTAGTGCAGCATGTGAAGTTCGGCGAGAACATGGGCAACCTGCTCAACTACGTGCGCGACGAGTTGGGCGTAAGCGGAGAGGACTTCGAGGCATTCCTCGACGCGGCGCAGATGACGCAGGCGGTGGCGCTGCGGACGGCGGTGGAGCACTGGCGTCGGCGCAAGTTCCACACCGCAGGCGCGCTCATCTGGCAGATTGATGACTGCTGGCCGGTCATCAGTTGGAGCCTGGTGGACTACTACGGGCGGCGCAAGCCTTCGTACTACTACGTCCGCCGCGCGATGGCTCCCGTGCTGCTCTCGCTAGCCGCGGATGAGGATGCCGTGCAAGTGTGGGTGGTGAACGACACCTTGGAGCGCGTGGAGGCGGAGGCGCAGGTGGGCGCTGCGCTGCTGTCCGGGGAGGTGCTAGGGCAGAGAGGGCAGAGTGTGGTGGTGCCGGCGAACGAGTCGCGGTTGGTGATGACTGTGCCGCTCTCGGAGTTGGGGGTGCGGCAGAAGTCCGCGGCGGTGGCGTTCGCCGCGCTGCGCCGAGGAGACGCTATCCTCGGTCAGCAGCTGCTTCCGCTGGTTCGCTTCCAGGAACTCGCGCTGCCGCGGCCGCGCATCACGCCTGAGGTGTGGCGCGGAGGCGGAGGCGCTCTTAGCCTGGTGCTCAACCCCGATGCGCCGGCCTTTGGGGTGCGCCTGACGCATAGCGATGCGGGCGTCGTCTTTGAGGACAACTATGTGGACTTGTGCCCGGGGCTGCCGAACCAGGTGCGCGTGCAGGCGCCGGCAGAGATGCCCCGCGCGGCGCTGCTCGGAGGATTGAGCATCGCGCCCCTGCTGCCGGTGGGATAGGCGGCTGAGTGGCTAGAACGCTCCCTCGGTGCCGCTGGCCAGGAACCACAGCCCGGGCCGCGTGTCCGCAGCGCTGAAGTCCTGGCACAACCGCTCGGCGGCAGCCGGGTCGGTGTCGAGGGCCCACAGGCGGTGCGCGACGCCGAGTTCGCGATAGGCTTCAGCGTGGGCGCGGCCGATTACGCCGCAGCCGGCTGGGCAGATGCCGTTGCCGGGGATAAGGGGGGCCTCCTAACGCAGTTCGGATCTGAGCGCAGTCTAGCGCGGTCGAGCGACGCCGTCTTGGCCGAGCACCATCAGGTTGAGGCCGCGTTCAGTGAGCAGCGCCGACAACTGGCCGATGGCGGCTATGTCGCGCGCGCTCGAGGCGGGAGCGCAGAGCATGACCGTGGCAAAGAACCCCTCGGCCGCGTCTTCCAGGAGTTTGCGCAGGCCGCTGGCCTCTTCGGGGTCGGCCGCGGCGCTTGCCGGGTCGCGGTAGAGCGCGGTGAGGATGTAGCCTGCGGCCTCGGCGGACTCGACGAGTCGCTGCTCGAGCGCGGCAGCGCGCTGGGCGTCCACGTCGGCCCGAAGATAACCGGCCGCCTTGTTGCCCGCTTCCGCAGGTATGAGCAAACGAGCGGCCTGTCGTTGCTCACGTCCGCCGCCGTTGCTGCCCGCCTCCTTGGCGGTTTGCTTGGACTTCGCCGAT
The DNA here is from genome assembly GCA_964528605.1 of uncultured Armatimonadia bacterium. GTDB lineage: Bacteria > Armatimonadota > Zipacnadia > CAZGSV01 > CAZGSV01 > CAZGSV01. The sequence continues at coordinate 9,869 of CAZGSV010000046.1, forward strand.
TGCGACTTCTCGGCGCGCGGCTTCGGCGTTGGCGCCGGCTCGGGCTCCGCGGGGGGGGCAGGCGCTTCCGGCTTAGGGGCGGCGCGCATCCCAGCCGCTGGTGCGGCTTTGGCCGAGGGCCTGGCATCGGCGGGCCTGGCGGTGGTGTCGGCCACGCGGTTCTCAGGAGTACAGTAAACGATCACGCCCTGAGCGTCGCGGATGATCAGGAAGCCGTCCTCGCGCTGCAGATCGACGCCGCGGACCTCGATGCGGAAGCCGTCCAGGGCGCGCACCTCGAACCTGCGCTCGGCGCGGTCGTGCTGGTGCGACGTTTTACTGCCGTCCCGAGGGCTCATATACTCTCACCCGCAGCCCCGGGCGCATCCCGGGGCCATAATACGAACCCAGCATAGGGGTTGGCAAGTTCAGGAGGGCCTGTAGGTGTTCAGTCGGGAACTGCGGCGCCACCTCCTCTCGCCCCTGTTGGCGCACAACCGCGGTGAGAGCGGAGGCGGCTGATGGAGGACGGTAGCACGCGTGACACGGAGCGGATACTGTCGCGGCTGCGGCTGGCGTCTGTCAGGCAGGCTGCGCGCGCACCCGCTTTGGACGATGTCAAGGGCGCCGTAGCGAAGGCCATTGCGGAGTCGGGCGTGCTAGGCAGGATGCGGCCGGGCGCGCGAGTGGCCGTCACCGCCGGCAGCCGGGGCATCGCCGACATTGCCACTGTGCTGCGTACCGTCTGCGACGGCGTGCGCCGCGCGGGCGGTCAGCCTTTCATCTTCCCGGCCATGGGGAGCCACGGGGGAGCAACGGCGGAAGGGCAGGTGGCGCTGCTCGAATCGCTCGGCGTCACCGAGGCGTCCGTGGGAGCGCCCGTGCGGGCCACGATGGAGGTCGTGGAGTTGGGCCGCACGGAAGAGGGGCTGCCGGTTTACCTTGACCGCTACGCCACCGAGGCCGACGCCATCATCGCGGTGAACCGCGTGAAGAGTCACTCCGATTTCTCCAGCACCTACGAGAGCGGGCTGATGAAGATTCTCGCGGTCGGCGCGGGCAAGCGGATGGGCGCCGAGGTCATCCACTCCGGTGGCGCGGGCGGCCTGCGTAACTTCATCGTCCCCTATGCGCGGCAGGTGATCGCCCATGCGCCCGTCATCGGAGGACTGGCGCTCCTTGAGAACGAGCGGCACTCGCTCGCCGAGGTGGTGGGCCTGCCCGCCGACGAGATCGAGAAGCACGAAGCGGCGTTGCTGGTGCGCGCGAAGGCGATGGAGCCAAGCCTGCCCTTCGACGAGATTGACCTGCTCATCATAGACCGCATGGGCAAGGAGATAAGCGGGGTAGGCATGGACACCAACGTCATCGGCCGCCGCGCGATAAGAGGCGAACCGGACCCCGAGAGGCCGAAGGTCGCCTACGTGTTCGTGCGCACGCTCACGCCGGCCTCCCACGGGAACGCCATCGGCGTCGGCCTCGCGGATTTCACCACAATGCGGCTGGCCGAGCAGATTGACTGGCCGGTCACGCGTCTCAACGGCCTCATCAGCGGCTTTCTCGAGCGGGCGAAGTTGCCGCTGACGTTGCCCAACGACAGGGCGGCGCTGCTGGCCGCGCTGACCGCGCTGGGCGCGAAGGCGGAGGCCGCTAGGGTCGTGCGCATAAGGGACACCGCGGACCTGACCGAGATGGCGGTCTCCGAGTCGCTGCTCGGGGAGGCTCGGGCCCGCGACCTCGTGGAGTGCGGGCCGCCTCAGCCAATGGCCTTCGACAGTGAAGGCTGGATGAGTTAGCCGGGGCTGGGCAAGCCTACCGCGGCCGCGAGGGCATGGTGAGGTGGCCCACGAGTGTGCCGGAGACTCCCAGCAGCAAGGCTATGCCCATCAGCGGCCAGAGCCGGTGGATGGTGATGCCCCCCAGCAGTCGGTCAACGAGCCACAGGATGAAGACGTTGGCGCCGAAGGAAAGCGCCAGGGAGAAAAGCCCGAGGGTGAGGCAACTGAGCGGCAGCGTCAGTATGCGGAGCACGAACAAGAGCGGGCGCACCAGCACCGAGAGCACGGAGACCAGCGCCACCGCAAGTATGGCCTCGCCCGCGCCTGAAAGGGAGAGCCACGTGGGCAGCAGCAAGGCTATCAACGCCAGGACGGCTGCTTGAACGAGAATCCGGATTATCCAGCGCACCATTGGGGGCCTCCCTGGTCGGCGATACGCAGAGACTTTGCGGGTTGGAGTGCCTGAGGGTCAAGCGCCTCGTGCCGCAGGAGCATGCGCTTGAGGTCCAGCCCAGCGCCGAAGCCCCCCAGCCCATTTGCGGCGACCACCCGGTGACAGGGAAGTAGCACCGGCCAGCGGTTGCGCCCGAGGGCCTGCCCCACCGCGCGGGCCGCGCCGGGGGCCCCGCAGGCCGCCGCGAGTGCGCCATAGGTGACCACGGACCCGAACGGCACGTGCCAGAGGGCGCTGAGCACTCGCTGGTCGAACGCGGATAGTCCCCTCCCGTCGAGAGGAATGCTCAGCGGGGTCGCCTGCCCGCGCGCATAGCGCTCGAGCCAGCGCGCAAGTCGCGCGGCCAGGCTCGCAGGCGGCGGGCAGGAGGCCAGAGCGATTCTCTGCGGCAACTGGGCAACCAGGGCCTCCAGCGCGCGCCGCGGTGAGGGATATGCGCAGGTGAGCGCGATCAAGCCGGCTTCCGAGAAGAAAGCCGCGAAGTGGCCCAGCGAAGTCTGTGCTTGCAGAAGGTCCCTGCGCATCCTAGCGGCGAGTAAGGCGATACACGTAGAGGCTGGTGGCGCCGAGGGCGGCAATGGACACGAGGGCAGCGAGCCACGGGGGTACTAGCCGCCCGACACTGGCGGCGCTGGTGAGCACCAGCACCCCGGCCAGCGCGAACGCCAGCCAGTGCGGGAGTGGCTTCGCCGCGCGCCCGGCCTCCACAGGTGTCTCCGCGGCCAAGCGCATACAGAAAGGGCAGATCCTGGCATTCTCTTCGAGCGGTTGCGCGCACGCAGGGCAGCGAGTCATCCGGCGCGGGGCCTGCTCGATGAGTCGCAGCGCCTTCTGATGCATGGTGCGCGTGCGCCGCTCATTGGGCGCCAATTCCAGGGCCCGCGCCAGCGCCTGCATGGCCGCCTGGTAGGCCCCGGCCTCAAGGTAGATCTCGCCCACGGCTTGGTAAGCACCGGCGTTCTTAGGATCGAGGAAGGCAGTTCGCTCCCAGGCGACTGCATCTTCCTGCAGGAGCATGCGCTCGCCCCGACGGACCACCTGTTTGCTCGCCCAGAAGGCCACCGGCACTGCCACCACGGCGAGCAGAAGGAGCAGGGGCCCCCAGAAGGTACCCCACCGCAGAAGCACCTGAGCCATATACGCCAGGACCGCGAGCGTTGCGGCAACCGCCTCACCGAAGTCGAGCACGCCCTCGGTGAACAGGTACCACATGTACCAGGCGAAGAGCCCGAACATGAACCCCAGCACCACAAAGGCAGCCAATAGGCTGAAGCCGGTGGCAAAGTCCAACAGCCGGCCCCCTCTAGGGCAAGAGCGCGAGGTTGCTCTCCAACTCCAGGTTGATGGACACCTGACCGACGGCGGCGATGAGACCGGCAGTGCCACTCGGCTCGGCGGCGGGCTCCTGCTGCTGTTCCAACGGCGGCGCGCCGGCCGCGCCTCCCGAATCGGCCGCCTGGCTCTCCGTGGGCGACAGCGGAATGAGCGCCAACTCGATCTTGCCGTGTGTGACGGCCTGCAGCACGCGGCCGTTGGAGACGGCGACGATGGCGTCCATCGTCCCCTCCCACTGCCCCACGGCGGCGCTTGACCAGGCGGGTATCTCGGTGGGAGCGGGGATCGTGTAGTGCACGGTGAGATAGGCGGCGTCCACGCCTTGCACGGTGCCGAACTGTTTCAGTTCGCCCTTGTAGGTGAACACGAGAGACTCGTCGTTGCCCAGCGGCAGTTGGCACTCCCCCTCCCAAGCGCTCCCTTCGTGCACCGGCTGCTCCGGCAGGGGGGGGAGGGCGAGTGCGGTCAGCAGCACCGCGGCCGGCAGGCCCAGTTGAGGCAGCGGCTCGCTCGCGGCCTCGGTTTGGGCGGCCGCCGCGGAGGGCGATTCACCGGGCGCGGCTGCGGCGCTTGTCCGGCTCGGCTGCGCCTGCGTTTGCACGGGCGTGAGCAGGCGACCAAGAGGGGAAAGGTGGAGCGTGAAGGTTGCGGGCTTGCTAGGGGGGGGCGGCAGTGCTTCGCCGGAGAGCGTGACCGCCAACTTGTGCTCCGAGACGGCGAAACTGAGGACCGAATCTCCCTCGGGGAGCACCTCGGCCACGCTGACCGTGTAGGAGGCCGCCGCCGTGAGTTCGGCATCATAGCTGACGCCGGCGAGGCTGAGCGTGCCTTTGCCCGCAATGCCCAGCGAGTAGGCGGAGGGAGGCAACTGGGGGTAGGCCGCGCGCAGCAAGACCTCGCGCGCGCAGGCCGGCTCCCACAACGTCAGGGCCGCCGCAAGGCACAGGGCCGCAGCAGTCCAGAGGGCCCGCCGGTCTCGCGGGCCAGCCCCGGCTATCATTTCTTTGTCGTCGCTTTCTTGCCCGGCGCCGGCTTCTGGGCCTTGGGCGCCTTGCGCTCGTAGAAGGTGGGCTCTGCGGAGATGCCGGCAAGTTGCGTGGACGGCACCTGCGCCACGAAACTCGCGCCCTTGCTCTTCACGTAGTACTGCGTGCCGTCAGCGGCCGCGGCCGCGATGAACCCCTTCTCCGCGCGGCCCTCGGCGAGCGTCACCTCGAGCGTCGGCTTGTTAAGGCCGTACTTGGCGAGGTCCTTCGCCCGCTCCTCCACGAACTGCTCGGCGCGCAAGTCCTCGATGGCCCATAGGAGATCGGACACTCTCGCGGATTCGGTCGCCTTGCCGCCCGGCTGCAAGACCCAGTCCTTGTCCTTCTTGACCAGCGTGGTCGTCTTATCGCCCTTGCGGACAACGATGCGGCTGAGCCTGCTCGTGTCGAAGCGGACCAGGCGCTTGTCGCGGAGATCAGCCAGCGGCTTGTCGAACCCAGTGACGTCGGTGTTCTTGAGCGCGAGGATGGGCTGGTTGCCGCCCAGGCAAGCGTAGTACTGGTCCCCCTCGAAGGGCCCACCGACGAGCAAAGTGTCCGTGTGAGTGCGCCTCTCGTTCTTCTTGCGCCACTCCACGGTGACGGTGAGGCGCGGCTGGCTCAGGCCGAAGGCGGCAACGTCCTTAGGGCTCTCCTGGACGAACTTCTGGACGCGGGCATTCTGCAGCGCGCGCAGCACGGAGTCCACCGCACTGGGGTCAGCGTCGGCCTTGACGGGCGCCACGATCTTCCAGGCGCCGGGTTTGGTCCGCGCGCCTTTCCCACGGCGCAGTTCAATGGTCTCCTGGCCGCGCGCGAGCGCGAAGGCAAAGACCTCGTCGGGCGTGGAGAAGTGGAGAGGCTCCTTGTCACGCAGGTCGTCGGCCTTCCGGTTCAACTGGCTGCGGACGTAGGCGCTGAGCACGAGGATGTCCTTGCGCCCCTCGAGCCGAGCGTACAGGTCCTGCCCGTCCGGCGTATCGGCGCCGATATCGAACTTCTGTGGCTTGGCGCCCTTGCGCGTCCACAGCGAGAGGGTAAGCGAAGGCTTGGTGAGGCCGACCTTGGCGAGGTCCACGGCCGTCTGCTCGACGCGGCCGCGCTCCTCGAGGCCGCTGATGGTGGAGAGCAGGGATTCCACCTGAGCGTTAGCGGCGCGCCCCTTGACCGGCGCCGCCAGCCGCCACTCGTCGCCGCTCTTCTCCAGCACCACCTTGGGCTCGTTCAGCGGCGCGATCTCGAGGCGGACGATGCGCTCCTTGCCCGGACCAAAGACGCTGGTGCGGTGCCTGACTTCGCCGCGCTCGAAGAATAGTATGTAGCCGCCGACAGCGGCGGCCACGACCAGTAGGGGTATAAGCGCGCGCGCCTTCATCGCTTACCGCCTTGCCCACCAGATGCCCAGTCCGAGCAGGAGCAGAATCCCGGGCATGAGATACAGCGAGACTAACTTGACCCTCTTCGCCTGAGAGGGCGTGAGGTACAGGGGAGGCGGGGTGGCCGAACGCGGCCGGATGGCGATCAGGTCCTCGGACTCGGTCAGCCAGTTGACGGAGTTGGCGAAGAAGTCCGGGTTGCCGGCTAGTGGGAACCACCCGTTCGCGGCCGCCCCTGCCGACCCGACAACAACGACCCGCATCGTCTTCTTGGGCGTCTCCTCTTTCTTCTTATCGGGGGCAGACGCCGCGGGCTCCTCCAGTTCCTTGGTGGCGGCGGCCGCAATCGCCAGCGGCCCCTTGGTGTCCTTGCCTTCGGTGTACTCTAGGTTGTACTGGTTGGTCTCTCCCCAACTCCCGGCGGCGCTCTTGACCAACTCGCTTACCTGCCGCCCCGGCTCGTAGGACTGCTCGCGTGAGAGCTCCAGGCTGCGAGGCAATGGGAACAAGGTGATGTTGTTCTGGAGGGGCGCGGTGATGGCGTGGTACTCGTACTTGATGACGGGGGTGACTTGGCCGTTATTGGGGTCTATGACCCAGTCGTCGCGCACTTTGATGCCGAAGGGCGTGAGGAAGAGGTCCTGCCAGGTGGGCGCCGGCGTGGGCGCTTCCAGCAGCAGCACACGGCCCGCTGCGTTGAGGTACTTCCTGAGGGCCTCCTGTTCCTCCGGCGTGGGAGTCATCCTCGGGCCCGCCACCAGCAGCACGGTGCAGTCCGCGGGCACTTCCTTCTTCTCCATGAGGTTGAGGTTCTCGACCTGATAGTTGTCCTCGAGCAGCACGCGCTTGAGGTAACTCGCGCCGCTCTCCTGCTCGTAGGAGTCGGGATCGAGTTCGCCGTGCCCGGCGAGGAAGTAGACCTTGCGCGCGGTCTTCTGCGTCACCTTGAGAATGGCGCTCGTCAGTTTCTGCTCGTTGACCTCGGAGGAACTAATGATCTCGCGGTTGCTGCCCGCCTCAACAACCAGGCAGGGGAAGCCTCTGATACCCTTGGCCTTTGCGTTCTCCACTTCGAAGGGCTTCGCATAGCGGTCAATGACCTGCAGGTTGATGCGGCCGCTTACCCGCGTGTACTGGTCCACCAGGTCGCGCATCTGCTGGTACTGCGCCCGCTCTTGCCCGCTGACCGCGTAGTACGCCGTCAGTTTGACGGTCTGTTTCAGGTTGCGCAGCACCTTGCGGGCCTGCGGCGACAGGGTATAGGCCTTCTCCTTGGTGAGGTCGGCGCGCGCCGGGTGGCGGTAGGAGACGTAGTTGATGCCGGCGAGAATGGCGAGGAAGAGCACCGCGGCCGCGGCCGAGCCCGCTCCCGCTTTGGTCGCCCGGGCGCGGATCTTGGACCAGACCAGGTCCCAGTTGAGCGCCACGGCTGCTATGAGCGCGAGCAGGCCTGCGCCCACCACCGCCAGCCGCAAGGCCTTGGGACCGTAGGTAAGATTCTGCATGACCAGCGCCGCTAAGAGCGCGGCGACACCAACCAGCCCCGCCCACTGGCGCACCGGCTGCAACTTGCCGCCTTGCTTTCCAGTCTCAGTCATTCATTCTCACCTCCACGAGCGGCTCTCGAGCGAGCGGATGCTGAGATAGATGAAGAAGGCCGTGAAGGAGAGCAGGTAGATCACGCCGCTGCTCTCTATCAGGCCGCGAGAGAACTCGTCGAAGCGGTCGTAGAAGGAAAGGAAGCCGAGCAGGCGCGACCAAACGCCCGTGGCTGACTGCGCGCCCCACTTGATGAGCCAGATGACGATGACCGCCATGAAGCTAAGAGCGGCCGCCACCATCTGGCTGTCGGTCAGCGAGGAGAAGAAGAGCCCGATAGAGATGAGCGCGCAGCCGAGCAACAGCAGGCCGAGATAGCCGCTGAGAATCGGCCCCATCTCCGGCTTGCCGTACTTGAAGAGGAGCGCCGGGTAGGGGAGGGTGAGCGCGAGCAGGAACGCCATGAACCCGAGCGCGCCGAGGAACTTGCCCAGAATGACCTCGAAGTCGCGCACGGGCGCGGTGAGCAGCAACTCGAAGGTGTTCTGGCGGCGCTCCTCCGCCACCAGCCTCATGGTGATCAGTGGCGTCAGGAACATCAGGATAACCAGCATATTGTTGAAGACGTCCCGCATCTCCGCCGTGCGCGCAAAGCCGACGATGAGCACAAAGAAGTAGCCCATCAGGAAGGAGAAGGCGGTCGCGACCCACCAGGCCAGCGGGGATAGGAATATGGAGCGAAACTCTTTCTCGGCGACGGCGAGGCTCCTCATTGGGTGATGCCCTCCTCGCTGGTGGTCAGACGCAGGAAGATTTCCTCCAGAGTCATCTCCACCGGCCGCAACTCCAGCAGGTCGGCGCCCGACTCGACGACGGTTCTGGCCATCTGCGGGCGCACGTCCGTATCAGGCCTGCTCTCGACGACCAGCGCCTGCCCGCCGTTCTGAGCCGTGACCGAGATGACCCCCGGCAGGGCGCGCAAGCGGTTCGCAGCCTCCGGGGCGGCCTTGCTCAGGCGCACCAGCACGCGGCTGCTCTTGTGCAGCCTGGCCGTGAGGCGGTCGGGCGTGTCCTCGGCGACGATGTGGCCCTGGTTGATGATGACCACGCGCTGGCAGGTCTGGCTGACCTCGGGCAGTATGTGCGAACTCAGGATGACGGTGCGCTGGCCGGCCATGTTCTTGATTAGGTTGCGCATCTCGATGATCTGGGCCGGGTCCAACCCGATGGTCGGCTCGTCCAGCACTAACACGTCGGGCTCATGCAGCAGCGCCTGCGCCAAGCCGACACGCTGGCGGTAGCCCAAGGACAGTTTGCCGATCAGCGTCTGGGCGACGTGTTCGATGGCGGCGGTTTTCATGGCGGCCGCCACCTTCTTCTCTCGGTCGTCCTTGGGAATGCCGCGCAGCTTGGCCATGAAGCGCAGGTAGGTGAGCGGCGTGAGGTCGCCGTAGAGGGGAACGCGCTCGGGCACGTAGCCGACCTGCCGGCGTGCTTGCAGCGACTCCTCCACCACGTCAAACCCGGCGACCTTGGCGGTGCCGCGGGTGGGCGGCAGGAAGCCGGTGAGGATGCGCAGCGTGGTCGTCTTGCCGGCTGCGTTGGGCCCCAGGAAACCGAGGATCTCGCCCTTCTTGACCTCGAAGTCAAGGTTCTCAATCGCCAACGTCGGGCCGTAGTACTTGGTGAGGCCTCGCACCTCTATCAAGCGCCATCACCTCTGTTCCTCAGGGTTTGGTGCGCCACACCACGGCGCCCCGCCATTCGCCGGGCAACGCACAATTGCTCAGACGAAGGCGAGGCGGTCGCGGTTCTCGATTCTAGCGTGCGTGGGCTCGCCAGGCAAGCCGGGAACGGCCGAATCGCGGGCGCGTGCTGCTGCCCAAAAAGAAGAGGCCCCCCGCCGAAGCGAGGGGCCTCTCGAAGGAAGTTCCCCCGAGGGGGAAACGGTCTAGACGATTAGAACTCCCAGGAACTGGCCACCCGGACGAGCTTGTCGGCGCCAATGCCCATGTCCTCGGTGGCAGCGTAGGTGGCCTTAACAGTTAGCCCCTCGCCGACGTTGACGGGCACGGTGACCCCGAGCAGCCAAGGCATGTCGGCGCCGCTGGACTCCACTTCGCCGTCCAGATAGCGGACTATGAACGGCAGGCTGCCGAGCTTGATGGTGGCATCCACACACCAGGTCTTGCTGTCGGGGAAGAGGGCCAGCATCTTGCCGTGGGCCGGATCGTCGAGCCAGCGCTCCCAATCCACGCCGTTGTACTGGATGGTGTAGGGGGTGAACAAGTTCAGGTCGCCAGCCTCGACGTAGCCAGCCTCGGCTATGCCGTAGGAGCCGGACAACTTGAGCATGTCGCCGTCCAGGATCTTCGCGCCGACGATCCAGGCGGTCTGGTCGGCGGTGTTGTTGCCCTGGTCCTTGAGCAGGGCTGCGTAGTGGGCCCAGAAGGGCAGGAGGATCTTGCCGTTGGCGCAAACGCCCCAGGCCTGCTTGCTGCCCACGCCGGTGTCGAGGAAGGTGCCCGCAAGGTTTACCGGGCCGATCTTGAGGCCACTGAGCGCGGCGAAGATCTGAGCGTCACCGCTGAGGCCGAGTACGGCACCGGAGACGGTCCACTTGCCAAAGGGCACGTCGACCGAAACGCCCTGCAGGGACGTCCAGTCGTTGTTGAAGATGAGCGGGTTAGCGGCAACGTACTGACGTCCGACCGTGGCCGCGAAGGGCACCCCGAACTTGCCCTTCAACGTCACGAAAGCCTCGTCAATCACGTTGCTGTAGGCCTGGTCGTCGTCGCGGAGCACCACGCAAGCCGCCGCCGTGTCGCTGATCTTGCGCTCGACCTTGAGGGCGGTGCGCAGGGCGTCGAACTTGCTGCTCCCGTCGAGGTCAGCGCCATTGGCCGCCGAGAGACCAGCCGCGTAGGCGATCTTCCCGCTGACCGGCTTGGGCTGTTGGGACAGCTCGAACACGGTCTGGTCTATCTGGTCTACGTAGGCCTCGAGGTCGTCAATGCGAGACTGGACGTCATCGAGTTCAGGGCCGAGTTCGGCCTTGACCTGATCGATGATGTTCTGCATCTGCTCTTCGGTCACGCCGCCAACCTCACCCTTGGGGCCGCGCTCACCGGGAGGGCCAGGGGGTCCGGAGGGGCCAGGCGGGCCCTGATCGCCCTTGGGGCCTTGCGGACCGGTGGCGCCGGGCGCGCCGTCCTTGCCCGGAGCACCTTGGGGACCAGGCAGGCCACCTATGAGCTCGAGTTGCTTCCAGAGGTTGTGCATGACGTAGGCGAGTTCGTAACGAGTCATGTTACGATCGCCCTTGAAAGTGCCGTCCGGATAACCGGCCATCAGGTGCTTAGCAACGCACGTCTCCACGGCGGGGTAGGCCCAGTGAGTCCGATCAACATCAGGCGGAACCCACTGTGCCCAAGCCGCGGGAACGCCCACCAGGCCGATCAAACCGGCTACTAGCAGCGCTCCAAGCGCTTTCTTCAATGCAACTTCCCTCCTTGTACGGTGTTGGTCTTTTGTGGAGGCGCTCGCGCTGCCGGCCCGAGTGTCGAGTTGCCTATGTTTCCTCGCCGTGGGCCGCCTCACAAGCGTCTCCCGCGAGGTCACAGGACTTGCCGGGTGCTAACTAGCCGGCCTCCTTTCCGCACCCGCGGATTGGGCTTGTCCTTTCCCTCGATCGTTTCTATTGTACCCCGCGCAGCCGCCCTCGTCAACGCGCAACCCCCAAAATCGCTGCCACAGGTGTGGCTCAGAACTGCGCCTCTGCGAGGACGGCTCCATCTGCGACGTTGAGCAGGCGAATGCCACGCTCGTCAAGTACCCCCATGGTGTTCACCTGTTTGCCCTCGACCTGATGTTTGCTCAGGCTGGGGCTGCCCGGATTGACGAGCCAGACGTTGCCGACCTTCTGGAGCACCGGGAGGTGAATGTGGCCGAACAGGGCCACGCTCGCCCGGAAGCGCGCGGCAAGTGCCGGCAGCGCCTGGCGCGGGTAGTGATCACCGTGCGTGACCAGCACCGTGCGGCCCGCCGCCACGGCCAGCGCCACAGGCCGCACCAGGGGCATCTCCAATACCTGCTCATCAATCTCGGCGTCGCAGTTGCCCTTGGCGATGAGTACGGGCACCGAGCAGGCTTTGATGGCCTCCGCAAGTTGTGAAGGTGCGTAACCCGGTACGACCGGATTCCGAGGGCCGTGGTACAACACGTCCCCCGTATGCAATATTAACTCCAGGTCAGGACCCGCCAGTTCAAGGGCCCGGAGCCATGCGGGGTGGTCTCCATGCGTGTCGCCGATGAGCAGAACGGACATTTCGTTACTCTTCTTGTGGTTATCGGCCGGCGCGGGTCTGGGCTGGAGCCTTTTCCGCCCGGTGGGCCCTGCCTGGCGTGCGTTTGGCAGACCTGCCGTCCCCGCCGGCGCCGCCTTTGAGCACGTCGCGCAGGAATTGCCCGGTGTAGGACTCCGGCACCCTGGTGACCGCCTCCGGAGGCCCCGCGGTGACCACTTCACCGCCCTTGTCGCCGCCCTCGGGGCCCAGATCAATGACCCAGTCGGCCACTTTCACCACTTCCAGGTTGTGCTCGATGACCACGACGGTGTTGCCCAGGTCAACCAGAGCGTTGAGCACGCCGAGGAGTTTCTCGACGTCCGCCAGGTGGAGTCCCGTGGTGGGCTCGTCGAGCAGGTAGAGTGTGGACCCGGTATCGCGACGGCTGAGTTCCTTGGCGAGTTTCACGCGCTGGGCTTCGCCGCCCGAGAGGGTGGGGGCCGGCTGGCCGAGTTTGATGTAGCCGAGGCCGACATCCACCAGCGTCTGGAGCATCCGCTTGATGCGCGGGATGTTGCCGAAGTGCTCAATGGCCTCGTCCACGGTCATGTCTAGGACCTGGGCAATGTTCTTGCCCTTGTAGCGGACCTCGAGCGTCTCGCGGTTGTAGCGGTTGCCCTTGCACGTCTGGCAGGAGATGAAGACGTCGGGCAGGAAGAGCATCTCGATGCGCTTGACGCCGTCGCCTTCGCAGTCGTCGCAGCGGCCGCCGGGGACGTTGAAACTGAAGCGGCCCGGAGCGTAGCCGCGCTGCCGGGCTTCGGGCGTCTGCGCGAAGATGTCGCGGATGGGGCCGAAGACGCCCACGTAAGTGGCCGGGTTGGAGCGCGGCGTGCGACCGATCGGGTCTTGGTCAATGCTGATTATCTTGTCAATGAACTCAAGCCCCTCGAGGGCGCGGCAGGCACCGGCGGCGAGGCGCGCATGGTGCAGGCGCCGGGCCACGGCGGGATAGAGGGTCTCGGTGACCAGGCTACTCTTGCCCGAGCCCGAGACTCCGGTGACGCATACGAAGCACCCCAGCGGTATCTCCACCGTCAGGTTCTTGAGGTTGTTGTGGGTGGCGCCCTCGATGACCAGGGCCCGCCCATTGCCCCCCCGCCGCCGCGCCGGCAATGGTATGGTGCGCTTGCCGGCCAGGAATTGCCCGGTGACCGACCCCGGGCAACGCTTGATCTTAGGGATGGGGCCAGCCACCACCACGCGCCCGCCGTGCGTCCCCGCGCCCGGGCCGAAGTCCACGATGAAGTCGGCGCTGCAGATCGTCTGCAGGTCGTGTTCGACCACGACCACCGTGTTGCCTAGGTCGCGCAGGCGCTTGAGCGTAGCGATCAACATGGCGTTATCTCGCTGGTGCAGGCCGATGGTCGGCTCGTCGAGTATGTAGAGCACGCCGACCAGGCCCGAGCCGATCTGCGTAGCCAAGCGAATGCGCTGGGTCTCGCCGCCGGCGAGGGTGGGCGCGGAGCGGTCGAGCGTCAGGTAGCCTATCCCCACGTCAATCATGAAGTGCAGCCGGGCCTTGATCTCCTTGAGGATGTCCGCGGTGATCTGCGTTTTCACCGGGTCGAGCGACAGGGCCGAGAAGAACTCGTAGGCATGGTCGATGGCCATCCGGGTGAGGTCGTGGATGGACTTGCCCCCGATCTTGACGAAGAGCGCCTCTGGCCGCAGGCGCGAACCGTTGCAGGCGGGGCACGGCGTGGGCGCGATGAAGCGCGTGTAGTACTGGCGCATCTCCTCCGAGGAGGTCTCCTTGAACTTGCGCTCGTTGGAGGGGATCACGCCCTCCCACTTCTTGCGCCAGCGGTACACCCGTCCGTGCCTGGTGCGGTAGACGAATTCGATCTCGCGCGCGCCGGAGCCGTAGAGCACTAGGCGCTGCTGCTCGGTGGAGATGTCCTTCCACGGACGGCCCAGATCAATGTTGAAGGAGCGCTCGAGGGCCTCGAGCACGTTGCGTGCGGGGGGGGAATCGGGATCGCCGAGCACCGGTATGGCGCCCTGCCGCAAGGAGAGGTCGGGGTTGGGCGCCACCAGGCTCGGGTCCATCTCGAGCGTGGTCCCCAGGCCGTCGCACGCCTCGCACCGGCCCTGGGGGTTGTTGAAGGAGAACATCTGGGGCGTGATCTCAGGGTAGTTGACACCGCAGTCCGGGCAGGAAAGGTCGCGGCTGAGGAGCACTTCCTGGCCGCCGTCCGCCGGGGAGAGGATCACCAGGCCGTTGGACATCCTGAGCGCCGTCTCCACCGATTCCGCGATGCGGCTGCGCGCCGTCGGCTTGACCAGCACGCGGTCCACGACCAGTTCAATGCGGTGCTTGCGCCGCTCGTCGAGCGCGATCTCGTCGCTCAGGTCGAGCACCTGACCGTTGACTCGGACGCGGGCGAAGCCTTGCTTGCGCGCGTTGGCGAAGAGTTCGCGGTACTCACCCTTGCGCTCGCGCACCAACGGCGCCAGTATCTGGAGCCGCTCGCCCTCGCCCCAGGCGAGCGCCCGGTCCACCATCTGGTCCAGGCCTTGCGACTGAATCTCGCGCCCGCACTTGTAGCAGTAGACCGTGCCCGCGCGCGCGAAGAGCACGCGCAGGTAGTCGTAGACCTCGGTGATGGTGGCCACCGTGGACCTGGGGTTGTGGCCCGCGCTCTTCTGTTCAATGGCTATCGCGGGAGAGAGGCCCTCGATGCGGTCCACCTTGG
>CAZGSV010000047.1:0-24335 GCA_964528605.1 uncultured Armatimonadia bacterium
TGACATCACAACTTCCTTCCAAACCAACTCCCCGTACGATCCGAACCTCGACCTGAAGACGGGCGAGGTCATCCCCTACGTGGACGGCGCCGGCGCCACCTGGAACGACAAAGGTTACCGCGTCGGCTGCATGCTCAGCATCAGCCACGACTGGTCCGGCGCCTGGGTGCGCGGCGAACTCGACGGCCGCCAGCACTTCGACCTCGTCCAGACCCGCGCCGACGGCTCCCACGCCATGATCGGCAACGGCTACTATATGGTCCCCACCGACGAGTGGATCGCCGTCCTCAAGGCCAAGATCGAGAAGGCCATCGCCGAAGGCGCCGTCGCCATCTACCCCGAGGAGCCTGAGTTCTGGGCCAACACCGGCTACAGCCCCGCCTTCAAAGCCGAGTGGGAGAAGTTCTACGGCGAGCCCTGGCAAGACCCCGCCTCCTCCCTAGAGGCGCGCTACAAGTGCTCGCGCTTGCAGGCGGAGTTCTACCGCCGTTGCGTCGAGGAACTCGCCCGCTTCGTCAAGGAGCGCTGGCGCAACGTGCGCTTCATACTGCCTGCCCACTCCAACCCCAACTACACCGCCTGGGGCATCGTCTTCCCACACGCCGCCGCCCTCCTCACGCCCGGCGTGGACGGGGTGGTCGGGCAAGTCTGGTCCGACACCGCGCGCACCCCCGTCCCCTATTACGGCAGAAAGGAGGAGCGCACCTTCGAGAGCGCCTTCCTCGGGTACTCCTACTTCGCTCAGTTGGCCCGCGGCAGCGGCAAAGAGATGTGGTTCCTCGCCGACCCCAAGTCCGACGACCCCGCCGCCCGCTGGAACGACTGCAAGCGCCGCTACCAGGAGACCCTCTTCGCCTCGCTCATGTTCCCCGAGGTCAACAGGTTCGAGGTCATCCCCTGGCCGGATAGGGTCTTCGGCTGGGCCCGCGACGCCAGCGGCTCGCCCGCCTCGCGCGACTACCTCACGGAGGTGCTCTCCGCCTTCGCGGCGCAGGCCGACATGCAAGACCACTACGGCTTCGAGTGGCTCGCGTCCACGGAGGGCATCGGCCTGCTTACCTCGGATACCTCCATGTGGCAACGCGCCGAGCCCGAGGTCACGCCGACCGACGCTTTCTACGGCCTCGCGCTGCCGCTGCTGACCAACGGAGTGCCGGTGCAGGTGGTGCCCATCGAGCGCATCGCCGAGCCCGGCTACCTCGGCCCCTTTAGGGTGCTGCTCGCCTCCTTCGAGATGTGGAAGCCCTTGGAGGCCGCCTACCTCGAGGCGCTCGAGAACTGGGTTCGCGGGGGGGGCGTGCTCATCTACTGGCATAGCCCGGACCCCTATCAGCAAGTCCCCGGCTGGTGGTCCTCCCAGTACAAGACCCCCGAGGAAGCCCTGCTCGCCATCCTCAAGAAGCCCGGCGTCGAGTCGCTCGGCGCGCGCCAATGGCACACCTACCGCGTTGGCCAGGGCGGCTTCATCTACGTGCCCACGCCGGCCAGCGAGACCACCAAATTCGGCGCCCGCTCCGAGTCCGTATTGGAGGTCGTCCAGGAGGCTTGCCGCGGCTGGCAGGCGGCCCAGCGGGGGGGGACAAGGCAGGCCTACGGTGTGGAGCCTCGCTTCCCCGCCGTCCCCGGCTACCTCGCCGCCAGGCGAGGGCCGTACCTCATTGCCTTCTCCCGCGCCTCGGGCACCACCCTGCGCGGTCGTTTCCTCAACTTGCTCGACCCGCGTCTCACCCCCCTCCAGCAGGCCCGCGTCGGCCTCGGGCAAGGCTGCCTGTTGCTCGACCTCGACGGCCTGCCGCGCAGCACCGAGGTCCTCTTCGTGAGCGGCAAACTCGAGCAGTCGCGCCGCGAGGGAGAGGAGACCGTGCTGCGCGTCTCCGGTCCGCTCAACACCCGCGCCGCTGTTCGCCTCGCCGGCCTGGGCCGCTATCCCGTGAGCGCCCGCGCCGACTTCGCCGGCGGCACGGAGGACATCGCCGCCGAGTGGGATGCCGAGAGCCGCACCTTGCTCCTGCTCTTCCCCCATCATCCCGAGGGCGTTGAGATCCGCGTGGGCTGGGCTGCCGAGCCGGCCGACGCCATCGTCGCCGCCCCCCCCGAGAACGTCAGCCGCGAAGTCATCTTCGTTCCCGACGGCGGGCCGGTGGAGAAGCGCTTCCTCACCGAGACCACCGGGCCCGCGCAACTGGGCAAGGGCTATCGCTTCGCCGACCGCGAAGGCTCCTTCACCTACACCTTCGATCTCCAGGGCCTCACCGAGGCCCGCGTCGAACTGGACCTGGGCAACAACTTCATCGTCGAGGCCTCCACCGCCGGCGCCAACTGGCAGAAGGTCTTCGACGCCATGGCGGAGGCCGGGCGCGACGTGCACGACCTGAGCAACCGCGCCCGCCGCGCCCTCGACCTTATGCCCTATCAGCCCGCTGGCAGCGTGCGCCTGCGCTTTCGCGACGGCTCGCCCGCGGACGGCTGGGGCGCCTGGCTGGCCGAAGTCCGCTTCCTCTTCCGCGGCTCCCCCAGCCCGGCCAACAGCGTGGTGCTAGGGGCCTGGTAGGAAGTAGACTGTCTCCGGCCCGGCTTCGTCGGCCCTGCACGAGGGAGGCAAGCGCCCTGCACGTCGTGCCTTAGGCAGACCCGCCTCAGGCGGGCTGGAAGACGATGATGACGCGCTCGGCGGTTTCTGTGGCGCAGCCTGCGAAGGCGGTGGGCTAGAAGCGGCTGCCCTCGGCGGGCAACGACCACGTTGTTACGAGCCACCTCCGGAGAACGTCATGAATGTACGCAGAACAGGCCCCCGCAACCAAGCCGATTCAGACGCCCGCTCCCGCGGGCGTCTTTGGTTGGGGTAGCCGGCGAAACGCGAGCCAAGGCAGCCTTCCGGAAGTTGCGCCCACTGACCTGTCCCGACCTGTGGCGCCAGTTTGTGTCAGAGAGGCCTACGCGATGCAACCACCGGAGACGGGCGGAGCGCAGCAGAGCGTGGTCGCCACGGGTACGGGCACAGCGGTGTCACTCAATGGCGTAAAGGTAGCTGTCGTCCGACCCGACATAGACCGTCCCATCTGCCCCGACCGCGACGACTGCCCCGTCAAGAACTGCCGCCCGTCTCGCAGGACCTAGCCGCGCCTTCGCGCTGCTAGGCCGCATCACGCGGGGATAACGCTGCGCCAGTCCGCCTGCTCTGCCCTAGGCCCAGCGCCAGCTATCGACCGCCTCGGGCACCGGGGCCCTGCGAGCCCGGTGCTCGAGCGTGCCGCCCCACCTGCCTTGCACGTCAACGACCTACTGGCGGCTGAGACGCCGGCCCCTCTGCCCCGAGAGGCTGTTCGTGCGCGTCGCTTGCGCCATTAGGCTCCTGCAGTCGGGCGAAACGGTGTGCACCACCGCGTTCCCAACTAGGCTCTGAAGCACCTCCGCCAGCGTGAAATGCGCAAACTCCTCCCAGGCTCCGGTGTCCGGATTGACCCAGCCGGCCCCGTCCCCCCGCTGGTGGGCCCTGGAGTCAGTGATAAGCAGGCAGACGCGCCGCGCCCCCGGCCGGAAGGTGAGGGCTCCTTTGCAGAACATCAGAGCATCAAGGTCGTTCTCCGGATCATCGCCGCCGGTGCAGTTCTGCAGCCCCTCCAAGAATGCCTTGAACGCAGTGAGGTCGGCACTGAGGTCCCGGTACGGGGTCGGGCCACCGTCTTCCACCGCCCGAGGATCGCTGGGGTCCTCAACGCCCACAAAGTCGCCAAACGTGACACACCCAAGCCGCACGTCACTGCCGGCGCCACACAGGCCATCTGCGAACGCCCCCAACGACTCTTTCGCGCCCGTAAGCTCGTCCATGCTGCCCGTGATGTCGAGGGCAACGGCCACGTCAACGCTTACCCCGGGCTCCAGGGGCAGGCCGGACAGGTCCACTCGGCCATCCGACGGCATCTCCAGCCACACGCCGCCCGTCGCATCCGAGATACCCCGCACGTCGACGCACTCCTCTCCGCCGCCGCCACCCTCCGGCACCAGCACAGCGTCAACTGCATACGTGGCCAGGGGGACCAGGTCAACGGCCACGCTCCAGTCCTTGTACCCAGTCAGACGCAACGTCAATGAGTACTCGCCCGGTGCCCAAACGATGTCGCAGGGCGTCGTCTTGCCGGTATCCACCGAGTCGAGATACGTGCGCGCCCCGGGAGGCGAGGAACTGACCCGGAGCCGCGATCTGGACGTGGTGGGCTCCACCCAGACAAACACCGGCAGCCCGGCACCGAAGCTGACCCGGTATATGTCAAACCAATCGTCAAGCGTGTATCCTGCGCCGGCATAGTACCATTCCCAGGCGTACTTGCTGCCTAAGTCGAGGCCAGCCAGCGTCAGACCCACTCCACCCGTTTCACCGATCAACGCCCTGCCGATGAGCCAGGAAACCGCCGCCTTGGGCACCGTTTTCGCGACCGTGAACACGTCCCTCAGTTTGACCGTCTCGACGTAGAAAGCACCGGTGGCCCGCAAGTAGGCGGCCAATGGCCCATAAACCGGACCCCTCGGCACCAAGTTGCCGCCAGCAAGCGAGTTCCCAATACTCAGCCCCAGGTCGAGCAATATGCCGATCTGACGGTCTGCGGCAGCCTGGGCAACCTCCTCTATCGCAGGCAGGTAGTAGCCCTCGGAGTCCACGGCCAGCACCACAAGGTGTCCGTCCATGGCCGCGCTCAGCACCTGCACGTTCGGAAGCGCCTGCCCAGTAGCCTCGTCGTGGACGCGGATCTGGCCGACGGATTCACCGGCCACAAATGCCTCCGCAACCCCCTCCGCGTCCGTGACGTCCGTCGCCGTGGAGCCACCTGCAGGGACGGTCTCCAACGTCACCTGCGCTTGTGTCGTTGCTTCGGCCAGCACATCAATAATCGTTTCGCCCCAGGCCAAGACGTGGTCAGCCGCGTCGAGTGCCCGCACGCTTACCACCCTGTCATTGCCGGCTCCTACTGACAGGCTCAGTGTAGCCTGCCCGTCCACCACGTCTGCGGGCGTGATCTCTCCCGTGACCGCGGACAGCAGGTCAGCCGCGACCACACTCACCAATATCTTCGCTGTCTCCGGGGGGATGACTCGACCGCCCGCATTGGGCCAGTGAACGGTGATGGAGATTGTACCCTGGGGCCCAGAGGAGCCCAAGCCGTGGTCGTGGCCAAACCAAGAGCCACACCCCACCGCGTACCCTAGCGCCGCAAGTACCAGCCCTCCGATCAGGAAACGTGACCAGCGACGCGCGCTTGAGTGCCTCATTCGATGATCACCTCCACGTTCCCGGGATCGCGGACCACAACGGTCACCTCTGCGCTGCCGGTAAGCCCTGGTGTGTCGCGGACCTCGCAAGCCACGGTGTAGTTGCCTGGCGCCGAGAAACTGTGAGTCGCAGTTGGCCCGGAACCCCAATCCGCGTCCCACGTACCATCATTCTCCCAGTCCCAACGGAACTCAAGCGCAGCAAGTGGTTCCTCAGCATCGGTGCTGGCGGAGGCGTCAAATGTGAAGACCTGGTCAATCACGCCATCGAGGGGATCTACAGCGACCGCCGCTTGCGGCGGACTGTTCGCCAGTTGGTACGATACGTCAGTCTGCTGGCCCGGCACGACTTCGACCGTGTCCTCCAATGGCGCGTACCCCACCAGGACCAGGTGAAGTGTGTGGGGCCCAACGGGCACGTCCTCCAACACCGCCGGCGTCAGCCGCTCCTGATCCAGGTTGTCCAGCCATATCGCGGCACCGGGAGGAGTCGAGGTCACTGAGATCGAGCCCGTGGGCTCGGGCGTTGCCTGAAGGTTCGCCGAAACGGTGGTGGTCTGCCCGGCGCTTACCCGGACCGTATCTGTCCAGTCTTGGTACCCGGCTAGGGTTAGTCGGACGCTGTGGCTTCCGGCCGGCACGTTTGCCAGGGTAGCGGGCGTCACCTGACCCCTGGCGCTGCCATCAAGCCAGATGGCTGCCCCCGGAGGGTCGGAGGCAATCTCTATGGAGCCCGTGCCGCCCGGCCCGCAACCACACAATGCCACTGTAAGTACCAACCCGACAAGCGCGACGCGACTCACCGCAGCACCCCCTTGCTAGCCCTGAAGCTGGGCGGGAGTGTAGCACCCGTTGTGCCATTCGTCAAACTCGCGAATTGCGTCACCCCAAACTATGCCACACAGAACTCGCTGCTTCACATAAGGCAATATCCGAAAAGGGCTGGTCTCAGCACGCAAGTAGCGGGAGACCGGCGGATACGATTCGAGATGGCTACCCGGAGAGCGATCACCCGCCTGAGGTCGCCTCAGGCGACCACGGCCGGCCGACGTGCAGCCTCCGATGTTCCGCCGTTGACACCCTCCGCCCCTCCCGACACACTGCCGCCCGGTGACTGCCCATGCGCCTGCCCTCCGCTCTCACTGACGACTCGCTCCAGCGCCTGATCGCAGACAGCAACAAGCGCCTCGACCTCCCCGCGCACAATGAGGCGGCACGTGCGCTGTGGGAGGCATACGAACAAGGGACGCCCGAGCGCGTTCCCCTCCGCCTGGGCATCAACCCCCGCTTTATCCTGCTCGACCCCGCGCTCAACCCCGAGAAGGTCACCTTCTTCGAGTACACCACCGACCCTGAACTAATGCTCCAGGTGCAGGTCCGCTTCCAGTGCTGGGTGCGGCATGCGATTATCCAAGACGCCGACATGGGTCTGCCGGACGCCTGGGGCGTCTATCCCGATCTGCAAAACTACTACGAGGGCATCTGGCTCGGCTGCGAACTCTTCTTCCACGAGAACGAGGTGCCCGACTGCCGCCCCTGGCTCCACGACGACAACAAGCGCCAACTCTTCGAGTGCGGCATCCCCGACCCCTTCGGCGAGGGCCTGGCGCGCAACCTCGAGTACTACCGCTACTTCAAGCGCCGCGTCGAAGAGGGCTTCGAGTTCCTGGGCCGGCCGCTCAAGGACGTCGGCCTCTCCGGCCTCGGCACCGACGGCACCTTCACCACCGCCTGTCAGTTGCGCGGCGCCACCGACCTGTGCCTGGACCTCTACCGCGACCCCGACTACGTGCGCGAACTGCTCGCCTTCATCACCGAGGCCACCATCGCCCGCATCAAGGCCTATCGCGAGTTCCTCGCCCAGCCGCTCAAGACCCAGGCCTGGGGCCTCGCCGACGACAGCATCGAGTTGCTCAGCGTGGAGACCTACAAGGAGTTCGTCCTGCCCCATCACCGCCGCCTGCTGGAGACCTTCGCTGAGGGCGGGCCCCACTCCATCCACCTCTGCGGCGACGCCCAGCGCCACTTCCCCGTGCTCAAGCAGGAACTCAACATCCAGTCTTTCGACACCGGCTTCCCCATTGACTTCGCCTGGGTGCGCCGCACGCTGGGGCCCGAGGTCTGGATTCAGGGCGGGCCGACCGTACAACTCCTGCTCCACGGCACTCCCGAGCAAGTGACCGAGGAGGTCAAGCGCATAACGGCCACCGGCGTCACCGAGGGCAAGCGCTTCATGCTCCGCGAGGCTAACAACCTGGCCCCGGGCACGTCCCTCCGCAACCTCGACGCCTTCTACCAGGCAGCGGTGACATACGGCCGCTACGATTAGCGGCCCTGAAGGATCGGCGCGACGACCAGCGCACGCCGCAACTGACCGCGCGCCGGGCCCGTCGGAATCCGTCACCCCCGCTAACTGGCACGGCGTCGTCACTGATTCGTCGGCCCCGCCGGTTGCTAAGCCGCCCTCGCTCCCATATAGTACCGGGACGTAATCTGTGACGGGGTGATGACGATGCGAAAGGCTTCGGTGTTGTTGCTTCTTATCTTCGTCCTAGCGCTCGCGCTGGCGGCCCTCGGCTGCCGCTCGACCGGCCAGGTGGCCGGCCCGGCCGGGCCTAAGGCAGGTGCAGGCGGCGAGAAAGCCACTGGCGAGCCCGGCGGCAAAGGCCCGGCCGTGCCTGCGGTGGGAGCCGGCGGCGCGCCCAGCCAGGAGACCATCGTGGTGCCTGCCTCCCTGCCTGAGGCCAAGGACGCGAAGGTAGTGGTCCAAGCCTTCTTCCCGCTCAACAAGGATCACAAGGAAGAAGTCGAGGCGGTTCGCGGCCTGGAGAAGAAGTTCCTCGGCAAGGTGCGCACCGAAGTCTACGAGATGCGCAAGCCCGACGAGAAGCCCGAGGACTTCAAGAAGTGGACGGCTACCGGCCTCGGCTGCGCCGGCATCGTCATTGACGGCAAGAACGAGTTCACCGTTGACACCGGCGACGGCAAGGGCCCCCATAAGGTGATGTTCCAGCGCGCCATGGGCGGCGCCTGGACTCAGGTGGAACTGGAAAAGGCGGTCGCGGATGAGGTGCAGAAGGTCTATGGCGGCAAATAGCGCGCGCCCATTGGTAACGCGGCCGGCGCTCGCACTGCTCGCCTGCGCGCTCCTGACCGCGTTGGTCTGGGGGTGCCGGAGCGGCAGTGCCACTACCGCCGCCGCTCCCTCCAAAGGCGAAACCAAGCAGACGCTGACCCTCTTCGTCCCCTGCGGCCTCATCATTCCCTTTAGCAGCGCCATTGATGAGTTCAAGCGCCTGCACCCGGAATTGCCGGTGAAGGGCGTCTACGACAACCACCTGAAACTGATCGCGCAGTTGGAGATAGGCGAGCGTGGCGACGTCTTCGTCTCACCCGGCGACGCCGAGATGGGCTATCTCGACAAGCGCAATCTCCTGGAGACTGAACCACGGGTCGCCGTCGGCTCCTATGCGGTCGTGCTGGTGGTGCCCCTCGCCAATCCCGCCGGCATCAAGAGCGTCAACGACCTCGTCTCCCCCAAGGTCAAGGCCATCGCCTTCCCCGACCCCGAACGCAACTCTGTGGGCTACTACGCCAAACAGAGCCTGCAGAAACTGGGCCTCTGGGACAAGGTGCAGCCGAAACTCCAAGTAGTCGAATCGGCCAAGACGTCGCACGAACTTGTGCAGAAGGCGCAGGCGGACGCCGCCTTCTCCTTCAAGACCTGCCCGCTCCCGCCCGAGCCGGAGAAGGTCGCCGGGATGAAGGTGCAGATAGTGCAGGAACTCCCGCGTGACTCCTACGACACCCCTCGCGTCGTCGCCCGCATCATGCGCGATACGCCCAACCGCAAGGCGGCCGAGCAGTTCCTAGACTTCCTCAAGCAGCCGGCGACACACGACATATTGCTCAAGAACCGCCTCCCCGACAACCTGGGGCTGATGTCCAAGACAGGCTAGCCGCACTCTCTTCCGTCTTTGCGCACAGAGCCCTTCCCCGAATCACCCAGATACGGGGAGGGGCTTGTCTTTGGGCGTCCTGGGTGAAATGTGATGCCGAAGACTAGCCCGCACCGTCGAAGTGTGTGACAATAGTGGCCGTAAAGGAAGGGGGGATTACGCGTGCGACGCGTAAATCTAGCGCTGGTTCCGGCGGTACTGACGCTCATTCTTCTCCTCTGCGCGTTCTGCCTCCCGCTCGTGCGGCAGAGCGCCGCGCCGGCAGCCGAAGCGCCGCCTGTCAAAGGCACGCTCACCACGGTGGGACAGGGCGACCACGCCCTCAAGGTGCTCGTCCTCGAGGGCACGCCCTATGAGATGGGCTACGCCCAAGGTGTCTTGCTGAAAGACGAGGTCAAAGGGCTGATCGCAGACGCGCTGCCCACTCTCCTGGGAACCGAGCGCGTGGTCCTGGACCAGATTGACCAGACCTACCAACAGCAAGCCCCCTACATCCCGGAAGCATACAAGGAAGAGATGCGTGGCCTGTCGGATGGCTCCGGCGTGCCGCTGGAGATGGTCCAGCGTGCGCAGGTGCTCCCCGAGACCGCGGAGTTCGCCTGCAGCGCCTGCGCCGCCTGGGGCAAGGCGACGCGCGATGGCCACTTCTATCAGGTGCGCAACCTCGACTGGGAGGTGCGCGCCCACGTGCAGGACTACGCCGTCATCGTGGTCTACAAACCCGACCACGGCGTGCCCTTCGTCAACGTCACCTGGGCGGGCTTCCTCGGCGTCTTCACCGGCATCAACGCTGAGAAGATCGCCGTCGGCTCCATCGGCGACAACTTCGGGCGCGAGCACGAGCGTCACGACGGCATCACCGTTGCCTTCCTCGCGCGGCGGGTGGTGCAGGAATGCCGCACCCTTGACGAGGCCGTGGCGATGATCCGCGATGCGCGCCGCACGAGCGCCTACGTCTATTGCGTGGGCGACGGCAAGACTCCCGACGCCCGCGGCTTCCGCACCGCAGCGGACACCTTCGAGTGCTTCGGGCCCGGTCAGTTCCCGCCTCCCTATGTGCCTATGCCGCAGGTGGTGTGCATGTACATGGGCTGGGGAGCTATCGGAAGGCTCCATGATCGCCTCCAGGCCCACTACGGTGACATCGCGCCCGACAATCTAATGAGTGATGTCATCCCCGCCACCGGCATGAGGAACGCCAACCTGCACGAGGTCATCTCCGACAACACCGCGCTCAAGTTGTGGATCGCCAATGCCGGCCCCGACGGCAGCCCCGCCTTCTCTCAGCCCTACGTGGAGTTCGACGCCGCGCCGTACCTCTCCCCTTCACACCAAGGGCCAGGCGCAACTCACAACGGCGTACCGCCGGGCCAGCGCGCGTGATACAATGATCGGGGAAGCCAGGCAGGGAAGGCCACCGCGGTCGTAGGCGTAACAGCCGACCATCGGCATTGTCCGGGTTCCAGGGAGGTGCGCACCTATGGTCTCGCCTGGAGTGCACACTTGGTGGTCGCGCGCAAGCGCCGCCACCCTAGTAGTGTCATCCTCCATCGCCATCTGGCCGGAAATCACCGCTTTCCGGATCACGGGCTGGCCCTTTTGCGCGGTCCTGCGCCTGTACTCACTATCCGAAGGAATCCAACTGGTCTGCCTCGCCCGTCGCCCCGAGGCGGCCTCCGTCGCCCGTTCCGCCCGCCTCTGGGGCTCGGGAACGGTAGTCATAGGGCTGCTCCTCGTTCTCACGTGGATCGTCCATTGGGCGTTCGGGCTCCCGGCTACTACCCCCTTCAGACCAATGGGCCTCTATTTCGCCCTTGCGGGCGCCGCTTGGTTGTGGGTACTGCTGCTGGGGGGCCCGGTGCCGCTGCTAGCGGTGGTCTTCGCAACCACCAACTGGCCTGCCAAATTGCCCCTCTACTTGGCCCGGCGCGCGCGTGCACGCTGGGCCGTTGTCATCCTCTTCGCCTTCGGCCTGGTGACGATTGTCCTCGGAAACCTCGGCACTTGCCACCAACTTAGGGAGATGCAGCAGGAACTCTCAATCCTCCAACATCGCTAACGCAAATCGGGGATGGGCTTGTTTTTGGCGTAGGGGCCGTAGCCTTGGCTCGGCCCGCGACGGCGCAAGCCGTCGAGAAGCGTAGGGGCGAGCCGCTGGCTCGTGCTTGGTGCCGTCGTTCTTCTGCTTGCCCTCACTCACCTATACGCGGCCCGGGACATCAGACAGGCCCAGGAGGAGCTCAAAGCCCTCCAGTCAGAGTCCGCGAAGTGAACGGCAGCATCCCCAGAGTGGCCTTGGCGAGGTGGATCTACCGCTAAGTGCTGGTGGCCACAGGTGCTGGCCAGGCCGGCAGGGCCCTTCGCGCACTAGCGCACTAGCGAGGCGTAGAGGGCGCGGACTTTGGCGGCGCACTTATCGGAGGTGAACTGCTCGGCCCCCGCCTTGCCCTTGGCCGCCAGTTCCTTCCGCAACTCGGGGTCGCGCAGCAGACGGAGCGCCTGCTCGGCAAAGGCCTGCGCGTCCAAGGGTGACAGCAGCCCTCCACCGGTCTTGCGCACGGTCTCGCCGGTTCCATAAGCGTCAATGGCGACCGCCGGCACTCCCGCCCGCATCGCCTCCACCAGATTCAGCCCCTGCGTCTCCGTGTCCGACGCGGTGACGAAGATGTCGGACGCGGCGAGATAGTCCATTATCTTCTCGGGCTGCTGGAAGCCCGCCAGGCGCACCTTCCCCTCCAGGCCGAGGCTGCTCACCAGGTCCCTGACTTGCTGCTCATATGGTCCCCCCCCGACGACCAGCAGCACGGCCTCCGGAATCTCCTTGGCGACCAAAGTGAAGGCGTTGAGCAGAACCTCTGTGCGCTTCTCCTTGGCCAGACGCCCGACATAAATGAGCAGCGGCCCGTCCGCCGGCACGTTCCACTGCCTGCGCACCCACGAGGGGTCCTCCGAGGGCTT
Organism: uncultured Armatimonadia bacterium; assembly: GCA_964528605.1. Taxonomy (GTDB): domain Bacteria; phylum Armatimonadota; class Zipacnadia; order CAZGSV01; family CAZGSV01; genus CAZGSV01. The sequence continues at coordinate 12,183 of CAZGSV010000047.1, forward strand.
CTTGTCCGGCGGAATCCCCGTGGGGATGACGTGGATGGGTGTGGTCACGCCGTAGTTCCGCAGTTCATCCCCTATGGGCTCGGAGGGAGCGATGACCGCGTCCGCGCGATTGCAGAAGTCGCGCGAGAGGCGCACCAGCAGCGGGGCTATCCGCGCTCCCACCAACGGAGCGTAGTGCGCGTACTCGCGCAGCAAGGTGTGATAGGTCACCACCAGCGGAACGCGCCGCTTGCGCGCCACCCGGGCCCCGAAGCGAGCCATGGTAAACGGCGAGTTGACGTGCACTACCTCCGGGGGGTGCTCGCGCAGCGTGCGCGCCGCCTGCACGGAGAGCGGTATGGCCAGCGGATAGTCAGGCTGCTTGGGGATCTTGAAGGAGGGCACGCGCACGGTGAAGGGATCCGTCTCTTGGTAGCCCCGATAAGCCGGCGCGAAAATCCACACCTCGTCCCCCTGCACGCGCAGGAACCGCGCCAGGGTAAGAATCGAAATGGATACGCCGTTAACTACCGGGAGCAGACATTCGCTGAAGATGGAGACGATCATTCCCGGGGTGGGCGGGTCCAGATGAGGGACAGGCGGTCCCCGACGGAGACCGGAACCGTCTGCAGCGCGTTGGCCGGTAGGGCTACCACGTCCGAGGCGCGGCGGTCGCGGCGCACCGAATGTCTGGGCGCGGCGCAGCGCACCGTGCCCACCACATAGCCGCGGTCGTCAAGAAACACCAAGTCCAAGGGCTCGCGCGCGTAGTAGGTGGGCAGCAAGAGGCAGTGGCTCACGAGCACCGCCTCCCCCGCCCGGGGGGGGCGGAAGCGCAGGAAGTTGCGCAGTCTCTGGAACAGCCCCCGCACCACCCGCAGGCTCGAGGCCAGCAGCACCTCGCGCGAGAAGTTCCAGAGCAAGTACTTAGGCATTGCCGCCAACCTCGTTGATGAGGCGCACCAGGTTCTCGAAGCAAACCCGCGACCCGTATTCGCCCTTGGAGGAAAAGGCGGCGCCGCCAGGACGCGACATCTGTGCCTGGGTAAGTTCCTGCTCCGCGGGCCGCCAGTGCGTCTCCAGCGACACGAACCCCTGGTACCCGTCCTCTATCAACGCCCGCATCTGACCGCGGTAGTCAATGTCGCCCTCGCCAATCGGAGTGCACCGCGCGTCGCCTTTCTGCCCGTCCCAGCTGGCGTCCTTCACGTGGCAGTGAACCATGCGGTCTCGCACCGCTTCGTAGCCGTCCGGGTACGCCGGCTCCGCGTGCGCGAACACCTGATTGGCCCCGTCCCACACCGCGCCCAGCCTGGGGTGGTTCACCTCCGCCAACAGCCGCGCTACCTCCCCTCCCGTGCCCAGGTAGCACGAGGCCTCGTTCTCGATGCCTATCACGCCGTCCATCTCGTCCAGTATCTTGACGACCTCAGGGAAGGAGTCCACGATCCGCCCCCACACCGGCTCCAGCGGCCCTTTCCGCCAGAACGTGAAGCCGCGGATGAGGTTGATGCCGAAGGCGTGCGCAATCTCGAGGCACCGCCGCAGCATGTCGAGATGCTCGCGATACGCCTGCGCGTCGCCCAGGTCGCACTTGAAAAACGGGGAAGCGATGCAGCACACGCGCATCCCCTTGTCGCCCAGTATCGCCTGCATCTCCTTGATCTGTTGATCGCTGAGCGCCTGCACCTTCGTGTCCCATACCGACCGGATCTCCGCGCCCACCCCGCCGTACTCCTTGACCACGTCGCAGGCGTGCGCGAAGTCTTGCGCTATCTCATCAGTGATTGCCGCGAGTTTGAACACCGACATCACTCCTCGATGTTGCCGTTGCCGCTCTCGGCCGGGGTTTCTGCGGACTCAGAGGCGCCCTGGTCTCCGGCGGGAGCCTTCGCCTCTTCCCCGGTTTTCTCCTCGGCCCCGGGCACTTCGACCTTCTCGATGGTGTAACTGCTGGTGTTGCGCGCCTCGTCATAGGCGGTGATCTTCACCGCATGTGTGCCCGGCTCGAGGGGCTCGGTGACCAAGGAAAACCGCTCGTATATCGAGTCGAAGATGCCGTCGTCAGCGTTGGCCGAGATCGGTTCCCCGTCGTCAATGGTGTACTCGACGCCCGCGATGTCGCTTTGCCGGTCAATCGTGCTGCCCGTGACGTGCAGCCGCTTCTCTTCGTCCAGTTCGTGCTTGATCTGCCGCTTCGTCAGGTGCGGCGGCGCGTTGTCAACGAAGACCGGACACGAGAGCGCTTCCTTCGTCTGCGCCCCGGCCCCATTCGCGCGCGCGTCCGAGGCCACCAGCTTCAGCCGGTAAGCCCCGTCCTTCTTCTCCTTCGTGTCCCAAGTGTAGGTGGTCTCGCTCAGCCCTTCCTTGAGCGACTCCCAAGTCACCCCGTTGTCGCAGGAGACGAAGAGGTCATAGGTGAGCGCATCCTTGTCCGGATCCTCGCCCTCCCAAGAAATCTCGTTCTCTCCAGCCCAGAAAGCCACCACCGAGGGCTCCGAGAACGACACCGTCGGCGGTCGGTTCGTCGGCATGTAGATGAAGTAAAGCTCGTCCAGCGAAGGTGCCTTTCCATCGGCCGAGCCGCGTAGGTTGACCCGAGACTGAACGTAGCGCGCCGCCGGGCTGGTCAACTGCTCGCCCGTCGCCAGCACGTGCCCGCTCGACCACGCAGACCACGTGTCGTCCGGCTCCGGCGTGTTGCCCGAGCGAGACTCCACCCACACGTGCGTTCCCTCCGGCAAGTTGGCGCGCCAGAACAGTCGGCCCAGTTGCGACACCCGTTCCATGTCGAAAGGCGGCGACACCGCTTGCCCCACGTGCTCTGGCGTCGCCAGCGGCAGCGCGAACACCGCGCATGGGTTGCTGCTGCACACGAACGCCTGTCCCGAAGCCGAACGCCCAGCGGCCGTGAACTGGTGCCCTGGAAAACGCTTCACCAGCGCGGGCGTGGTCTCGAGAGAAAAAAGCACATAGACCGCTGCGTCGGATTCCGTGGTGGCGATCAGCGCCAGCGGGCCCTTGGGGTCCTCGCTGGGGCCGGGCGGCAGCAACACGCCCAGGGACAAGTCCTCTGACTCGTCCGGCGTGGATATGTCCACCACCACGCCCGAGGGCTTGATGGCGCGCAACTCGCCGTCCGCCGTCCCCACTATCACTCCATCGCGCGTCGGCAATATGCCCACCACGTCGGACGCCGAGTCGTGCGCCTTGGTGTCGAAGATGATCCGCGGCGCGGAATCGGGCGGGCAACGGTAGACCCGGCCCTCCTCGCCGGTGCCTACCAGAACAGCGTCACCCTCCGCGGCCAGCACCAGCGCGTGCCGGCAGTCCGGCGGCCGCAGGAACTCCGTCGGTGCGGAGCCGACCACGATGCCGTAAACGCAGGCGGCCGGCCCTCCAACGGCCATCAGCACCGAGCCATCCGGCCGGGGCAGCAGCGCCCATACGTAGCGCTCCGGCGCGTCGAACACCAACTCGCTCTTGCCCTCCGTGCCTACCTTGTACAGCCGCCCCTCGGGGCCGGTGCCGACGTAAAGGGTGCCGTCGGTGCTGAGCGCCAGCGCGGTGACCTCCAGTTCGCCGGTCTCCAGCAGCAACTCCACCTGGCCGCTTGCCGTCACTTTGTAGACCAGACCCTTGTGGCCGGTACCCACGTACACCGTGCCGTCGTCGGCCGCCGCCGCGCACCAGATGATCGTCTCCGGAATCTCCGCCACTTGCTCGGGAGCCGCGGCCGGCAGCAGCGTGATGCTGCCATCGGGCGTGGGCGCCGCGCCCGAGAAGCGGAAACGGGAGAAGTCCTCACCGGTGGTCCAGCCTTGCAGCAGCGCCTGCCGCGTAACTGGCTCGGGCTTCTCTTTCTCTTTCTCCTCTTCCTTTCCTTCTTCCCCGCCAGGTGTCTCCTTGGGCGGCGCTTCCTCCTTCATTTCCCCTTTGCCCAGCAGCCCTCTGCGCTCCAGTTCGCGCCGCACCTCGGGCGGCAACTTGTCCTGCCGCGGCAGGAGACCGCCCCCGGGAGCCGCAGGGCCAGCCGGCGTTGCGCTCGCGCGAGCAAAAGGCAGATAAGGGTTGACCGGCGTTGGCGGGAGCCACGCCTGCACCCCCGCGGGCCGCCGGACAGACAGCCTCGATAGTTCTTCCACCGGCGGTGCTGCCTCGGCCGGCGCGCCGGCCGGCGGCCCATGATGGGCCTTGGCAGGCGCGTGCTCCCCTGCCTTCTCGCCGGGAGCGCCCCACCGTTCGCGCTCTACTGTGAACTCTACGACGCCCCCTCCCAAGACCACGTACTCACTGGGCTGCACCGACTTGTCCCACTGCATACCGGGCATCTGATCCTGCCGCCCCGAGCGCCCCAGCAGATTGAAGACGTTCTGCGGCAGGTCCTTCAACTGGCCCTCGGGGAACGTAACGCCGGTGGTGGGATAGGCGATGACTGCGACCAAATCGTTGCCCGCGTCCAGCGTTTGATACCACTCCATGAAGCCCGGCAGGTCGTCGAAGGCCGGAGGCAGCAGACCGTCCCCACCCATACCGTAGTACTCCGACCCCCCACCGGTCACCACCACCGTGCCGGAGCCGTCGGGCAGTTCCTTGGGCAGCGACAGAGAGAGTCTCTCCACGTACCGCTTCCCGTTCATGGGCTGGACGACCACCGAGACGTTGACGTTCTCCCCAGGGCGGTAGGTTAGCCGGTCGGTCTCGGCCCGCATGATGGTGGCCGTGCGCTCCTGGTCCACCCACTGGGTTTCCACCTCGAGGCTGAGGACGTCGGCGGTCTTCCATGGGTTGCCGCCAAGAAGCGACAGTATCTGCATCACCTCGTAACTCACTTCGTAGCCCGCGCCCCCGTACATGCTGCTGGAGGCCACGCGCCGCGTTATCGGCTTCAGGCCCTCAGCAGTCAGGGTGATCTTGCCCAGCCAGGTGGAGGGCCCCATCTGACGGCCCACGCCGGCCAGGGCCTCGTCCAGGGCGATCATCAGCCCTAGCTCGCTCAGCATCTTGTCTTGGCAGACCTCCACCGAGAAGCTCTTGGCGGCGCCGGTCTGCAAGTTGGTCGTGGAGATCTTGACCGGTATGGTGCGCGGCGTGGAGCCTATCTTTCCTCCGACCGAGAACGCCCAGTCCCCCGTGAGTGTCCCAACCACTTGCGCCGGCGACGCCAACTTGAACGGGTCGAAGGACGATTGCACGTAGCCGTGTACCCACGCCGCCGTCAGGGGCAGCGAACACTCGCCCGTGCCCATCATCGGATGGCCGAACGCGATGATCTCGTCGCCCTCGCGGTAGGTTACCGTGCCCACGCCCGCCGCGCTCACGTCCCCCATGCAAAAGGCCACGCCCACCGCCGAGCCCGGCTCCAGCGGCGCCTCCACCGGCGTGCTGGACTGCCCCGGGCCCGGATACACGCGGAAGCCGAAAGCCTCTACCCGCGGTCGCAGCGAGGCCAGGGCATCAGGCGGCAAACCGGAAACGAACAGCGGCGTCAGCACCGGCCGCAGCACCGGCTTCTCCAGCGTCGAGGACACCGGCGCCCCCGGCGGCGCCAGTACGAAATCGCGCACCGGCCGCCCCGCTATCTCGATGGGGCGCGCGGAGCGAATCACCGTTGTCTTCTCCGGCGGCGCTGCGCTCGCCGTCGGCTCCAGCATCTGCTCAATGGGTGTGGCCCCGCCCATCGGCTCCTGCATCATGATGTCGAAGGAGAGCGAGACCGCTCCGATGAGTTTCCCGTTGATGTAGATGGGTGAGCCGCTCATGCCGCTCAGGATGCCGAGCTTCTTCTCCACCAGCGGGCCGCTGGTTATGCGGAACAGAATAATGCTCCCGCCGCTCCACTGCTTCTCCAGCACCCCCACGATCTCCACGGGGAATTCCTCGATCGTGGTGCCCTGCAGCACGGTCCTGCACGCGCCCGTCATGCCGGCGCGCACGTCCGCCAGGCGCATCATGGTGTCCGGATTGAACTCGATGGCGATGGCCTGCCCCACGCCGCACAGCAGCGCGGCCAGGCAGAGAGCCAAGAATCTGTGGTGCCTCAAGACAGTCACCCCCTAGGCGTTAGAGATGCGGTATCGAAGGGATAAGCAACTCGCCAGCCCCGCAGTGTAGGCTCGCCTGACCAGGTCGTCAAAAACCCCCTCCATGACGGTTGCAGCGACGCCCAAGAGCACGGGCGCCCACCGCCTGCCGCCCGCAGCGAGCGCCCTCGTTGCCACACGCCTTCCGTGTCAACCCGCACGTGCGCAGCGGCTACTGAACCTGGCTAACGGTCTCGACTATGTAGGCGAACTCGAGTGGACGCGCCTGCACCGCCCCGGGTATCTGCGGCAGCAAGCGATTCTGCGTCAGGTAGTTGACCGTCTGCTGCACCACCGGCGCGGACGCAGGCTGGCGGGATATTAACTGCCCTCCGCTGAGGACCGCAAACGCAGGCTGGTTGTCAGGCGCGGCCCAGCTCGCCGATTGCGGGTTGGTGTCCAGGTCTACGCGCGCAGCCTGCAGATAGCCCGCATAGGTCGCGGCCAACTGGGCCAACATCTGGTCAACCTCCGGGTCCGGCTGGGCCTGCGAGTAGAAGTAGAGCAACACCGGCACCCGCAAGGCCGATATCGCAGCGCCGAGAGTCTGATCGTTCAGGTCTAGCACCGTGCCCGCCACCGGCTGTTGCCCATATCCCGCCGCAGGGGTCGCTCTGGAATAGGCCGGCGCCGCGCCGGGTACTGCGGCCGCTCCAGCGGGATAGGCGGCGCCGCCTACGGGCGGCAGGTTAACGGTCCATCCCCTGTTGGCGCTCCGCCCCTGGAAGGCCGCCACCGAACCAGCGCCAGTGTCGTACTGCGTGACCGCTTCGGCCACCTGGTATGGCCCGGCCATGTCGAGGACGATGCTGGGAGTAAGAGTGCCAGGCAGCATTGCCGATTTTTCGCTCCGCCGCGCGCCGCCAAGGCGCCGACGTGCCGCCCCAGGGGCCGGCGCCGGCGCAGGCTGCCATTGCTGCGGCTGCGCTACCGGAGCGAGGCGCGGCGCAACCGGCCTTCCAGCGGTCGGACCGGGGCCAGCCACAGGCGCGCCGCCCGCCAGCACCTGATCCAGCGCCTGCCGCCACATCATCGGAACCTCAGGCGCAAACCCAGTCACCAACTGCCAAACCGGTTGCCCATTCACAAAGATGCGGAAGTCGGGCCAGCCCGCCACCCCGTAGGCCGCGCCCAGGTTCGGGTTTCTCTCCGTGTCCACCAAAACAACCTTGGCGCGTCCGAGGTAGTCTTTGGCGGTGGCATCCAGTGGCTCCTTGGAGGCCTTGCAGTGCGGGCACCACTCCGTCATGAACTCCACCAGCACCGGCACCGGGCTTTGCAGCACCTCATCGCTGAAGTCAGCCTCGGTCAACTGCTTCACCTTGGCGGAGAACAGCATGTTGCGCAGTTGCTGCACCTCTTGTGGCGAGGCGGTAACCTTGTTCCGCACCTGCTCCTGCGCCGAGATGAAGATGCCGCGGTCATAGACGTAGTAAGAGGTGCGCGTGCCCGAGGAAGCCACCTTGCTGAACGTGAACGGGCGATCCCATAGAATCACCTCCACCGGTCCCTCGCGCTGCCACGTGCTCTGAATGACCGCGCACGCCTGGTTGTTGATCCAATCAAAGCCCTTCAACCGGTGCGTCGCCTCGACGATGCCCAGACGCCGTGAGGTCAGATCGAGCACGGTGAGCATGGGCGCGGACCAGGTGTAGCCAATGCGCGCCTGCGTGTTCGGCAGGGCCAGGATCGGCAAGCCCAGCACAAACGGCTGCGCCCCGCTCAGGCGCGGCAGCCCGTCACTGCCCACCAGAAACGCAACCGACAGCCCTGCGTCGGCGAGCGGCGCTCGCGTCGCCTTCTCATCGGTGGGCGAATAGCGCTGCAGGAAACCGCTCTCCACGGTACGCACCGCGCTCTGCATGCCGTCCGGAGCCGCCGCTGAGAGACTGTCCGTTACCTCCGCCCGCAGCGCGAAGTCGAGCGCCTTGAGCGCGTCCGGCAGCGAGCCGCTGGCCTTCTCCTCCAGCCGCGTCAGACCGGCCACCAGCACCTTATAGGTCCCCTGCGCCTCACGGTCGAACAGCGGCACGCCGTTCTGCAGCAACTCGGCGGAGGCCGTGTTCTGCACCTGCACGTTCACCTCGACCGTGCTCACCACCTTGCCATCAGGGGTCTGCTCGGCAAGGCTCAACTTGTGTGTCCCATCGGCGACACTAGACAAGTCCGCTCGGAAACTGTTCGGCCCTGGCTTGCAGGCCACCGCCGCCAGCAACTTGCTGTCCAGGCTAATGGTCACGTAGCCCTCAGCCCGCTCGCATGTGTACTCCACCGCGAGGCTCCGGTGGATCGTCTGCCCCTCGCTGGGAGCGTTCACCACCACCGCCGCGCTCGCGCCTGCGACGCTCAGCGCCAGGGCTACCCCCACCACCAGCGACACCCAGCATCCGTCTCGCCGCATTTCAAACACCTCGGCCCTTAGTATAACACGCTTGCAGAACCCGCCGCCAACCACCCTCCCGGCCTCCCCCGCCCGCCATTCTGCCGGGCCGCTAGCCTCCCGCCAGCCCGCAATCCCCGCTGCTAGTCAGCCGCCAAAGGCCACTTCACTGGCTCGGAAACGGCGGCGGCGGCGCTGCAGTAACCTGTTCTAGCCTCAGGCCCGTCGCGCTGCTTTGCAGGACGATGGTGGGCACAGCGTTGATCCGCTGCGCCAGGTCATGGCCTTCCTCCGCCGAGCCCACAAACAAGGTGAACCGGTACTCCACCGTCTCGGGCTTGCGGAACTCCTCCCGGAACGATAGTCGGCCTCCCTCTTCCCACAGAGCGGCCAAGTGCCGCACCCCACAGTGTTCGATCAGGCCGACCCCGTTCCCCAGGTAGACCCAGCCGTTCGGAATGGGCAAGGACACGCCGTGCGCCAGTCCGGCGGGCACCTCCACGATGTGGTCCTCCGCCAGGGACGGGGAATAGCGCGGCCTCCCCGCCACGGGAAACGATATGGTCACCGACCCGTCGCTCGGCTCTGCCACTATGCGCAACTCGTAGCGGTTCGGGTGCATGCGCTGGCAGTAGATGTGCGCTGCCCCCGACACCGCCACCTCCACCGGCGGCGCCTCCGTGTCCGTCACTTCGGGTAGGGGCTCCCACTGTCCTGCCAGGTCTGACAGTCGCAACACCTCCGGCTCGTCGGTGGTGACCAGCGCCGCCTCGCCCCCCAGTTGCAGTTTCTCCAGCAGTCCCCGTATCGCCTGCTCGCCCAGGCTGATCGCGGCGGCCGTGCGTTCGGCCGTATACCGTTCCTCCAGGGGTCTTGGATTCCACCCTGAGGAGTCCGAGACCTCCGCCAGCATCAGTTCCTCCGCGGCCCGCCGCAGCACCACGCCCTCGGCGCTCACCTCTAGGCGACGCCCCCGCGCCTGAGCGAACAACGCCTCCGCCGCCAGCACATAGAGGCGCGCCCGGAAAGGCAAGGCGCGCGTGGCGCCGTCGGGGGTGGCGCCGCCGGCCAGCCGGCCCATCCAATTCCATACGCCCAACCCCTCTTGCATCCCTCCCGTGCCCTCCGGCAGGTAGGGCCACTCCTGCGGCTGGTAGCCGCGCTCACGCAGCAAGTCCACAAACTCCGTGATGGTGCAGAAGCGAACGCCCTCCTCCGCCGCTTGGCGCAAACGCTGCGCGAGCGCCCGCTGCTTCTCCGAGGAATGGCGGAAGCCGTTGTCCTGCGTGCCCGTGTTGGCTGCCTCGCCGTCCCCGGCGTAGAGCAGCACAGGCGCGCCAATCTGCGCCAGTTGCGCGTCCGCCGTGCCGGCCGGGTTAAGCGCCAGCATCCGCTTCCCCCCAAACTCGAGGTAGCCCATCACGTGCGCGGTGTCATTCAGGAAGTACACAAAGGGGTCGCCCGAGGTCACCACGACGTCGTAGTCGTCAGCCAGCAGCAGCGGAAACGCGCCGCCATACTGCGCCTCCTGAGCGAAGAACACTCGCGACCGCTTCAGTTCCAGCCGCTCGAGCGCCCCTTCCGACAACTCCAGCGACTTCCGGTAATCGTCCGAGGGATAGGCCAGCAACAGTTGGTCCGAGTAGTGGCTCACCACCAGTTCCATCTGCCCGCGTTCGCTCAGCGTGCGGATGAGTTCCAGTACCTCCGGCTCGTTCTCCGCAATCTGCTCTAACCCGTAGGCCTGAATCTCGAACGTGAACTTCCACTCCGGCTGCTTGCCATACATCACCAATAGCGGGCTGATTGACTCCGTGACGATGCGGTTGGCGACCACCTCGTCCCCCGCAACGAACTGCACGTTGAAGTGGTACAGGCTTAGGCCCAGTTTGGGCGGGCCCTCCGCCCTGGACGAGCCAGGCCACACCAGAACGAGACACGCGAGCAAGAGCAGAAGCCGCGCACCAACGGGGAACCGCCTCATAGCAGGCGGATTGTAGGGGCGCGACCAGGAGGGGTCAATCAACCCCGGCGGAACCTTGGCTGCCAAGCCCTGGTCTCTAGCATCCGGCAGGGAATCCGGCCCTTAAGCAGTCTCCTCCCCTCCAATGTGGCAAGTACTGGCTCAATGGGATTGCCGCGGACGAAAGAAGTGGAACCGACATGCTGCTCCTAGTGCCCACGGGCGTCGAGTACCGCTTCCGGCGGGTACCCGTGCTGACCCTGTTGCTCGGCCTTCTGATCTGCCTGGGCTTCTCAGCGCAGCAACTGTATTGGGGCCGTGGCAGGCTGCCTGGCGGGCTCGCAACGCTCTCGGCCTTGGGCGCGGGTAACTTCGGCGTGCTCTTCTCTCCCGGTAACGCCGTCTGGCTCGCATTGGCCGTGCTCATGCTGACCGTAGTCGTCTCGGCCACCGAGGACGCCTTGGGTACGGCGCGCTTCGCTCTCATCTACGTCGTGGGCGTGGTCGCAGGTTTGGGCCTCTTCGTGCTGCTGGCGCGGGAGGCGGCGGTGGACCAGGCCGGACTTACTGGCGTCGCCCAGCGCACCGCCATGTCGTTCTTGCTGGGCGTGGGCCTGGTTCGCCTGTACGGAGTACGCGTGCGTACCGCCTATCTCCTCATCGCGCCCCGGGCTTCGCGCGCCGAGGTGGTGAGCCTGCCCATACTGGTTCTCGTGCCTCTTTGGTTCGCACTGCCGGCCGGGGTCGCGCTCTGGCAGAACCAACCCAGGGACCTGCTGCTTACCCTGGCCGTCAACGGCGGCTCGCTGGTCCTCGGCTTGCTGCTCGCGCTGCTGCTCGGCCTGGAGAGGGAGCGCCTGGGCGACGCCCACGTGGCCGAGGCGCGACTTCTGCGTCAGACGGGTAGTCCCAGTGCGGCTGCCGATTACCTGCGGCGAGCGCTCAAACACCGAGGCGACGGCCCCCAACTGCGCACCGAGTTGGCGGAGTGCTATGTGGAGATGGGCCGCGAGACTGAAGCCGGACGTCACTTCCGCAGGGCCATCGAGCAGTACCTCCAGCGCGGCGAACGCCTGCACGCCGCGCAAACCTACCTGCGCCTCCGCCATCTGCTCCCCGCCGCCCCTCTGCCTCCGGCGCTCGAACTGCGCCTGGCCAACGTGCTCGCCGCGCTCGAATGGGATAACGATGCTACCGCAGCCTTCGGCCACGTCTACCAAGAGGGCGGTGACTCTGCCGAGGCCCGGGCGGCGGCCCTGCAGGCGGCCGACTCCTTCTGCCGCTCGGGTCAGCCCGCTAAGGCTCTGGGCCTTCTGAAAAAGGCGCGCCTCCGCCATCTGCAGTCCGAGGCCGCCGCCGCCATTGACGACGGTATCCGTCGCTGCGAGCGCATGCTCGAGACCGTGCGCTAGCGAGCGCCGCCCCGTGACCGTCAGTCCAAGCCGCGACCCGGGCGTGTACGTCGTCTGGCTGCATCTGCCCCACACCTGCACTATCAGCGTCGGCGCCCTCGGCAGCATCACCTTGCCCTCCGGCCACTACCTCTACGTCGGCAGCGCCAAGGGTGGCCTCCCCGGACGCGTCGAACGCTACCTGAAGCCCGTCGCCCGTAAGTTCTGGCACATTGACTACCTGCGCGCATACGCCAACGTGCGCGCCATTTGGCTGCGGCGAGGCCGGAACCTGTCGGAGTGCCTTCTGACCGAGCGGCTGTTGGCCCTTCCAGGGTTCAAAGAGGGACCGCCCGG
>CAZGSV010000048.1:0-24139 GCA_964528605.1 uncultured Armatimonadia bacterium
TAGCATCGGTTATGCCTTGATCGTCAGGAAGACCGTCTGCTGGCCCCGGAGCCGGCCGGCCCGCGCGAAGACGTTGACCCGGAGCGGCCCGGAGAAAGGCCGATAGGTGCGCCGGGGATAGTCGTAGATGGAGCCCAACACCGCAGGGCTCAAGGCTAGGCTGTACCTGCCGCCGCCTAACTCCTGCAACCGCACTACGTTGTTGCCGATGGTCGGCACCAACTCGGCCCAGACCTGGGCGCCTTCGAGCGGCTTGCCCTGGAGGTTGCGCAGCGCCACGGTCAACTCCCGGCCCCTGAGGCGGACCCGCAGGCCAAGTTGCGACTCGAGGCAATCGGCGAAAGCCAGAGCCTTGGCCCAGCGCTCCTCGGCGAGGGACCTGTCCAGCCTGTCTCTTGTCGTACGGAGGTAGCCGGTGAGGCAGCCGCGGGACTCGAGGGCGCTCAGGCGCTCGCGGAGGCGGCTCGCGCGCGCCCGGCATTCCTGCGCTTGCCCAGCCACCTCGGCGCAGACGAGCGCCACGCCGTGGGGCTGCAGCGTCACGCGCGCGTTCAGGCGGTCTCCCTTTGCGCTTCCCAGTCCCTTGCCACTGAGCAACTCGCGGAGCGCGTATTCGTCGTTCGGCCGCGGCACCCACGTGGGACTGAGGGACACCTCGAGGTCCAGCGGAGTTTCGGAGAGGCCAATCAGCAGCGCGCATAGGTTCGCCCCATCGCTGAGCAGGAACGCCTCCACGGCCTCGTGCGCCGGAAGATCCTCCTCCCAGGTGAGGCTCACCGCACGGTCGCCGGCCACCGGCTCTCCGTCAGCGAAAGCCTGACCGCAGGCGTAGATGTCGGCCTCGGCGGTCCACCAGCCTATCTGCTGCGCGGCGGTCGTGGCAGCAAGTGAGACCTCGAGGTAAAGGCGGGTTCGCTGCCCGAACTCCAGGCTCACCGGCATCTCGGCCCAAGCGTTGTCGCTTATCTTGTCAGCAGGAATCTCCGCCTCGGCGAGCACAGCCCCCGCTGGTCCCTGTTGCCGGAGAGTGGCGTGGAGCCCCGTCATGGGCTGGCCGTACCAGGTGGGGGTCTGGAGTGCGACCTGCACCAGTCTGCCAGCGGGCACCTCGAACGTTTGCCCCAGGCTCTGGTAGTCGTGGAAGTCCGCGGGGAGGTCGTGGCGCGATTCGGCGACCGTCTCTCCGCCTCGGACGCGCGCGCGTGCGCTGGTGCCGCTGACGCTTACCGGCCGGCAGCCCCTCTCGCTGAGAATCGCGAGCAGGCGCGGCAACCAATCCGACTCCAGCACGCGCACCGGACCCGAGCCGAGCCGGGTGCTTTGCCCCAGTAACTCGCGCGCTCGGCCCCAGCCCGGTTCTGCGTCCAGGGCCTTGGCGCCGAACTCTCCCGCGATGAGGAGTGTTCCGCCCTGCCGCACGTATTGCGCAAGGAGTTCCGCTTCGTCTGGGCCGACAAGATCGTTGTCAAGGCTCAGGAGCACATCGTAGAGGCGCAATTCAGGGGAGCGCAGGGCCGCGTTGGAGAGGTAACTGACCGGAAGCTGATTGCGAGCCAGGGCACGGTGCAGTTGGGTCCAGGATTCGGGCCAGCCCAGCAGCGCCCAGCGCTCGTGGGAGCGCCAGACCGCCAGCCGCGGCCGCACCGCGTACATCCCCTCCAGCGGGCCCTCGAGCATCTTCATCTCGGCGAAGAGCCGGCGAGTCTCCTCTTGCGCCGTCGTGCCCTTTACCCCCCACTCGCCATCCGGCAGGCTGCCGCGCCATTGGATCAGGCCCACATGCCAGGCGCCAGTGCCCAGGCACTCGTAGAGGTACCGGCGCGCCGCCACCGGAGTGAAGGAGGTCCCGCCTCCGCGCGCCTTCGGGTCCGGGAACTTGTAGGCGAGACGCGCGGGCGCGACCGGCTTTCCCAGCGCTGCCAGCGTCTGCATGTACTGCAAGTTGTAGAGTTGGTGGTCTTGGCCCTCGATGATCTGCCCTGTCTCGAAGCCGTCGGAGACCGAGGCGTAGTACTCGGGATTCCAGCCCATGGCGGCGTATTGGGGGCCGCTGAAGATGCTGCCGTGGTTGCAGGTGAAGGCGAGCCGGCCTTTGTCCTCGGCGAGAATGCTCTGGTAGTGATAGCGGAACCTCTCGGCCATGGCCTGAAAGCGGAACTCAAGCCAGTCGAGTCTTGGGCGGTCCACGGACGGCGTTCGGGGAGGCTCGACCGCATCCATGGAGGCGAAGTCGCGTGCCCACGTCCGGTTGAGTTGGTCCACGGCCCCGTAGCGCGTGGTCAGCCAGCCGCGGAAGTGCGGGAGTGCCTCGGGCGAGAAGTCCGTCCAGCGCCCGGGCCAGGCGAAAGTGGCGTAAAGCGATTCCCCTCCCATCACCCAATAGAGCAGGCTAGGCTCCCGCCGCAGGTCGGACACGTAATGGCGAATGAAGGGCTTGGTGCCCTCCGCAATAACCGCTGCGTGGATGGATGGCCACCCCATCGGTTTGCCGAACATGTTGGCCTCCACGCGCCGCCCGTCTTGGTCCACCTCCCAGGCATCAGGGAACTCCTTGTAGAACCAGTCGGGATAGTAGGGGAAGAAGCCGTTGTTCCAGTTTCCGATCATGAAGTTGGTGACGATGCCCTGGGAGTGCAGAAACGCGAAGAGGTCGGGGCGCAGAGCAACGGAGAAATGCTCGCCCTGATCAGGCGGTTCCGCCACCACTGTTCCCGGGGAAAGCGCCTTGAACACGAAGTCGGCTTCGGGCACCGGTCTGCCTCCGATCACCGCCCCGCCGCCCTGCCCCTCCGAGTTCCTCGTTGCCCAGACCCCTATGGCCTCACCGACCGGCTCATCAATCTCCCAGTAGTACTGTCCCGGCGGCTGAGGTGGGAGTTCCAGTGAGTTCCAGGCGTTGTCCACCGCGTCGGCGATGCGGCGGGCAGCCACAAGAGCGGCGCGCAGGTCTTCGCCGCTGCACCGGTACAGTGTAAGCGTGCATCCGCTGCCGCTCGTGACCCAGGTGGGCATGGTGACGCTCACGCAATCGAAGGGCCGCGCCGCCGTGAACCTCTGGCCCAGCGGCATGCCTGCCTCGCGCAGACCTGCCGGACGGTGGCTCAGTCCAAAGGGCCCTTTTCCGTGCACCGGGACCCACATGAGTCCCGTGCCCACGGCATTGGCCCCCTCGGCCGTCATTTGCGCCATCTCTTCGGGCGTGTCCGTGAAGGCGTAGCCCCAATACTCGACGGGACGGCTACATTCTCCGTGGTAAAGCCAGTCCAGCAGGGGCTCAGGGGGCACTCCACGGCCCGCGAAGGCCGCCAGGACAGCCAGAAACCCGATTACGGCCACTGCTCACCCTCCTAGCCAAGTTGGCCTCAATGGCACCAAACGTGACGGAAATGTGCAACAATGCGCGCTTTTTCTGACCAAAAAGGCCCGAAATTCGTTGACTCGCGCCCCGAAACCGCGCTATACTTGCGCTCGTGGTGAGGAGAAATGAGACTGGCCGTCCTCTCGGACGTCCACGCTAATATCCACGCCCTCGAACCTGTTCTGGAACAGATCGAGACTAGCGATTTCGACCGGGTCATCTGCCTGGGTGACGTTGTAGGGTACGGAGCGTTCCCCAACGAAGTCGTCGAGTTCCTCGATGCTTCCGGGGTCGAGATGCTGCGCGGCGCCTATGACGAGGCCATCGTCGTCGGGCGGCCTCGCCGCATCCCCGAACTCGACACGGACCTCGAGCGGGTCGAAAAGGTGAGTTACCTCTGGACCTTGCGCGAGTTAAGCCCGGAGAACCGCACCCTCCTGCGCGGCCTGCCGCGTGAGATGACCGTTCCCTCTCGCGTCGGCCCGGGTCTGCTCGCGACGCACCGACTCCCGGGCGTCGTGAGCGGACTCGCTGTGGCTGTCCCCGCAGACTGGGGTCTGCGCGAGGTGGCGGAGAGAGTCGGTTGCTGCCTGTTCCTCTGCGGGCACACGCACGTGCCGGTGGACAGGTCCCTCAATGGCTTCCGGCTGGTCAACTGCGGCAGCGTCGGCATGCCGCACGACGGCGACACGCGCGCTTGCTACGTTGCTATCGAGATAGACTCCAACCCGCATCCCGACAGCGTGCAGGTTACGGTCAAGCGCGTGAAGTACGACGTCGAGAGCGCGGCGCGCGCCATCGAGCGTCGCGGGCTGCCGAGTCAGTTGGCCGAGGTCCTGCGAAGCGGCAAGACCGAGGTCAAGACGCCGGCGTAACGTCCTGCCTGGCCTACCTGCTATCAGAGGGCGTTGGTGCGTTGGCGCCGTAAGGTAAACGAGCGTTTGCCCCTGCGTTTGCGGTGGTATACTAGGCGTGGTGATGTCCCGTGAAGGGCCTGACGAAAAGGCAACGTGAAGTGATTGCGGCCATTCAGGAATTGACGGAGTCGCTGGGCTACAGCCCCTCCGTGCGGGAATTGTGCGAGCGCCTCAAGGTGGCCTCCACCTGCACGGTGCAGAAGCACCTGGTCGCATTGATCAAGAAGGGCTACCTGGTCAAACAGGGCGGCAAGAGCAGGACGCTGCAGATCGCCATCCCGGGCGGCGGGTCGCGGCGCGGCATTGTGCCCGTCCCGTTGCTGGGCAGGGTGGCGGCCGGGCAGCCGATGGAGGCTATCGAGAACATTGAGGACTATCTGCCCCTGAGCCGCGAGTTGGTGGGCGCCGACAAGGTCTTTCTGCTGCGCGTGCGCGGAGACAGCATGATCGGGGACGGCATCGCGGACGGCGACCTCATCGTGGTGCGCCGGCAGAACAGCGCGGAGGAGGGTGAGATTGTCGTTGCCATCATGGACGGGGAGGCGACGGTCAAGCACGTCTACCGCGACGGCTACCAGTTCCGCCTTGAGGCCTCCAATCCGGCCTTCGGCCCCATTGCTGCTCCGCACGTAGACATTGTGGGGCGCGTCATCATGTGCCTGCATCGCCTGTAGCAGAGCGCCCTCACCCACAGAAGCAGGAGTGACTCGATGATAAGTACCGCTGACTTCCGCAATGGCCTGACCATCGAACTCGACGGCGAGCCCTACCTGATCGTCTACTTCCAGCACGTCAAGCCGGGCAAGGGCGGCGCCTTTGTGCGCACCAAACTCAAGTCGGTGCGTACCGGCAACGTCTTCGAGCGCACCTTCCGCGCCGGCGAGCGCATGAAGCCCGCGCGCGTAGAGCGCAGAAGGGTGCAGTTCCTTTACGGCGCCAGCGACGACTATCACCTAATGGATATGGAGACGTTTGACGAGTTCGGTCTCACGGCCGATCAGATAGGCGAGTGCGCGCACTACCTCACCGAGGGAGCCGAGGTGCAACTGGTCCTCTACAACGGGCAGATCATCGGGGTGGAGCCGCCGTTGACCGTTGACCTCAAAGTCAGCGACACCGCGCCCGGTGTCCGCGGCGACACGGCAGCGGGCGGGAGCAAGCCGGCGACGCTGGAGACGGGCGTGGTGGTGCAGGTGCCTTTCTTCGTGAACGTGGGCGGCAGGGTTCGGGTTGACACGCGCACGGGCCTCTATGTAGAGCGTGTCGGCTAGCGACGTGCCAGGGCCCCAAGCGCAACCCGATTCCGGCGAGGAGTGAGCCGAATGCCTGTGCCCATCGCATTGCGCCTGCAACGCATCCCGCCCTACCCCTTTGAGGAGATCGCTAAGATCAAGGCCAAGAAACTGGCACAGGGCGCGAAACTGGTTGACCTAGGCATCGGCGACCCCGACCTGCCCACACCCCCGCACATCGTCGAGGCGCTGTGCGAGGCCGCGCACGACCCCTCGACCCACGCTTACGACGAGAGCGGCTTCGGCCTGCCTGCCTTCCGCGAAGCGGTAGCGCAGTGGTACCGCAGCCGTTTCGGGGTGGCACTTGATCCGGGGTGCGAGATTCAGAGCCTGATCGGGTCCAAAGAGGGAATCGCGCACATCTTCCTGGCCTACCTCAACCCCGGGGACTACTCGCTGGTGCCTGACCCACGCTACATGGTGTACAGCACCGGCACCATGTTCGCCGGTGGCTCCTACTACCAGATGCCTCTGGACGCCCAGCGGGGATACTTGCCGGACCTCGCCGCCATTCCGCCCGATGTGGCTCGGAACGCCCGGCTGCTCTTCCTCAACTACCCCAACAACCCGACCGGGGCGGTGGCGCCGCTGGGGTTCTTCAATGAGGTGGTCGAGTTCGGGCATCGCAACAACGTGCTGGTGTGCCACGACTGCGCATACTCCGAGGTGGCCTATGACGGCCTGCGTGTTCCCAGCATCCTGCAAGCGGAGGGCGCCAAGGAGGTCTGCATCGAGTTCCATTCGCTCTCGAAGACCTACAACATGACCGGCTGGCGGGTTGGCTTTGCCGTGGGCAACAAGGAAGCCATCGCCGCCCTGTCCAAGGTGAAGACCAACGTGGACTCCGGCGTATTCATGGCCGTGCAGCGGGCAGCCATCGCCGCGCTCACCGGCCCGCAGGACTGCGTCAAGCAGATGCAGGCCGCCTATCAGGAACGGCGCGACCGGCTGGTGCCCGGGTTGAACGCCCTTGGCTGGCAGGTGCCCAAGCCGAAGGCCACCTTCTACGTCTGGGCGCCTGTGCTGGGCGGGCTCGCCTCCGCCGACTTCGCCGCGCGGCTCCTTGACCAGGGTAATGTGCTCCTCATTCCGGGCTCGCTCTACGGCAGCCACGGGGAGGGATTCGTGCGCATGTCCTTGACCATCAAGGGGCCGGAGAAGACAGACCTCATTGAGCAAGCGCTCACAGGCATCGGACAGGTCCTCCGCGGTCTCTAGCGTCGAGGACTACGCGCCCTACGCCGCCGAGGACGGGCGCCTGCCTACCGGCGTGCCGGCGGCCCTGGTGCTACTGGACCTTCCCGGTGAGGACGGGGAGTCGCGGCTGGCCGAACTGAAGGCGCTCTGCTCGTCGGCGGGCTATCCGGTCGTGGCGGAGTTGCGCCAGCATCGCGAGCACCCCCACCCCAAGACCTACGTCGGCACCGGCAAACTAGACGAGGTGGGCGCGGCGCTGGTCAGCCACGGAGCAGCCCTGGTGGTGACCGACCGGGAACTGTCGCCCACCCAACTGAAGGAACTCGAGGAGACGCTGGAGGTCCCCGTTGCGGACCGCACCCGGCTGATTCTCGAGTTATTCGCGCAGCGCGCCCATTCGCGGGAAGGCAAGCTGCAAGTCCGACTCGCGGGGCTGAAGTACGCGCTGTCGCATCTCGTCGGCCTGGGCCCGGAGATGTCACGCCTTGGCGGCGGCGTAGGGACGAGAGGCCCCGGCGAGCCCAAACTCCGTGCGGAACGCAGCCGGCTTCGGCGGCAGATTCATCTGCTGGAGGAGCGCATGCGGCGCCTTGCCGACCGGCGCTCGCTGGCGCGGAGCCGCCGCAAAGAGGCCGAAGTGCCCACCGTCGGCATCATCGGCTACACCAACGCGGGGAAGTCAACGCTGCTCAACGCACTGGCGGGGGCGGCGGTGGCCGTGGACGACCGGCTGTTCGCCACCCTCGATCCCACCAGCCGTCTCGTTCTCCTGCCCTCCGGCCGGCACATGATTCTCACGGACACCGTGGGCTTCATTCGGGACCTGCCCAAGGACCTCTTTGCCGCCTTCCGTGCCACGATTGAGGAGGCGACTGAGGCCGACCTGCTGCTCCACTTGGTGGACGCCTCCGATGCCGAGTGCCTGCGGCACATCGAGGCGGTCGAGCGCACGCTTAAGGTGCTGTCGTGCGAGCGGAAGACTCGCATCATGGTGCTCAACAAGATTGACCGCGCCACGCGGCTGCCTGCGATTGATCAGGTGCGTCCGGAGGGCGGCGAACCTCCGCTCTTCGTGTCCGCGCTGACTGGACAGGGGCTGCCCGAACTCCTTCTCGCTCTTGATGAGGCGCTCGCCCCGCCTCTCTATCGCCAGCGCCTGTGGGTGACCTATGAGCAACTGGGCAAGGTCAAGGCGCTCCTAGGCAAAGAGGGCTTGCTTTCGGAGACAGACGAGGACTCAGGGGCCTGGCTTGAGGTGGAAGCGACGCCGAAGGTGCTGTCTCAGGTTGTGCGGCTCGCCCAGCGCGCGTCAAAACCGGCTTAGGGGCATGCTGAGGCGTGGTGCCGAAGGGGGGAGTCGAACCCCCACGGGCTTAATGCCCACTGGACCCTGAACCCAGCGCGTCTACCAGTTCCGCCACTTCGGCGACCAGGGTCAGTGTATCGCGGGCGGGCGGGAGCGTCAACCTGCGGGCGTGAAGGCAGGCGGCAAGCCGGAGGTGGTTCCCCTTCGGTCGCTCGGGGCGAGGGTGGTGGGGGGGCCGGGGTCTGGCGGGCGGGCACGCTGCATCGGCGTTGCCGAGGGTGGGGGGGCGGCCATCCTTGCGGCGCGACGCCTGGCGGGGCTGCTACATTGGGCGAGGCGGGCGCCTCGCCCCTACGGGATTGCGGGACGGCCGTCCTACGGCGGGTAAACCAGGCGGCTGTCCCCTATACGAGAGGGCGGCCAGGGCTGACGCCCAGGCCCTACACTTTCGACGCCTGATTGACTGGCGCGCAAGGAGGTGTTAGTCTTGGGGGTAATGCGGGCGGAGCGTCCTGCCCATCGGGGTGGGACATGGAAGGCGGTGCAAGTCCGCCACTGCCCCGCAACTGTGACCGGGGACTGCGGTCGCGAGGATGCCACTGTCCCGCCTGAGGCGGGATGGGAAGGCGCGGCCAAGGGTTGATCCGGAAGTCAGGAGACGACTCCGCCTGCGACCATTCTTTCCTTCGCGGGAAGGGAGTTGGTTGCATTGGTCGGCAAAGGTCGTTCCCCCTCGGTTCACCGTCGCGCTTTCACTCTCATCGAGTTGCTCGTGGTTATCGCCATCATCTCCATTCTGGCCGCGCTGCTTTTCCCGGTCATCTCCCGCGCGCGCGAGGCGGCGCGCAAGACCGCCTGCCTGAGCAACCTGCGTCAACTAGGAATGGCGGCGGCGCTCTACGCGCAGGACTGGAACGAGCGCTTCTGCCCCCCCCTGGGGGGCCACGCCCCGGACTTCAGTTGGGGGTACTACTGGTGGGGGTATGTGGAGGGTGACCAGGTGGATCAGGAACGCGGCCTGCTCTACAACCACATCAAGAGCGGCGGGCTCGATAAGTGCCCGTCGTTCGCGCTGGTAAAGCGCGGCGGCCTGCGCGGCTTGGGCTACGGCTACAACTACGCCTACGTCGGCGGCGACGTGGGCGTCACGCACGACTGGACGAACTTCCCCGGCACGCCCGCCGCTCAGGCGGCCATTCAGGACCCCACAGGGACCGTGATGTTCGCCGACAGCGCGCGCAACAACTGGACGGACCCCACCAAGATGGAGGAGAACGCCTACCTAGATCCGCCTAGCATGTCCTGGGGTTGGTCAACGGTTCACTTCCGGCACAACGGGCTCGTGAACATCGTCTGGGTGGACGGCCATGCCTCCACTATGCCCCGTGAAGGGCCGCCCAACCTGTTCATCCCCTCGCTCGGGGACTTGGGCAACGATGACAGCCTCTTTGACCGACAGTAGCGCGGCCGCCGAGGCCCCGCCCGCGATCGTCGTAGAGAAGCTGGTCTGCGGCTACGACGGCGCCGAGGTGCTCCACGGCGTCAGCCTCACCGTGGGCGTGGGGCAGTTTTTCGGCCTGGTGGGGCCCAACGGCTCGGGCAAGACGACGCTGCTGCGGGCGCTGGCGGGAATCGTGCGGCCAAGCGGGGGCGCGATTAGCATTCTCGGCCGGGCGCTCGGCGCTCTCTCGCCGCGGGCGTTGGCGCGCACTGTCGCGGTGGTGCCCCAGGTGTCCGAAGCGACCTTTGCTTTCACGGTGGAGGAGATTGTTGCCATGGGGCGGCACCCGCACCTCGGTCGCCTGCAGTCGCAGAGTCCCTCCGACCGCGCCGCCATTGAGCAGGCGCTGCGAGTGACCGGCCTGAGCGAGATGCGCGACCGCTTGGTAACCGAAATCAGCGGCGGCGAGAGGCAGATGGCGGTCATCGCTCGCGCCCTGGCCCAACAGGCCAGCGTCTTGCTCCTGGACGAGGCGACAAGCCAACTTGACCTGGCGCACCAGCGCGACGTCTTGGCCTTGCTTCTGCATCTCAACCGGGAGCGCCAGACCACGATGGTGATGGTCTCTCACGACCTCAACCTCGCGGCCGCCCACTGCGATACCATGGCAGTGCTGGCCGGGGGCCGCCTGCACCGCGTGGGCCCCCCCGCGGACATTGTGACCGCAGAAACCATTGCGGAGGTCTACCACGTTGACGCCCATGTGGCGCCGCATCCTGTGACGGGCGATCCCTATCTGTACGTGCTGCCCAGGCAAGGGAGGCGCGTCTAGATGGCGGCCAGGATTGCAGCCGCGCTTCTGCTGGGGGCCGGCCTGTTGCTGCTCGGGTGTCGCGGCTCGACGCATACAACACAACGCTCGGGGGCGCAGAAGGGAACCGTCTCGGTGACCGATGCGCTGGGTCGCAAGGTGACGCTCGCGCGCGCGGCGCAACGGATCGTCTCCTTGCAGCCGAACAACACGGAGATTCTCTTCGCGCTCGGTCTGGGTGATCGCGTGGTCGCGGTGACCAAGTACTGCGACTACCCGCCCGAGGCCAAGCAGAAGCCCAACGTCGGCGACCTGCTCTCGCCCAGCGTTGAGCGCATCCTGTCATTCCAGCCGGGCCTAGTGCTTGTCGGCCAGGGCACGGACATGCGGGTGGTGCAGGCGCTCGAATCCATGGGCGTGCCGACTTTCGCGGTGCACCCAAAGACGGTGGCTTCGGTGCTGCAGGCGGTCCTGGACGTGGGGCAACTGTGCGGCGTGGGTCCGCGGGCCGAGCAGTTAGCGGCGTCGCTGCGCGCACGCATGGTCGCGGTGACCGAAAAGACGAGCGTGTTGCCTCCGGCTCGTCGGCCGCGCGTGCTGTACGGATACCCGGAGGTGCCGGTGCAGACCGCGAGCGGCCGCACCTTCGTGGGCGACATCATCCGACTTGCGGGCGGGACCAACATCGGCGAGGACAACCGGGTCGAGTGGCCTGCGTTATCGCTCGAGGCCATCATCAAGGCGGACCCCCAGGTAATCCTCAGCGGCTATTCCAGAGACTACCTGTCGCGCGAGGAAAGTCTGCGGCGTTGGGCGGCGCTCAAGAGCCAGCCCGCCTGGCGGCAGATCACCGCCGTCAAGACCGACCGCATCAGCATGCTGAATCTGGACGTGCTCTTGCGTCCGGGCCCGCGCGTGTTTCAAGGGCTGGAGGAAGTGGCGCGGTTCCTTCATCCGGAATTGTTCGGCGAGGCGCGCCCGTGAGGAGGCGGTTGCTGCCGGTGCTCGCGCTGCTGGCGCTGCTGCTGGTGAGCGGGGTGTTGGCGTCGCTGATGGTAGGGGAGGTCCACCTGTCGCTGGGGCAGATCGCTGAGAGCGTGGTGGGCGGGCCCGGCCCGGCGTCCTTGCGGGAGCAGACGCTGGCCCACACCCTGATATGGGAGCTGCGCTTGCCGCGCGCGTTGCTGGCGGCGGTGGTGGGCATGGCGCTGGCGCTTGCGGGCGCGGTGATGCAGTCCTTGTTCCGCAACCCGATGGCCGATCCGTACATCGTGGGCGTTTCGGCGGGCGCCGCGTGTGGTGCGGTAGCGGCGATCGTTTTCAAGTTGCCCGCATTGGCGGGCGCGGTCTCTTCCGTGCCGCCGTTTGCCTTCCTAGGGGCGCTGGCAGCGACTTGGCTGGTCTATCTGCTGTCGCGTCGGGGGGGGCGGGTGCCGGTCGCCACTCTGCTGCTCACGGGCATCGCGGTGGGAGCGCTCTTCACCGCCGCTACCTCCTTTCTGGTCATCACTCGCCAGGAGAGCGCCCGCGTGGTGCTCTTCTGGCTCATGGGGAGCATTGCGGGGGCTCAATGGCATCAGGTGGCGAGCGTCGCCGCTTATGCCGCGCTGGCGCTGGTGGTGGTAGCCTTCTATGCCCGGGACATGGACGTTCTGCTCCTCGGGGAGGAGAGGGCGCAGGAACTGGGCGTCAACGTGGAGCGCACGCGCGCGGTGCTGCTCGCGGCCTCGTCGCTGGCAGCGGCCGCCGCGGTCTCGGTAACCGGCCTCATCGGATTCGTGGGCCTGGTGGTGCCGCACCTGGTGCGCCTGGTCGTGGGGCCGCGGCACACCCTGGTGCTGCCGGGTTCGCTTTTGTGCGGGGGGGCGCTGCTGGTATACGCCGATCTGCTCGCGCGGTCACTCACCGGCAGCGAGATCCCCATCGGCGTGGTCACCGCCTTCCTAGGTGCACCGTTCTTCCTCTACCTGCTCGCGCGCCAGAAGCCGGTCACGCTTTAGTCTAGGGCGCGCCGCGTTGAAGGCGGCCATGCTATCTGCTACCATCCGGCGAGAACGCCTACGGAGGAGCGACCGATGGCAGACAGGAACGCGCGGCTGCTGGCCAGCCTCTGGCAGCAACTGGATGCGACCACACAGGAGCGGATTGGGCAGGCTGCGAGAGCGGTGTGCGCCGCCAAGGAGGCCGGCAAGAAGATCGCGGTGGTGGTCGGCAGCGGACCCAACATTCACGAGGGGGTGACAACGCTTATTGCTGGGCTGATTGCGGCGGGCGTGATAGACGGCATAACCACCTCTTCGGCGGTGGTGTGCCACGAGATGGGCGGGGCGCTGGAGCGAGTGCACCGCGTCGAGGCCGACCTGGTTGGCGTCTGCGAGGAGAAGCGCGCGCTCGACAACAAGGCGGAGGCCTCGCTGCTCTCCGAGGTCTGGCTCGAGGAACTCAAGGCGGAGATGGTGATTGACGAGCACTACTACCGCGGGCTGCTGAGGCTGCCCGGGGACGATATCATCAAGGCCGCCGCCAACCTCGCTTACCCGTTGGGGCTGCGCACCGAGCGGCTGGCGCGCGAGGCGGAAGTGCTCGCCCGGGCCCACAACAGCACCGTCGAAGCCATAGCCGGAGCCGGCGCTGACCCTCTGACTATGATGGGCGCAGCCGCGCGCAAGGGCGTGCCCGCTATCGTCTCGGTGCCGCAATTGGTCGGCGGAGGCGGGGTGGGGCTCGCCATAGGCGATGCCATAAGCATCACCGAACGCAGCGTCCGGGTCGCCACCTTGCTCGCGGAGGCGCAGGTCATCATCGAGTCCGGCATCGTGCTCACGCAAGAGATTCACGACGGTCCGCTGGAGTTGTACACGGGCCACGGGCTGTGGGCGGACTGGCAGGGCCACTCCACCTACTCCCTGCGCGGCAAGACGGTGATCCGCATTGACCTTGACCCCAACTTGGAGGCGGCCTGGCAACAGCAGCGGCAGTCCTCGATGGTGGCCGAGGCCATCGCCAAGGGCTTGCCCAAGACCAAACTGACGGGGATCCCGTTCCGGATGGAGATGTCCGGTTTCTGCCGGCTGCCGGGCAGCCTGCCGATCATCGCCGACCTGGGCGTGGTCTGGCCGCTGCTCGCGGACAAGGTCAGCGAGCAGCTCCGCATGGATCTGCCGTTCATGTCCTACCCACAGGAGACGCCTGAGGGGCAGGCGATGCGCGATTGGATCGTGGAGAACGTCAGGCCGGTGAGCCGGATCGAGATGCTGAAGGCGGCGCGGAGGATGATGGGAGGCGGTCACTGATGATGCGCGTGCTGGGGGTGATACCGGCCCGCTACGGCTCCACGCGCCTGCCGGGGAAGCCCCTGATTGACATAGCGGGCAAGCCGATGATCCAGCGAGTGTACGAGCGGGCCTCGCAAGCGCGCTTGCTCGACCGGCTCATCGTGGCCACCGACGATACGCGCATCGAGAACGTGGTCAGGGGCTTCGGCGGCGAGGCGCGCATGACCAGCCCGGACCACCCCACGGGCACCGACCGCCTGGCCGAGGTGGTGCGCGACATCGAGTGCGAAGCCGTGGTCAACATTCAGGGCGACGAGCCGCTGATTGAGCCGACGGTGATTGATCTGGCGGCGGAGGCGCTGCTCTCGGACGCCTCGGTCTCCATATCCACGCTGATGACCAAGGTTGCCGACGAGGCCGAGGCACAAGACAGCAACGTGACCAAGGTGGTTGTGGACGGCAACGGCCTCGCCCTTTACTTCTCCTCACTGCCCATTCCCGGCCACCGCGCTAAGACCGGTCACGGCTGGTACAAGCACATCGGCCTTTACGTCTATCGCCGGGACTTCCTGCTTCTCTTCCCTACCCTACCGCGCACGCCGCTGGAGCAGACGGAGAAACTAGAGCAGTTGCGCGCGCTCGAGCACGGCTACCGCATCAAAGTGGTCGAGACCGAGCACGATTCGCTTTCGGTGGACGTGCCGGAAGACGTCGAGCGCGTGGTAGCGGCCCTGCGTGAGGGCGCAGCCTAGCACGCGGCTCAATCGTCCGCCGGGGCCGCCGCAAGCGCGGCGCCTACCCTATCCGCCGAACTCCATCTGCGCTTCGAGCATGAGCAGGTTGCCGTCGTTGGCCGCGTAGCCGCTGTAGCCCGGGTCCACGTCCTTGATCTGGTACAGGGCGGTCAGACGCGTCTGCGCGTCGAACTTCTGCACGTAGCCGATGGTGAGGCGCCGGAAGGTCGTGTCGGGAACGTCCGTGTTCTCGTCATAGAGGTCGTATTTGGCGAAGGCGACGTCGCCCTTCTTGCCGACCTTGCCGGACAGGCGCAGGTAGCCCCCTGACACGTCAGCCCCTAAGTCGCGCCCGCGCACGTATTCGGCTCGAACGCCGAGGGGGTCAAAGTTGAGGTCGGCGCCGGCGGTCAACCTGGTGCGGACGGTGGTCACGGGCGGGGCGCCGGTGGTGAACTTGCCGGTGTAGTAGGCGAGCGCCAGACTGCCCGCGTTGATGGGAATGACCTCGCGCACGAGCACATCCTTGTGCTGGTTGTTGTCCGCCTTGTTGAGCCCGTTGCCGTTGACGATCGCCAGGTCCCACGAGGGCGCGTGACTCTGGCCCTTCACCTGTACGTAGACGCCGGCGTCACGGTTCTTGGGCACGAGTCGCGTCCAGGCCTCGCTCAATTCGCGCTCGAGCAGTTTGCTGCAGGGCTCGATGATGTCGTATGCGATGGGCAGCTTGAACTGGCCGAGGCGGATGGTGGCGTTGGTGTCGCGCGGGCTGAGGACACAGTAGGCGTCCAGGATGGCAGGCGTGCCGCTGGCGTCCAGTTGCACGCGGGCGGCGGTCTGCGGGGTCAAGGCGGCGTCCAGCGTGAGGCGGGCGCGGCGCACGGAGAAGGTGGCGGGGGTGCCGGGCGCTTCATCGGCGGTGTAGCGCGCTTGCACGAATCCGCTGACCTTGAGCTCCGGAGCAGACCACGCAGCCGCCGACAGCAACACCGCGGCACACGAGACGACAGCAGCATAGCGAAAGGCTTTCCACACCATGGCGCAAGAAGACCTCCCTTTGCGTTCGAGCGGAAGCGCGGGACGGCACGCCCCCGTGACGGTTCGCGCCATTATGCCGCAGCATGATGGCACCACATGTGACAACAGTGTTGCCTTTAAGTGCGCCAAGGCCTCGCCCGCCCCCACGCCTGCCTTTACTATTTAGACAACCTCGGGGCAGAATGGTTGCGCGCTTATGGAGCCAAGGCGCCCCGGGGGGCTCGCCGGGGCGTTCGCAGCATTCCAAGCGCAGGGGAGTATCGGGAATGGCCATGGCGAGGGAACGCCGGAAGGTAAAGGTAGGGGTGATCGGTCTCAGGTTCGGCAGCGCGTTTGCGCGCATCTTCAGCGAGCATCCGGACAGTGAACTGGTTGCCATTGCAGACCTGGAGCCCGAGGCGCGGAATGCGCTGGCGCCGGTGGTGCCCGCGCGGCGCGTCTACACGACTTTCGAGGAAGTGATCGGCGACCGCGAGATAGAGGCGGTCGGGGTCTTCACGCCCGCGCCGCTGCACGCCAATCACGCGTGTGCTGCTCTGGAGGCGGGGAAGCACGTGCTGTGCGCGGTGCCGGCGGCGCTGACGCTGGAGGACTGCCGCCGCTTGATCGAGAGCGCGGACCGCAGTGGCCGCACCTACATGATGGGGGAGACCAGTTGCTACTACCCTGAGATTCTGCACCTGCAATCCCTGGCCCGGAGCCAGGCGATGGGCGAGATCTTCTATTGCGAATCCGACTACTTCCACGACTCCGAGCAAGACCCGACCACTTGGCAGGGCCCGCAGCACCGCGGCGGGTGGCGGGAGGGCTTTCCGCCCTTCTTCTACATAACGCACAACAGCAGCGCCATCATTACCGTCACGGGGCAACGCATGACCGCCGCGGCCGCGCTCGGTTGGGGACCCAAGGACGACGCGCTCTTCCCGAACAACCCTTATCGAAACCCGTTCACCCTGGGCGTGGGGCTCTTCCGCCTGTCGGGCGGCGGCATCGCTCGCATCGGGCTGTGCTGGCGCGTGGCTCACCCTGGCTACGTGCGCTTCAAGTTCTTCGGCACCAAGCGCTGCTTCGAGTCCGGGGACTTCGCCTGGGAGCAAGACGTGATGACGAGCCGGGAGACAGGGGCGCAGAAGATAGAGTTGACACCACCAGTGGAGTTGCTGCCCGCCGGGCTTGGCCGCCACACGGGCCACAAGGGGTCCCACCCGTTCATCGTGCACGAGTTCCTGCGGGCGATAATCGAGCAGCGCCCGGCCGCCGTTGACGCGCGCACCGCGGTGGCGTTCACCGCGCCGGGCATCTGCGCGCACGAGTCCTGCCTGAGGAACGGGGAGTGGGTCGAGATTCCGGCGTTCGAGTAGGCGGCAACGGCGGGCCGCGGTCAGGTGCCTCGCGTCAAAGTGGCCGGCTCGGTAGAATCGGCGGTCAACAACGAGGAGGGTTTCGGCACGGCCATGCAGATGCGCAGATTGGGACGGACGGACCTGCAGGTTTCCTGTATCGGCTTCGGCGGCATCCCCATCCGCCGCCCACCCACGGAAGAAGCGGTGCGTCTATACCGCCAGGCGATGGACCTGGGCATCAACTACTTCGACACCGCGCGCGGTTACGAACGCGGCGAGGAGCGCCTGGCGCAAGCGATCAAAGGGCGCCGCGACCAGGTCATCATCGCCTCGAAGACGGGCGCGCCCACCGGCGAGAAGATGCTCGAGGAGGTCGAGGCCAGCCTGCGCTGTCTGGGCACCGACTACATTGATATCTACAAGTACCACGGCATCTGCGAACTCGAGGTGTGGGAGAAGGCCAACGCGCCCGGGGGCGCGATGGACGGTCTGAGGATGGCCCGCGAGCAGGGCAAGATCCGCTTTATCGGCGTCAGCGGGCACAACGCGGACGTCCTCACGGAGATTGTGCGCACCGGCGACGTGGATGTGATCCTGGTCATCTACAACTACATCGCGAACGCACCCGAGCGGACGCTGCTGCCCGCCTGCAAGGAGATGGACGTGGGCGTCACGGTGATGAAGCCACTCGGAGGCAGCGTGCTGGCTGGGCAGGCGGACCTGGCGCTGCGCTACATTCTGCAACACGACACCCACGCGGCTTGCGTCGGCATGTGGCGCGAGGCGGAACTGCTCGACAACCTGCGCGTGGGCGAGAACCCCGCGGCGCTGACGCAGGAAGAGATGGGCTTCCTCGAGGAATTGCGCGCATTCCATGACCGCTACTTCTGCCGGCTCTGCTACCGCCACTGGCAGTGTCCCTACGGTGTGCAGATCACCGGCTTGATGATCGCGGACCTGTGCTACGTGCGGCACGGCCTGGAGGAGATGCTGGGGCGCGGCTGGAGGGACCAGGTGCTGGCCGCGGAGAAGTGTCTTACGTGCGATCAGCGCGAGGCGTGCCGCAAGTCGTGCCCCTACGGTCTGGACATCGGGCACGTCCTTGGCTCCTTCTATCAGCGGATGGGGCCGATCGTGCGGGAGCGGGCGTAGGCGGCCAAGGGGCAGTCGCCGGGCCCGGCGAGAGGACTACAGTTCCAGGCTCAGCAGCTGGAACGGGCGCAGCGTGGCTTCCCAGGCGTTGCGCCCGATGGCCAGCGCCAGGCGGGCTTCTTGGCCATGCGCTTCGTTGAGCACGACTTGCGGGCGCTGCCCGTGGAGGCGCACCGCGCTTATCTCGACGTTTTCCGGGCTTAGGCGGAGGAGTGTGCCGGTGGGCGGTAGGCTGCCTCTCCAGTCGGGGGGCGCAGTTGCGCGGATGAAGGGCTGCTGGGAGTGAGCCCAGGCCACGGCCGGCAGGCCCAACGAGCGCCAGTCGCCGTCGCCGAAGCGAAGGGCAAAGCGGTGGCGGAAACGGCCGCAGAAGATGTGGGGGATGGTGGGCGTATGGTGGTGCGCGTAGCCTCGCTCATCAATGGTGCATTCGGGGCGCTCGCGCGGGGCGCTGTCGGTGGAGGCCCCAAGGCAGAGTCCGAGTTGTCCCGCCGCGGCGTTGGAGAAGAAGCATTGCTCGCCGGTGAGAGGGACAACGCCAATGGCACCCTCAGGCCCGCAGAGGGCGGCGAACCTGTTGGCGGCGAAGAAGGAAGCACCGTCGTTCGGGTGGCGGATCGTGCCCAGAGGCACGTCGTACCAGGCCTCACCCGGGGGCGCCTCTAGCAACGCCAGCAAGCCCCGCGGCGCCCAGCCGCCCTCTCCGACCTGACGCGGGAGATCAAAGCGGAAATGCCAATCACAGGTGACCTCGTCCGGCCACACGTCCGCCACCAGGCGTGTCTCGAGGCCCCAGGCAGGTTCGGCGCAGACCTCCAGCCGCGGGCAGAGGTTGTCTCGGGATACGCGCGTTGCCGCGCCGCGGAGAGGCGCGGCGACCATCTCTGACGCGCCGGTCAGGGGGTCGGTGAGGCGGAATGGCGCGAGCGTGAGCCGGGCCGCCAGGCGGCCGCGGATGATGAGCAGCGCGCCGTCGGTGAACGCCACCGACGTACCGCCGTTCTCCGCGCTGCTTCCCGAGTCCCAAAGCGCCGCACGGGAGGAATGCGCCGGGCGCACCCCGATGACAGCGTATCCGAAGGGTGGCGTCTGCACGCGGGCGATGGCGGAGAGCCCGTGGTCTTCGACCTCGGTGCGGGTGGGAAGCGGGGAGCCCGTGGCGTCGAGCACTTCCACAGGCTCGAGCGTGGGTAGGCACACTTGGCGCTCGCGCGCAGGCGTTGGGTTGAAGATTACGAAACAGCGGGAAGCATCTCGGAGCGGCTCCACGGGCGCGAGCCGCGCGGCCAGGGCGGCCATCGCGTGGCGGCAGACGGCGTCGGCCAGGTGGACGGCGGCGTCGCAGCAAGCCATTCGATGACGGCGGCGGCTTTCGAGGGGGTGCCAGCCGCGGGCGTCCGAGTTCACCCCCACCAGCAGTTGATGCCAGGCCTCGCCTAGCAGGGTACGCTGCCCGTGACGACCGAGGTAGCGTTCGGCCACCTCGGGGAACTCCTCGGGGCCCTCGAAATCAGCCGACCAGGGATTGTCGGGCACGGCCGCTGCCCCGGCCGTCCAAGGCGGGTCGCAGTCCGCCTCCCAGAGCGTGCGCGCAATCGCGGCCAGCATGCCGGCGGTGCGCACAGCCGCCATCGCCCGGCGCGCGTGGCGATGCACCTCTATGTCATTGGGATCGGCGGTCCAGCGGCCGAAACTGGGGCTGGCCTCCCAGTCCTCGGGCTGGTAGCCTACGGGTGATTGCAGGCGCACTTCCTCGCGCACGGGGTGCTCGTCCAGGTAGCGGTCGAAAGTCGTGAACTCGATAGGCTTGCCCTGCGCCTTGAGGCGCTCGAGTTCAGCGACGAGCGCGTCCATATCGGCAAGCATTTCGAAGTCGCCGCCGGTGACCAGCAGGTCTCCATCCTCGCACTCGTCGAAAGTGCGTTCGAGGGCGCTGAGGGGCAGGTGCGCTTGGTTGAAAGGAATGCCGATGACATCGCTGCCGTCGAGGCCGAGGAGGCGCTTGGGGCGCTTCCAGTCGCGGTCGGGGACGATGACCCATCGCGCCCCGGCTTGGCTCATCACCCACGGGGTCTGGGGATGGCGCACGGTCTCCTGGGGGAAGAAGCCTTGGGGGGTCAAACCCAACTCCTCGCGGATGATGTCCATGGTGAGGCGCGCCGCTCGCGCGTCGGTTTCGCCGTCACAGCAGATGGCGTGGCTGGCGGCGTATTGGCAACCCACGAAGACTACCTGGCCGCGGCGGGCGAGTGCCACGAGGTCGGCGAGAAGGTCGGGTGCAGCCAGTTGCAGGCTCTTGATGGTCAGGCCGGGCAGGTCAATGTGGGCGATGGCCTGCGGGTGGCGGCGTAGCGCCGCCACGGCGGTGCGGTAGAGGCGCGGGAACTGACCGCGAATGGTGTGCTTGGTGTAGCGGTCGTAGCACATATTGCCGTGCAGCATCAGAGCCAGATAGACGGTCTTCATCGCAGCACCCCTTGGGACTATGCTAATCTCACCGGCCAAGGCAGTCTGGCGCACTTGGAGGGAAGTGACTATATGGCAAGACACGTGACCGTTGCCAGCGTGTCCCACGCCCCCTCGGGGGATCTGGGCGCGCGGCTGGACCAGGCCGCGCACCTCGTCTGGCGCGCAAAGCAGTTCGGCGCGGACATCGTCGCCTTCCCGGAGATCTATCCGCAACTCGGCCTGGGCGAGGCCAAGGACTTGGCGGAGACCTTGCCCGGCGAGAGCACGGGGCGCATGGCCGAGGTGGCGAAGAAGCATTCGCTCTACCTCGTTTGGCCGGTTTACGAACGCCGAGGAGATACTCTCTATAACTCCGCCGTGCTCATTGACCGCCAGGGCGAGATTGCGGGGGTGTATCACAAGATGCACCCCACGATCGGCGAGATCGAGGCCGGCATCATGCCGGGCGAAGAGACGCCTACCTTCGAGACCGACTTCGGCCGCGTCGGCATGGCGATCTGCTTCGACCTCAACTTTCGGGACCTCATGACCGGCCTGGCGGAGAAGGGCGCGGAGATCATCTTCTTCTGCTCGGCTTATCGCGGCGGGATGCAGGTGCGCTACTGGGCCTTCGAACTGGGTGTCTATATGGTGTCCGCCGTGCTCTCCGAACTCGGGCAGATCGTTGACCTGACGGGCGAGGTGCTCGAGGAGTCCACCTACGAGACGCTTATCGCCCACCGCATCAACCTGAACCGACGGCTGCTGCACATGGACTACAACTGGGACAAGATGGACAAGATGCTGGAGAAGTACGGGGGGGCGCTGACCTTCGACTACGCCACTCGCGAGGCGTGCTACGCCATCGGCTCGGAACGCGAAGGTCTCGACATTGACGATGTGATCAAGGAGTTCGGACTCGAGCGCCGCCAGGACTACTGGGAGCGCTCCAACCGCATCCGGGCCGAGGCGTTGGCGAAGAGGGCCGGGTGAGACGCCAAATGCCGGCCATCGCGTCGGTGAAACGAGAACTCTACATCCCCTCGCCGCGGCCGCACGTCGCCGCGGTGCTTTCGGCCGGCTACACCGGCACCGGCCTGCGCAGGTGGGAGCGGCTGGCGGAGGAGGCGACGAGCGACTGGTGCGACAACACCCGCGCTCGGTACTCCGACGACAACGGCAGGACTTGGTCGGAATGGGAGTACGAGGCTGAGGAGCACCCGACGCAAGGGGACTTGGTGATGGAGGAGGGCGAGTTCGCGCGCGGCTATGACTCTCGGGCGGGCCGGATGGTGAGAATGGTCTTCGAGCGCATTCTCAAGGGCGACCCGGCCGAGGCGCTCGCGGCGCACTGGCGCGGGGTGCAACTCTACTGGGACCACATGTTCTGGCAGGTATCCGAGGACGACGGCCTCACCTGGGGCCCGAAGCGCCAGTTGACCTACGAGCACGGCCCCGTGTTTGATCCCGGCAACTGGGGCAGCGAGGAGTTCCTCGCCTCCAATCAGATGTATGGCGGCTACAACCTCGTCGCTTTCGAGGAAGGCGCGATCGCCTATCCCGGTGTCGTCCCGGTCGCGCATCGCAACGAGGAAGGCGAGATGGAGCAGGTCGGCGGCGTCATCTGCCTGGTCGGACGCTGGGATGAGGCGCGCCAGGCCTACGAGTGGACTCACTCCGAGCCGCTCGCCGTCTCGAAACGCGTGTCCTCGCGCGGCCTGATGGAGCCCTGCATCGCCGAACTAAGCAACGGCGCCCTATTGCTCGAGATGCGCGGATCGAGCACCGAGTTCACGGCGGGGCGCAAGTGGATCTCGGTGTCGCGCGACCGCGGCCGCAGCTGGAGCCCGGTGACCCACCTGCGCTTTGACGACCGCGAGCAGTTCTATGCGCCCTCCACCTTTGCGCGTATCTTGCGCAGCACAAAGACGGGCAGGCTCTATTGGATCGGCAACATCTCCCCTACCCCGCCGGAGGGGAACCTGCCTCGCTATCCGCTCTACATCGCCGAGATTGAGGAGGCGATACCGGCGCTGAAGCGCGAGACGCTGACGGTGATTGACGATTGCGACCCGGAGAGGGACACGGCGCTGCTGCAACTCTCCAACTTCAGCGCGTTCGGGAATCGGGAGACGCTGGAAATTGAGTTGTACCTGACGCGGTATGGGGAGCGCGGGGACGGCAAGTCGCATAGCGGGGACTTCTGGACGGCGGATGTTTACAGGTACGTGATGGCGTTGTAGGGCACGGCAAGAGGGGAGGTCCGTGGCATTCTCGACCCCGGGGGCGGGGTCGCCCTCCTGAGGCGGGCAAGCGGGCGGAGGCAAGTCTCCGCCCCCACGAGAGATTGCACGGAGGGCCGAGCCTAACGCTCTTCGCCTCTGGCGGGGACGGCTCGGGAGACGTCAGCAGACCTGCGAGTTCGTAGGGGCAACCCTGCGTGGTTGCCCACCGTAGGGGCGTATCGCCATGCGCCCCTACAAACTCGCGGCAGGAATGCCGCTCCTACAGGACAGCGGGCAACTCGCGGAATCGCCGCCAAGGGCTGGGCGGGCACGGGGGCCCGCCCCTACGATGGATGGGCAGGGGCCCGCTACTTGAAGAGGTAGTGGGCGATGAGGCCGGCGATGGGCGGGAAGAAGAAGGTGCAGGCGAAACGGATGGCGGCAAAGCGGAAGCCGAGCAGGCCCACCTCCATGGGCATCCGCGCCACGGCCCACAGCGACCACGAGGTCAGGAAGGCGATGGTTGTGCCCATGCCCGCGCCCGCGCGGAAGAGGCCGGCCACAATGGGCAGGCTCACGTAAGGGCCGCCGGGGGTTATCGCGCCGGCGAGGGTGCCGAGCGCGATGCCGCGCAGGCCGGACGCAGTTCCGATCCAGCGGGCGATGAGTTCCTTGGGCACCAGCACCTGGACGGTGCCCGCAAGTATGAACGCGAAGATGAGCAGCGGCAGCACCTGGAGCGTCATATGCGCGCCGGCCTTCAGCCCTGCAACGTGCAGATTCCGGCCTCGGGTGTAGGCGACAATCAGGAAGCCGACGGCGAGCACGGCCATGACCAGGGTTGCGATGAGCATTCCGGGATCCCCTCTCTTCTTGCCGGGCCTAGCGGCCGGCTCGCGCCGTATGGCTTCCGACAACCGTATGCCTCCTGCTCGGCGGCTGGTGAGCCGCTAGAGGAGCGGAATCTTGACCGGCTGCCCGGTCTTTGAGGACTCGTGCGCGCAGAGCACGGCGGAGGCGCTGCGGGCGCCGTCGCGCGCGGTCACCAACGGCTGGCGGTCGTCTAGTATGGCGGCCGTGAGGTCATCCACCTCGGGGTCATACGGATGGCCGTGCGTCTCGATGGGAATCTGCATGAAGTCCTGTAGCCCGGCGACGCACAACTGGTCGCGCAGCACGGTGCCCTTAGTGCCGTAGAGCGCAAGGTTGTAGTACTTGCCCATTGGGCTTGTCGGGCCATAGAGCGCGGTCACCTTGGCCAGGGCGCCGTTATCGAACTTGAAGATGCTGACGATGGTGGCATCCTCGCGCATCTCCGGATAGGCGAGGTGGTTGCTGTACGAAGTTACCTCGGCCGGCTCGGCGCCGGAGAACCAACGGAGCAGATCGAAGGGATGGCAGCCTCCCCCGACCATCGGCTTCTCTTGCTCAATCTTCCAGGGCTCCATGAACAGCTGATAGCGCAGGTCGTGAATGTAGTCGGCCTCCAGGTAGAAGAGGTCGCCGAGGATGCCGTCCTGGCACATTGTCTTGACCGCCTGGAAGAGGCGATTGAAGCGCAGGACCTGGCCGACGGCGACCTTGCGGTCCGACTTGTCGGCA
>CAZGSV010000049.1:0-23871 GCA_964528605.1 uncultured Armatimonadia bacterium
GTTGTTCATTCGATACCTGATGCGGGGAACCTGCCGAGACCCTATGCGCTTGGACAGGCGCGACCCCCACCGGGCGGTGGGGCGCGATCCGAGGGCGACGCCGTCCGCAGGGGAGTTTGAGTTGGCAGGCGATTGGAGGGTGGTGTGCCGTGGCGATTCGGCGATCGGTGCGCTCGTGGTCGCGGACCTGGAGGACTTCCTGAGGCGGATGGGCGTGGCTGTGGCGCAGGACGCGCCACACGCGATCGAGTGCCTGGTGGACGCGGCGCTTACGGTTCGTGATTGCCGCCTGTCCTGCGAGCCGGGCCGCATCAAAGTAGTCGGCGGCGACCTCGCGGGGCTGTGGGCAGGGATCGCTTGGCTCGAGTGGGAGATGAGGGTGCGGCGGGGGCCGTTCCTCCCGCGCGGCGAGATGACGCGGAGAGCGGCGTGGGCGGTGCAGATCAGCCAGGGGCCGTGGGGAGGGAACTACTCGGTTCCCGACTTCTCGCCGGAGTACCTGAGCGAGGACGCGTTCAGGCTGTACGCGCATTACGGCGTCAACAGCATGATGATCTACGGCGACTTACTGTGCTACGTGAAGAGCGAAATCCTGCCGGAACTGAACTGCCCGGACTATGAGGTGAACCTGGCAATGCTGAGGGGCGCGGCGAGGCGCGCCGCGAGATACGGGGTCAGGTTCAGTTACGTTGTGATAGGCCCCAAGTTGCGCGCGAGCCATCCGGTCTTCCTGGCGCACCCCGAGGTCAGAGGCAGCGGCTTCGAGGTCGGCGGCGACTTCATCCATTTCTTGTGCTCCAGCAGCGAGGTCACGCTCGACTTCTACCGGGAGACGTTCTCGCGGCTTTTCGCCGAGGTGCCGGAACTGGAGGGGCTGATACTTATCGTCGCTGCGGAGTCTTTCTACCACTGTCAGATGTGGCCTGGGGCAAAGGTTCGGTGCGAGCGCTGCTATGCGCAGCCGGTGGAGGGGCTTCTTTCGCATCTTCTGGGTGTCATCAACGAGGCCGTGGCGCGCGTGCAGCCGCGAGCGTGGGTAGCGCCGTGGGTTTACGCCCCTGGGGGCTGGGAGCGGCCGGACCGGCAGGAGTTCATTCGCCAACTCCCGCAGGGCATGCCGATCTACCATCAAATTGAGAAGGATCAGTGGCTACAGAAGGATGGCTACGAGAAGAACATCTGGGACTACAGCATTGACTTTCAAGGGCCGTCCGAGATCATGCGCGGGGTCGCCAAGGTGGCGCACCAGACGGGGCACCCGCTGCTGGTCAAGACGGAGACGGGCATCGGCTTGGAGGTGTTTCAGTTCCCCTACGTGCCGGCTTTGCAGCACCTGGCGCAGAAGTGGGAGCGGGTGCGGGCACTGGAGCCGGCCGGTGTGCAGCAGTCGTGGCTCTTCTTTGGCATGTTCGGGTCGCGGGCGGAGGAACTGGGGCTATGGGCGGCGTACCGGGACGACATGCCCAGGGACGAGTTCCTGTGCCGGATGGCGGTACGGGACTTTGGCCCCGAGGCGGCCGAGGCCGCGCTCGCCTCTTGGGCGCGCATGAGCAACGCCGTGCGACACATACCATGCATCTGCCTGCAGACGTACTACGTAGGCCCCAGTTTTCTCGGGCCGGCGCATCCGCTGGTGCCGGAGAAGGACGCGCCGATTCCGGACGTCTTCCATGGCTATCTCTACTATCTGCAGGAGGCCGAGGAGACTTTCTCGCGGAAGAGGATCGAGGAGGCGAAGGCGTGTCTGGTGATGGCCTCGCTTCCGGACACCGCCGAGAGCGTAGGCATTCGTTGGGAAGGAGCATCCGACGGGTGGGACATCATCGTCCGGGAGTACGCCGCTGCGGCCGCCGAGGCGGAGGCCGCCTGGAGGCACCTGGTCGAAGCGGCGCCTCTGGCGCCTACGGAAGCAGACCGACGCAACCTGCGTGAGGAGGCGTTGCTGACGGAACTCGTTTACCGGACGATGAAGGCGTGCGAGAACACCGTCCGGTTCCTGCAAGCGCGCCGGGAGCACGAGCGGACGGGCGATCCGTCCTTCCGAACGGCGATGAGAGAGGTAGCCCTCCAGGAGAAAGCGAATGCCCTGGCCGCCGACCACATCTATGAGGAAGCCCCGTGGCTGGACATAAGCGAGCGCAGGGACGGCCAGTTCGCCTCTTGCCGCGAGATGATCGCGGAGAAGGCGCGGTGGATTGACCGGTTCCTGAGGGAGGGCTAGCCCGGCGAAGCGCAGCCGCTAGGGCTGCGGCCTGTTTATCAGCGACAGGAACTCATTGCGGGTGGCGACGGAGTCGTGAAAACTGCCGAGCACGGATGAGGTCGTCATCATGGAGTTCTGCTTTTCCACGCCGCGCATCATCATACAGAGGTGGCGGGCCTCGATGATCACGCCCACGCCTTCGGCGCTGATGGACTTCATGATGGCCTGCGCGATCTGCTGGGTCAGGCGCTCCTGGATTTGGAGGCGACGGGCGTACATGTCAACGAGGCGCGCGAGTTTGCTGACGCCGACGACCTTGCCGCGGGAGATGTAGCCGATGTGGCAGCGGCCGAAGAAGGGCAGCATGTGGTGCTCGCACAGGCTGTAGAGTTCGATATCCCTGGCGATGACCATGTTGTTGGTTTCCTGGGTGAAGATGGCCCCGTTCATGAGAGCCTTGGGGTCGCCGCGGTATCCTGAGGCGAGGTACTCGTAGGCCTTGGCGACGCGGTAAGGGGTCTTGAGCAGCCCCTCGCGGTCGGGGTCTTCGCCGATCTCAACGAGCAGTTCGCGAATGAGTCCTTCAACCTTCTTGAGGTCCATGCTGAACTTCCCTTCTGAGCAGTTGAGTGTATTCGACCAGCGGCTCCATGGTGTGCTTCTGGAGCGCCTGCGCGACCTCGGCGATCGGGCGGCCGGAGTCGGGCAACAGCAGGTTGGGGGCGATCTCGCAGAGCGGAATCGCGAGGAAGGCGCGGCTAACTATCTGGGGGTCGGGCACGGCCAGGTCGTCGCTCGAGAGCACCAGGTCGTCATAGAGCAGGAGGTCAAGATCAATGGGGCGCGCGGCGTACCTGTCCTCGGTGCGCTGGCGCCCCAGTTGGGCCTCAATGGGGCGCAAGAGGGAGTGTTTGACCGCGGCAGGCGGGAGGTCAGTGTCAATCTCCACCACACCGTTGTAGAAAGGCGGGTCGTCGGGCCTGCCCTCGGCCTCGGTGCGGTAGAAGGTAGAGACCGCGAGCACGCGCACCTTTCGGCCGAGGAGGGCAAGCGCCCGGCGGACGTTGTCGGCCGGGTTCAGGTTCGCACCCACAGCTACGAACACCCGCGGCATCCCTGTTAGGTCCGCTCCCGGGTTATCTCCACGCCGACGCTGCGCGCGAACCTGAGGGCGTAGGGCTTCTCCACGGTGACCTGCACGCGCAGCACGGCTGGGTGCTCGAGGCAGAGGTCGGCGATGCGCTCGGCCAGGGCCTCGATGAGGTGGAACTGCGACTCCTCGACCATGGCGACGATGCGCTTCTTGAGGGAACGATAGTCCACGGCGTCGTCGAAGTTGTCGCTCCGGCCAGCCTTACGGGTATCGGTTGAGAGCGCGATGTTGAGGGTCACGTCCTGTCTCTCGCGGCGCTCGTCGGGATCGATGCCGATAATGCAACGCGCGCGCAGGTCCCTAATCAGTATGCGATCCATCCGCTGGCTCCCTTAGGTGGCGCCCGCCGTCAACGTAGATGACCTGACCGGTGATGAAGTCGCTCTTCAGCAGGAACAGTATCGCGTGGGCGACGTCTTCGGGGCTGCCGTAGCGCTTGAGCGGCACGGTGTCTTTGAGGCGCTCGAGGTAACTCTCGTCCTTGCCCGGTGGCGGGAGTATCAAGCCGGGGGCGACGGCGTTGACGGTTATGTGCGGCGCGAGCGCCAGCGCGGTCATTCTGGTGAGCACGGCGAGCAGGTGCTTGCTCAGGATGTAGCCGACGTGGGACCAGTCGTGGCCCGCAATGCGCGAGTCGAGCAAGTTCACGATCTTGCCTCGGAGCGCGCGCTCGCCGAAAGCGCGACTGAGGACGAAGGGCGCCCAAGCGTTGACGCGGGCGTTGGCGACGAGGCTTTCCAGCGTCGCTTCCTGTAGCGTCTCCACGGGGAAGATGGAGGCGTTGTTGATGAGGATGTCCAGGCTGCCGGCGGCCTGGTGGACCCGCTGGATGAGGTTCTCGCATTCCTGCGGGAGCGCGAGGTCGGCCATGAGCGGCCAGGCCTTGAGGCCGCGACAGGCGACCTGGTAGCAGACCTCATTCGCCGCGTCCTCTGACTGGTGGTAGTGGACAGCGACGTTGACGCCCTCGTCGGCAAGGGCCAGGGCGGTCGCGCGACCGATGCGCCTAGCCGCGCCGGTGACGAGGGCGGTCTGTCCCTTCAGCGACTCGCCAGGCATTTCAGGCTTGCGCCAACCTGTCAATCTTGGCGGCGAACACGAAGTCGTTCTTGGAGAGGCCGCCGATCTTGTGGGTGGAGAGTTCGAGCCGTACCTTGGTGTAGTGGATGTGGATGTCCGGGTGGTGTCCTTCCTGTTCGGCGAGGTCAGCGACGTTGTTGACGAACGCCATCGCTTCCCGGAAGTCGTTGAAGTGGAACTCGCGCTCTATGGAGCGCTCCCTGAGGGCCCAGGCCGGGGTCTCCTTGAGGTATTCCTGCGCCCCCTCTTGCGACAGAGGCGGCGTTCCAGCCTGGAGGGTCTCGCACTTCTGGTTGACAAGCGCCATGGTCTAGCCCCGTCCTCAGGCGATCGCGCCGCGCAGGTCTTCGGGCGATACCCGATGGCCCTTCTTGATCAACTCGCGCGCGGCTTCGACCTTGTCCCACACTTTGCACATCATGGCGCCGCGGACCTTGCCGCCCTGGAGGTAGTAGATCACCCCGGTCTCGTTTTCCTTCTGCCAGTCGGCGAACGTCTCCAGTTTGGCGTTGACGTCGCCGACGGCCTCGTAGCCGAAGTCGAACAGGTCGGAGAAGAAGTAGGGCATGTAGGTGAAGGGCTCGTGCGCGCCGGCGAGGTTGCCGCCGGCCCATTTGCCCTGGCTGATGGAGTTGTCCCAGTGTTCGATGCGCATGGACTGGCCGAGCGCTTGATAGGGGAAGAAGGCGTTGTCGCCGGCGGCGTAGATGTCGGGGGCGGAGGTTTGCAGGTACTCGTTGACCACGATGCCATTCTGAACGGCAAGCCCCGCCTGCTCGGCGAGCCCAACCGCGGGTGCGATGCCAATGCCGACGACGACGGTGTCCGACTCGATGGCCTTGCCGCTGCGCGTGCGGGTCACGAAGCGCTGGCCGCTCTTGGCGAAGGACACGGGCACGTCCTCAGCCAGCACGGTGACCCCGCGGTGCACGTAGTGATCCTGGATGGCGCGGCCGAGAGACTGGGGGAATATGCGCGCGACCAGATAGGGCTCGGGGAAGACCATCGTGACTTCGACCTTGTTGAGGTTGAGCGCCGCAGCCATTTCGGAGCCGATGAAGCCGCCGCCGATGATGACCGCGGACTTGCCTTCGGTGGCCTGGGGTCTGAGGGCGAGGTAGTCGTCGAGATAGCGGTAGTAGAAGATGCCCTCGAGGTCGCCGCCGGGGATGTCGAGAATCCTGGGAGTGCCGCCGGTTGCTAGGAGCAGTTTGCCATAGCGGTAGGTCTGGCCGTCAGCCGCAGCGATGGCCTTGCCCTTCGGGTCCAAGGCCACGACTCGGGTGCCGAGGGCCGGTTCGACATTGGCCTCGGCGTAGTACTTCTCGTCGTGCACGAAGATGTCCTCGACCTTCTTGGTTCCGAACCACAGTTTCTTCGAGAGCGGCGGCCGGTGGTAAGGGAGGTGCTTCTCGCCGCCCACAAGGAGAATGGCGCCCTCCTTGTCTTCTTCCCTGATTCCCTCGACCGCCGAGGCGCCGGCGAGCCCGCCACCGACAATGATATAGGGATATCCTTGCTCGGACATCTGTAGACCCCCTGAATCTTGCAGCGTACGCCCGCTAGTTTACCAGATAACGCCAGTTTTCCCCGATAACGGGTGCTGGCACTCCTCGGTTCCCGGCACGGGTCCGGCGGGTCTCGAGAAGTGCCTACGGTATCAGCACCTTGCGGCCCGTCTTGGCGCTTTCGTAGGCTCCTAGGGCCACCTGTAGGACGTGCACGCCGTCTCTGCCGGTGCTGACCGTGGGGGGCGTGCCGCTAGTGACGCAGCGGGACA
This sequence comes from uncultured Armatimonadia bacterium, assembly GCA_964528605.1. GTDB lineage: Bacteria > Armatimonadota > Zipacnadia > CAZGSV01 > CAZGSV01 > CAZGSV01. The sequence continues at coordinate 6,217 of CAZGSV010000049.1, forward strand.
GATAGTCCATCTCCGCTGCGTACATATTGACGGGCGTGTAGTCAACTTCCTTCCGGGTGACGCTCAGGCTGTCCTTCCGCTGCTGCGGGTCGTAGTCCTTCGCGGCCTCGCCTAGGCAAGCGACCAGGGCGCCTGTCGGGGCCTGGCCTATGGTGCCTTCGGCCTGGATGCTTCCCTTGTTGCCGTAGAGTTCGAGGCGGTCCTGCCCGGCAGCGTCGGGCACGTTGAAGAAGGCGTCCACAACGCCGTGTGCCCCGCTCGCGAACTTCAGGAGCGTGGTGGAACTGTCGTCCACGGGATACTTGAACGTCAGCGTGTCGGCGAAGGCGAAGACCTCGGTGATCCTGCAACCGATGATGAACTCGAGCAGGTCGTAGCAGTGGGTGGCCATGTCAATGAGGGCGCCGCCGCCGCCGAGTTCCGGGTCTTGTCTCCAGGCGCCGGGGATGTCGGGATACCAGCAGGAGAGTTGTGCGCGCGCAAAGACGACTTGCCCGATCTCCCTTGCCTGAACCATCTCGCGCGCTTTGGCGTGGAGCGCATGGTACTTCATCATGTAGCCTTCCGTGAGGTAGACGCCCGCGCCATCGCAGGCGGCGACCATCTCCTGGGCCTGCGCCACGGTAAGGGCGATGGGCTTTTCGACGAGCACGTGCTTGCGGGCGGCTGCCGCCTGGAGGGTGTGGGGGTGGTGGAGATAGACGGGGGTGGCGATGTAGACCGCTTGCACTTCAGGATCGGCCAGCAGGTCTGTCTCGGTGTGGTACGCGCGCGCGTGAACGCCTCGTGCGACTTCGTCGGTCACGGCGCGGTCCACGTCCATCACGGCGACCACGGTGCTCTCCTGGCACTCGGGCAAGGCGGGGATCATGCGCCGCTTGGCGATGCCGCCGCAGCCGATAATGCCCCACTTGACCATCTCTTCACCTTCCTTCCAGCGTCTGGACGATCTCCGCCAAGGCCCGCGCGCACTCCGTCGCGATCTTGCTGCCGAGTTCGGCGTTGGCGCCTTCGTAGTTGCCCCAGACGCCGACCTCGATGTCCGGCTGTTGGGTCAACTTGGGGATGAGGTACTTGCCGGCGGCCGCCGTTTCCTTCTTCAGGTAGCCGTCCTGATCACCGGCGGCTCTCCGGAGGACCTGGGCACGGTCGAGGCCGGCCTGCTCCATCTTCACCAGTTCGGGTTTCCAGTAGAGCATGAGCGAAGTCTCGCAGAGCGCAGCGTGGTAATCGCCCTGCTCGAACTTCTCGAGGTAGGTGCGCGGGAGTTCCCAGAAGGGGATGACCGAGAGGGTGATGCCGGTGATTTCGGGGCGGAGGCGCTGGAAGTTCTCGGCGGCGTCGCGCGCGGCGCGCGTGTTCTCGCTGCGGCCGTGACCGAGCAGGATGACGATGTTCTTGAAGCCCTGCACCACGAGGCTTTGGCAGATGTCAATGAGGACCAGGGAGAAGACGTGGGGGTTGACATTGATGGTGCCGGGAAGCATTCCCCCGGAGAAACTGTAGGTCACTGGGGGCGCGACGAAGCAGCCGCACAGATCGGAGGCGCGGGCGGCGATCTCGACTCCGTTGTGGATGTCCACGCTGAGGGGCAGATGGCAGCCGTGCTGTTCGACGCCGCCGACGGGGACGATAACGGTCCTGCACTCTTTCAGTCCTTCGCGGACCTCCTTGACCGTCATATTGGCCATGATTCTCGCTTTGTTCATCCGGGTTGCTCCTTGCGGGGGGGCCGGCCTGACGACCTACATGGTGTCCAGCAATCTCCAGAGTGCGGCTGCTGCCTCGCGGAAGGCTGCCACTCCCTTGGTGCGCGAGCGCAGCGTTACCACTCCGTCGTAGGCCCGGCAGCGAAGCATGGAGATGATCTCTTTGACTTCCCCGTTGCCTCTTCCGGGGAGCGCGGGCGTGCCGTCGAAGGTAGCGTCGTCCACGCAGAAGCGGGCCATCTTCTTCCGCAGCACGCCCCGGTAGAAGATGCCAAGGAAGGGCTTCTCGCCGGCGGCGGCGAAGCGACCGGGGTTGAAAGCGAGGGGGGGGCCATTCGGGTGCGCTCTGTAGAAGTCGGCGTAGAGGCAGGAGGGCGCGCCGTCGTTCTCGACGAGCACGTTCGTTCCACTCTCAGCCGCGCGCATCGCCGCCAGCAGGTCCTGCCGGGTCGAGGCCGGCACTACGAGCGGCACACCTAGTCGCTTGGCGAGGGCGCAGGCCTGCTCGTCGCCGAGGGCGCCACGGATGGCGACCACCGAGACGCCCTCGGCCGCCAGGTGCTCGCGGTGGCGTTCGAAGTCCCGCACGGTCAGTTCAAGGGCCGATACGCCCTCGCCGCGAATGGCCTGGAGCACGTCGTCCCAGTCGTCCGAGATGTCGCCGGTGACAGCGGCGAGCGTGAAGTCCTCGGCGGCAAGCCTCGCGGCCTTGATCATGCCGCGCTGCATGACGCAGTCGGCGCAGGCGGGGTTGTCGCAGAGGGCAGCCGCGGGGTCGGCACCCATTGCCTCCATTGCCATTTCCAGCATCCGTCGGGCATCCATCAGCCGGCAGACTGCCTTGCCGATGCGGCCGCGGCGGGTGACGCCGCGCGCCACGAAGAGGCGGTCGAGGCCGATGAAGTCGCGGTGGGGGCCGGCCATGGCAGCAATCTTGATGTTAACCGGAGTGCCGTCGTCTGCGATATAGGTGGCTTCGATGTCGTTGAGATAAGGGGCGTTCACCATGGCTTCGGCGGTGTGCAAGGTGGTGTTCCGGTCCTGGTCACAACCGAGCAAGAGAATCTTGCCGCCGGCCATGGCGAGCCGGTAGTAAGGAGTTCCCTCGCCATAGGCCGTGGCGCATCTCTCATGGTCTCGGACGAGGTCCGCCGCGCCCTGCCCTATCGCGGCCAGGGAATGGGTCGGGTGGAGGCTTCTGACCGCCTCGGGTCGCCTCCAGAGCCGCTGAGCGACGGCGCCCAGGGGCGTAGCGGAGGTGCGGCGATCGAAGGGGGGCGCGCAGGCGAAGGTGGGGACGGCGACCAGGCCGGTGGGGCCTACGGCCTCGAGCAGGGCGTCAATGAGGGTGTCGGCGCCGCCCTTCACTTCCCCGAGCGCCGCGAGGGACGAGTGGACGAGCACGCGGTCACCCGGCTGGAGGCCCAGCGCTCTCAGGCCGGACACGATGTCTTCGCGGGTAAGCACTTGGCTCCTCACATTAGTGCGTTAGTCCTCAAGGAGTATCGCCGCGCGGCAGGGCGTGGCGCAGGCGCCGCGTATCTTCAGGGGGAACGCAACTAGGTGGCCGCAGCGGCCCGAGAGCCCCTGGAGATTCGTGAGCGGCGCGAGCAGCAGGTTGACTGCCTGCCAGAACTCGGGCCAGGGGAACTGCATCGCGCTGGGCAGGTCAAAGCGGGGGAAGTCGGCGCCGAGCAGGCCGATGCGTTGGCCGATGAGCCAGAGTGCCGCCTCTCGTTCGATGTACGGGCTGCCTTCCACATAGTCGGGGTCGTCCCACTTGGCGTCCCAGCCGGTGCAGAGGAGCGCCGCGTCGCCCGGTCGCAGGTCAGGCTTGACGCGGTCGAGGTCCGCGAGGGTGACCGCCTCGTTTGCCCGCTTGCTGCCGACGCCTATGACGACGGCCGGTCGGTAGAACTCATCCAAGGGCAGCGCCGATACAGGCTCTGCGCCCCGGTCCATGTGGGCTCGGGTCTCGATGTAGGTGCCGGTCTGGCCGCCGATGACGAACTTCTGTAAGTACACGGGATAGTCCGGCGGCAAGAAAGCCGGATGCGGCAACTCGGTGATCTCCGCGCCGGGGTACTCGGGGCAGTAGGCCCACATGCCGGTGTAGATCCAGCCGCTGATATCGCGGACGCGCTGGGGCATCACGCGTTCTTGCCGCGCACCTTCTCGGCGGCGTTGCGGATGCCGGTGACCATGTCCCCAATCTCTCGGTCGGTGAGGCGAGGGTGCATGGGCAGGTTGAGTTCTCTGCGGTAGAAGAACTTCTCCGCGCGCGGGCACAGGTGGTCGCCGTAGCCGAGTTTCTTCAGGCCGGTGAAGCGGTAGGTGGGCTGGTAGTGAAGTATGCCCTGGACGCCCTCCTCGCGGTAAAGCACGCGCAGGAAGTCGTCGCGGGTGGCGCCCAGTTGCTCCTCTTCCACGCAGACGGTGTAGAGGTGATAGACGTGGTAGCAGTTGGGGTCCTCGTAGACCGGGGTAATGCCCTTGATGCCTTTGATGCCTTCGGTGATGCGGCGGCCGATCTCGCGGCGCTTTTCGTTCAGCCGGGCGAGTTTGCGCAATTGCGCGCGCCCGACGGCGGCCGCCACTTCGTTCATCCGGTAGTTGTTGCCCCAGCGCCCGTTGACGTCCACCACGTCGAAGTGCGAGGGAATCCAGTAATCCGTCTGGTTGGGCCAGTTCTCCAGGTTCATGCAGCGCAGTTTCTCGATGGCGTCCACGAGATCGTCGCGGTTCGTGGTCAGCATGCCGCCCTCGCCGCAGGTGCTCATGTTCTTGAGCGAATGGAAACTGAAGCAGCCGACGTCGCCGACGCTGCCGGCTTTCCGCCCCTTGTACTCGGCTCCGGGCGTGTGCGCGCAGTCCTCGAGGACGCAGAGGTTATGCTCCTGGGCGATCTCCATGATGGGGTGCATATCGCACATCTGGCCACCGTAGTGAACGACGTAGATGGCCTTGGTCTTCTTGGTGACCTTCTTGGCGACTTCCTCGGGGTCTATGTTGAACGTCCTGGGGTCTATGTCGGCGTAGACCGGTACGCCGCCTTCCTTGAGGATGACCAGCGAGGTGGCGATGAAGGTGTTGGGGGTGACGATGACCTCGTCGCCAGGGCCGATGCCGAAGGCCTGGGTGGCGACGTGCATGGCGCTGGTGCAGTTGGAGGTGGCGAAGGCGTGTTTGACGCCGCACATGGCGGCGAACTCCTGCTGGAAGGCGGCGACCTGAGGCCCCATGGTCAGGGTGTCCTGCTCTAGGGCCTGCGCGATCATGCCTCTCTCGTCGTCGTCATAGATGGAGCCGAAGAAGGAATAGGGCACCTTGAGGACGACGCCGTCGTCCATGGCGTAACTGCTGGTGATGCCCCCTTCGGTGTCGGAACCGGTATACTTCTCCTTGGCCTCTGCCATCTGACCCACCTCGTGACGTGCGAGCGGATTCCCCAACGTTCGATGGGGGAAACAGCGATTCGATTTTCGCACTTGGAGCGGATTGCCGCAATCGTTTTTGTGGAGGCGAGTTCATGGCCTACAGGGGCGTAGTGGAGGATATGCACAAGTGCGCTCGACTGGAGCGGCCGGGGCGGGTGCCAGTGGTGTGCACCGGGGAGGAGTTCGACGTGCGGGTGGCGGGCGTAGTCTACGAGGACTACTGCCAGAACGCGGAGGTTATGGCCGGGGTGCAGATCTCCGCCGTGGAGCGGATGGATTACGACTGGGCATGGCTCCAGGTGGATGACTGCATTGAGTTCGAGGTATTGGGCGTGGGCACAAAGGGCGGAGGCAACATACTGCGCGCGACCTGCGACTATCTGCCGGCCACCCGCGACACGCTGAGCCGCCTCCGCCAGCCCGATCCCCGCAAGGACGGCCGGATGCCGGTGTTGCTCGACGCCATCAGCAGGATCAAGTCTCATTTTGGGGACCGGCTGTGCGTGTGCGGGCGCACGGCGGCGCCGCTCAGTTCCGTGTGCCTGCTATATGGGTTGGAGCCCGCGATGTTGCTGGTAGTGGACGCCCCGCAACTCCTGAGGGATACGATGGAGTTCTTCGTGGAGTTGCAGACGACCTTCGGCTTGGCGCAGATCGAGGCGGGAGCGGACGCGATCTGGCTTGGGGACTGCCTGGCAAGCAGCCACATGTTGAGCCCCGCTCACTATCGAGAGTTCGCGGCGGAACCGGCGCGCCGCGTGAGCGGGGCGTACCAGAAGGCGGGCGCGCTGGCGATCATGCACGCGAGCGAAGAGGGCGGGAGCCTGCCGGCGATGGCCGAATTGGGCTTCAGCGCCTTGAGCAGCGGGCCTGGGATAGACATCACCGAGGCGGTTGAGGTATGCCGCGGCAAGTGCTGCTACATCGGCAACCTGGACCCGATCGGCGTGCTCGGGCGCGGCACGGTGGAGCAGGTGAAGAAGGAGACGGCGCGCTTGATGAAGGTGGGCAAGAGTCTGGGTGGGGGCTACATCTTCAACATGGGCGAGATGACCCCGCGCGACACGCCAATAGAGAACATGCTGGCGGCTATCCGCGCGGCCAAGAGCCTGGCCGAGTACTGAGTGCCTTAGGCGTTCTCGGGCGGCGGATTCAGGGCCTGAGGTTCCAGATGGGATCCTGACGTGAGAAGGGGCGAGGGCTCAAGCCGGTAATGGGCAGCCAGGAGCGGTAAGGACTGCCGGTGATGCCGGCGCTGGCGAAATCGCACAGGATCAGCCGATGGTCCCGCGCATCCTGTGCACGTAGCAGCAGCCAGGGCGTGGGCCGGCGCTCCCACGCGGCAGCCCCGACGCGCAGCGTGCTCACATCCAGTATCGGTAACTCGTGGGGGTCAACCGCGTTGTAGCGACGGTCGTACGCAAGGAGTATCGGCCCGCGGTAGATGGCGCCGTGCCCCTCCGCCTCGCGTTCGCCTGCCCAGAAGTGAAGAGAGAAGTCAAACGCCAGTTCCACTACTTCGCCATCTTGCCAGGTGCGCTCCAGGCGGAGGTATGTGCCCGGCCGTACATCGGGAAGCGTTTCGCCGTTCACGCGGACAGTCGTACGGAGCGACCAAGCGGGGATGCGGAGGCGCAGTGTGAAGCGCTCGGGCTGGGCCAGGCCGAGGGTGAGGCGAACCGCAGGCTCCACAGGATAGTCGGTTGTCTCCGTGAGGGTCAGTATGCGGCCCTCGGGCGTCGCCGCTCTGAGCGTCGCGGGACCGTAGTAGTTGAGGACGACGCCATCCGGGGAGGTCATGATGGCCCATTCCGAGAGCATTCCGAGGCCGCGCGGGCCGTTGACGGAACAGCAGTTCAGCTCTGGGCTGCCCGGGCCCACCTGGAAGACGATGTCGTGCGCGGAGGCCCGCCGGAAGCCGTCCATGGGCGTGTTGTAGGTCCACCACCGGCCCGAAGGGGACTGGGCGCCAACGAGGGCGTTGAAGGTGGTCAGTTCGAGTTCGTCGGCCACAAGTGAACAACCGGTGAGGCGCAGCATGTCCACGGAGAGCGCGATCCAGGCGACCGTGCAGCATGTTTCGATCGGGCGCTGGTCATAGGGGTTGCCGCAGGCCTGCTCGCCGGAGGAGAAGCCGCCGGTGCTGTGGCGGTCGCCCTTGAGTATGCTCCACCAAAGGTGCTCGAAGGCCTGGCGGTACCTGGCGTCGCGGGTGAGGTAATGCAGTTCGCTGATCGCTTGCAGGTCGTGGAGGCTCTCCCAACGTGGCTTCGGCATTTCGTGGAACTCCTTGCCCGCAAGGGCCTGGCGGACGTAGTCTCCGGCCGGCGCGTTCTCCCATTCCCCTTCGATGGCGCGAGCCAGGCGCAGGTGGCGCTCGTTCTCCGTCTGCTGGTAGAGGAGGCAGAGGCCGTGGATGACGGCCATGTTCATCTCCTCCGCGCCGGCGTCGGCGACGCGAGTGCTGCTATCGAGGAATGTGTCGCAGAGCAGGTCGGCAGCGCGGGTGGCTACCCGTAGGGGGCGCTGGCCCCCGGAATCCTGGTGCCAGAGGAGCAAGCCGAGAATGAGATGATAGTGGCCCCATAGGTCCCACAGAGGGTGGCTGTCATGGGTCTTGCCGGTGAGGCGTTCGGAGCGCGGGTGCGGGCCCAGGTATCCGTCGGCATCCTGAGCAGCCTCGAGGGTGGCAACCAAGTCGTCGAGCAGGACGCGCAGGCGTGCGTCCGGAGTCAGGCGATAGCCGAGCACGGCGGAGATGAGGTACTTACCGGCGAACTCGCCGGCCCACGGAACCAGGGCGCGGCGCGGCTGGCGGTCGCGGTCGAAGAACATCTCGAGCATGGCCGGGTTGGAGTCAGGCGCGATGAGGAGCCAGTGCTCGAGATTGGCCTTGATGCAGTCGCCCACGAAGCCACCGAAGGCACCTCCGTGGGCACCAGATGTCTCAAAGGCCGGCTTCGCCCTCTGGTGACCAGTCATCCCGTCTGCTCCGTTGGGTTCCTAAGCGATGCGACTAGTGTCGAGCCGCGCGCCCGAAGGCGTCACGGGTAGTTGAAGGTCACACGGTGCTGCCCACTCGTCGCCGGGAGTCGGACCGCCCCTTGGTCATCCAACGACAGGGCACGGCCGTCTGCGCCGGCAGTGACCGGCTTGTTGCCGCCCATGGTGGGGCCGCAGATCGCGACGCTCTCCGGGGGCCGGTCGGGGGAGAGCGTCACTGTGACCTGCAGAGCCTTGGCCAAGCATCGCAGTTGGAGTGAGACCGGTCCGAACTCTGTGGGCAGCTCCTCGGCCGATATGAAGCGCGCGGCCAGCCAAGAGGCGTCCAAGCCGGAGAGCAGCCACAGTTCACGGCCGCGCTCCTGCACCAGGGCCATGCGCAGGCGGACCAAAGAGGCTGTGGCTGCGGTCACGGGGTCTTCGATACGCGACACCAACATCGCCCCCCAGGCCGCCTCCGGATCCAACTGTCTTGCTTTGGCGCCGAACCCATCCACGCCCGGCTTTCGCAGTAGTTCGCCCAGCCTTGAGACGCCGACAAGCGCCCGCGCCGCTTCGCGGCTTGTTTCGGTCGGCAATGGCGCGCCTTCGCTCGCTTGCGCGAGCCACTCCGCCCCGGACCTTATCGCCGGCCAGGCCCCTTGCGCCCACCGGGGATCCCTGCTCAGCAAGCCGTGCCGGGCCAGCGCCTGCACGATCAGCGCCCGTCCTTGGGCCTCGTCCGAAGCAGCGGGCCACTGCCCATTCTCCTGGTGCGCGAAGGTGGCGAATGCGTCGGGCACCGGCCTGTCCCAGTAGATGCGGAGCATGCGCTCGGCCTCGGCGGGGTAGCCCGCGAGGTCGAGGGCGCCGATGATCTGGGCTGCCGCCAGGTGCGAGTAGTCGGCAAGCGATCGAGATTCGGGGAGCGCGACGAAGTATGCGTCAGCCTGCACGCGCGTCATCAAGGTTAGCGTGATCGCTTCCTGCCACTGCTCAGCGAGAGGCCCGGGCAGGAGCATCCGTGCGCCCGACTCGAGACGGCCGGCCCACACGTCCTCGGCTGCCCTGCGGAGTGCCGCCGGAGTCCAGGCGCTGTCCTGCGGGTTAGGGACCGAGCCGCCGTTGCATGCGAGCAGGAAGGTGAATTCCTCCGTCGCGCGGGGCTGCAATTCTAGATCGTACACTAGGGTTCCCGTGTCGTACAGCGACTGGTCCTTCTCGCCGCCCACATCTACATAGTACTCGGCCGCGGCGTTCATCTGCCCGCGAAGGACCTGGTTGGTGTCCACGTACAGGTCGGGAGAGAAGATCCAAATGACGTTGAGGATAGGGTTCTTGTCCGGCGCTTGTGGGTGCGGGGCAACCACCATCTCGAGGCGGCCGTCGGCGTTCACATCGGAAGCGTCAAAGCGCAGACAGCCGGGGCCGTGGCGTGCCCAGAGGGCGATGGGGTCAACTTCGGTCTTGGACGCGCCCTCGACGTAGATGACCAGGGGGCGCCGGCCGGCCGCGTCCCAGTGGCTCTCGCACAGCCCGAGCACGACTGTCCGCTTGGCTCCTTTGGGCACAGCGAAGCGATAGATGATCGGCACCCCGCCCATGCCGGCGCGGATGTTGCGGAAGGCGGGATCGCACTCGCCCTCCGGCTTGCCCCAGCCGGGCATGGCAACCACCCCGCCGACGCACCCCCACTCCCGCTCGGTTCTCGAAGGCTGGAGGTCGCCAAGCACGGCGAGCACGGCGCGGCCACCGATGAGGCCCAGGCGCTCGCCCATCTCCAGCCCCTCGGGCAGCACCACGCGCAGTCGGCACGCAGCCGGTTGGTCGCTGGTGTCAGTCACGCGTGTCGTCATCACGTCCACGGGCGAGGGCCAGATGGGCGAGCGGTAGGCCTTGCGTGTCAGGCTGATGGGACCCCCCGCGGAGATCGTTGTCACCGTGACCGCAGGACGTGCCCCATAGTGCTGGCCGACCAGACGCTCGCCCGCAGGCGCCTCAAGCCGCACGACAACCCGGCCCCAGTCTTCGCGCACTGCGCCAAGGGGATCAACCCATGAAGGTGGGCTGTCGGGCGTTCCGATCATCAAGTCTGCGGCGACCGGGAGGGCGGTCCACAGGAGCAGGATCGCGAGCACGGCGATGAAGCAGCGCATTGGCTCACACCTCCTCCCGCTCAGGGCTGCGCTCCGGCGAATGGATGACGCGAACCCCGAACATTTGGCAGAAGGCTTCGACGTCGCGGCGATGGTCGCCGTAGAAGACGACTTGATGGAAGCCCAGCACGTCGCGGGCGTCTTCCACGCGGTCCATCTTGATCTCGAATGAGGTACGGCAGCCGCCAGCGGGCGGGGTCTGCACGTTGCCCACGACGGTGCCGGTGTCGAGGATCAACTGGTTGGGATTCTGGAAACTGACCAGGGTGACGGGCTGGCCTTCTTGCCAGAGCACCTCCATCGCGACTCCGAGATTGGACTCGGAGTGGCTGCGAAGGATGTAGGGCTCGCGCGCACGGCTGAAGCCGTTGAGGCGGGTGCCGCAGGTACAGTGGGCGGCGATCAGCAGGTTCTTCGCGGTCTCAGGCACGGGGTCATTCATGAAACCGGGCTTGTCGAAGAGGTCACTCACGAGCAAGAGGGAGACGGCGGCGAAGAGGTCTGCCTCGCAGCCGTAGGTGACGCCGGCGTCCTGGAAGAGGGAGGCGGCCATGCACGGGGGCGTGGGCACGACTTTGGCGGCGACCATGCCGAGGCAGTCCGTGGTCATGGCATTCGCGCCTTCGTCTTTCAGGAGCCGCTTGGCCGTCATGTAGGAGCGCGCGGCGTTGAGCAGGTCGCTGCGTTGTGGCTCGACGATCTTTCTAGCGCCGGCGCTCATCTCCGAAGCGATGGCCCGCGCCTCCTCGGTCTCAAGCATGCGAGCGAAGAGTTCATGGAGCGTGCGCCGCGGCAGATAGCGGACCTTGGTGCCGAGGCGTTCGAGCACCGTTTCGCTCTGGTCAGTGCCCGCGACGACGAGCAACCGGGTGGCCTGCAGTTGGCGCTTGGCGCGGATCATCCTAAGGGCCTGCTCGACCGCGGGCATGTCGAGAGAGGAGATGACGTGGACGCCTGGGCGCCTGGAAATCTCGGCAACGTGGCCGGTGAAGGCGGTGCCGATAGGGGCGAAGATGATGGCGGGCACTCCGGCGGAGGCGATGCGGTCGGCCCAGTCCCAGCAGCCGATGTGCTGCAGCATCAGGAGCACGGCGTCCGGAGGCCGCGCCTGAGTCTGCTGGACGAACGCGTTCACGGCTTCGTCCGATTCGAGCGGCGCTTCCTCCTGTTCGAGCCGGACGCCGAGCGAGCGAGCGGCCTGCTCGAACTGCTGCGCGAACGCGCGCCGATGGCCCTCGAGATCGTAGGCGGTTCCGGGCCAGCCGAGCCAGTAGGGCGGCGGGTAGCGCACGACGGCTGCTTTGACCCGCACCCTCGGCCGCGGGCGCAGATCGGCCAAGTCCACGTACTCCTCAAGATCGGTTCCGGCCCAGACGCTGGGCGCCTGACTGCCAAGCACGATGGCTCCCAGCGCCGCGGAGGACACCGCAGCCAAGAACCGCCTGCGCGAGATGGGGCAACTCCCATTGCAACCGGCACTGCCTCTGCGGTCGTGCATCCCGCTCACCCTCTCTGGAAAAGGTGCCGCCCGTGGGGCAAAGGATATGGCGACTCCGGTGAGATGGCAAACCGGGGGCCCGGCGGAGGCGCACGCAAGCCGCCGTGCGGGGCGCCTGCGGGACATGGCCGCTGGGTCCGATGGCCGCCCGCCACGGCCGCAGGGGAACCGGCGCGTTGCTAGGCGCGCTTATAGTCTTGTAGGCTTGAGAACGGTTCTGGAATGGGAGTGGTTCGACATGGCGGAGGTCAAGGTGGACGTGCGAGGGCAAACCTGCCCGATCCCCCTAGTCCAAGTGCGCAAGGCGCTTCGCAAGGCGCAGCCCGGCGACATAGTCGAGGTCGTCGGCACGCATCCCTCCTCTAAGAAGGAGATCCCCATGGCCGTCAAGGCACTGGGGCTCGAGTTGCTGAGCGTGGAGGAAGAGAGCGGCGTGTGGACGATCAGGATCCGGAGATGAGCGGAGGAGAAACGGGATGGCGGAAAAGGCGACCATAATCGTTCACAGCGGCGACATGGACAAGTTGTACAGCGCCTTGATTGTCGGCACGGGCGCGCTCTCGATGGGTATGGAGGCCTCGCTCTACTTCACCTTCTGGGGGCTGATGCGGCTGACGAAGGGCGGCCTGCAGAAGGGGGCGCTGTCCAAGATGCACATGGCGGGGTTGGGGAAGAAGATGGTGCAGAGCCGTATGAAGAAGGCCAACGTGGCCTCGTTGGAACGGCTGATGCGGGACTTCAAGGAACTGGGCGGGAAGATCATCGCCTGCGAGATGACCATGGAGATCATGGGGATCAAGCGGGAGAGCCTGCGCGAGGACTTGATAGACGACTACGGCGCGGTCGGCACCTACATACAGGAGGCCAGGGACTCCAAGATAACGCTCTTCATATAGTGCGGAGCCTGGCGGCGCGCACGTTACCCGGGAGGCGATGAGGTTGTTCGGCGAGACCGTATATCTCGACAACTCGGCGAGCACGCGGCTGGATGAGCGAGTGCTCGAGGCCATGAAGCCCTACTTCTTCGAGGTCTATGCCGTTGCCACCTCGGACTTCGGTTATTCGCTGGGCATCGAGGCCAAGGATGCGCTCGCGAAGGCCCGTGGGGCAATGGCCGCTGCTCTAGGAGCCTCCGCGGAGGAGTTCATCTTCACCTCGGGCAGCACGGAGTCAAGCAACATTGCGCTCAAAGGCGTGGCGATGGCCCTTGGCGACAAGAAGGGCAAGCATCTGATCGTCTCCAAGATCGAAGACTTCCCGGTTCTCAATAGCGTGCGGGCCTTGGAGAGACAGGGCTGCCACGTGACCTATTTGGGCGTGGATGGCGAGGGATTTGTGGACCCGGCGCAAGTGGAGTCGCTGATAACGAATGAGACGATTCTGGTGTCGGTGCAGCACGCGAATCAGGAGATAGGAACCCTTCAGGACATCGGGGCTATCGCTCGGATCTGCAAGGAAAGGGGCACGCTGTTTCACACCGACGCGACGCACACTTTCACTCGCGTGCCGCTGGATGTGTCGCAGGTGCCGGCGGACCTGATCACGGTGTCCGCTCACACCATTCATGGGCCGCAGGGCGTGGGAGGCCTGTACGTGCGCAAGGACACGCCGCTCGCCAAGTGGGTGGACGGCGGCTTTCAGGAGTTCAACCTGAGGGCGGGGACAGAGAACATACCGGGCGCCGTGGGGTTTGCGAAGGCGGTGGAACTCGTCACGCCCGAGGAGACCGAACGGTTGAGGCAGATGAGGGACCGGCTCATTGATCGGGTTCTGCGGGAGATTCCACACACGACGCTCAATGGCCACCGCACCAAGCGGACGCCCCAGAACGCCAACATCACCTTCCACTTCGTGGAGGGCGAGTCAATCACGCTGCACCTGGACATGCGCGGGTTCGCGGTGAGCACGGGATCGGCGTGCTTCAGTCGCTCGCTGGAGGCGAGCCACGTGATCTTGGGCATCGGGGGCGACCACGAGCGCGCTCACGGGTCGGTGCGCTTTACCTTCGGGCGGCACAACAAGCCCGAGGACGTGGATGCGGTGGTGGAGGCAGTGGCGGAGGTCGTGCAAGGGCTGAGGGCCATTAGCCCGCTGCACGCTGAGCAGGCCAAAGGAGTGTAGGAGAATGAGATTCCCATATAGCGAGACGGTGCTCGAGCACTTTCGCAATCCGCAGAACGTGGGGCGCATCGAGCAGCCCGACGGCAAGTCCACCGAGGGGAGCGCCGCCTGCGGCGACATGGTCGCTTTCTACCTCAAGGTGGACCCGGAGACGAAGGTGATCACTGACATCAAGTTCGAGTCCTACGGGTGCGCGTCCAACATCGCCACCGGCTCGATTGTGACGCAGATGGCCAAGGGAAGGACGCTCGAGGAGGCCAAGAAGATAACCTGGAAGGAAGCGGCGGAGGCGCTCGGCGGGCTGCCGGCGCTCAAGGCGCATTGTTCCGTGCTGACGATTCAGGGGCTGCGCGGCGCGATCCGAGACTACGAGGAGCGGCACGGGCTGATAACTGAGAGGGAGCCGACGACGGTGGAGGTGGTTCAGAGGCGCCTGAGGACGGTGATGAATCCGCTCAGCGGCCTCGACGTCGTGCGGACGAAACTGGTGAAGCACATCTCGGTCAGCGAGGGCACGCTTAGGGTGGCGCTCGATCTGCCTGCGGAGCATCAGTTTGCCGCGGCCATCAAAGAGGACATCACGGAGAGGTTGGAGTCGTTGTGGGACGTCAAAGAGGTGGTTGTGGAGTTCGGGCAGTGAGGCTTTAGGGGGGCGCCTTGCTGGAAGGAGAATAGGGACAGTAACCACTTTCCTCCCGGATGAAGCGGGGCCGAGACGAGTGCGGAGAATTGTTGCTGTGCCTATTCTCCCCCGAGTCGCCCCCCACGGCAACTCCCCTCTTCATTGCGTAGGAGCCAGCCGCCTGGCCGTCCCGTGAGGCCTGCGGGCGAGCGGGGCGGCTGGGCCCCTACCACAGGCGACTTGCCAAAGGAGGGCGGGGCTCCTACGGGCGCACGGGGACGCGGCGGTCGTGAAGGTACTGCTTGACCTGCCGCACGGTGAGCACGCCGAAGTGAAAGACCGAGGCGGCGAGCAGCCCTCGCGCGCGGCCCTCGGTTGCCGCCCGGTAGAAGTCCTCGAGAGTGCCAGCGCCGCCGCTGGCGATGACGGGGAGGCCAGTGGCGTCCGCGATGGCGCGCGTGAGCGCGATGTCGTAGCCCTCCTTGGTGCCGTCGGTGGCCTTGCTGGTGGGGAGAATCCAGCCGACGCCGATCTCAGCCATCTCCTTGGCGAACTCGACCGCGTCCTTGCCGGTGGCCGTGCGCCCGCCGTCAATGTAGACCTCTCGCCCCGAGGGACAGGAGGCGCTCGCGTCGGCGTCTATGGCAACTACGATGGAGTGCGAACCGAAACGCCGCGCCGCCTCGCGCACCATATCCGGCTGGCGATAGGCAGCGCTGGATATGGACACGTGGGTCGCGCCCGACTTGAGGGCCTGTTCCACGTCCTCGCAGGACTTGATGCCGCCGCCGACGGTGAGGGGCACGTCCACGACGGCCGCCACCTTTTCGAGCACGTCGAACATGGTGCGCCGGCCCTCGACGGTAGCGGTAATGTCGAGAAAGGCTATCTCGTCGGCCCCACCTTGGGAGTATGCCTGTGCGGCCTCGACGGGGTCGGCGGCGTCGCGCAGGCTCACAAAGTGCACGCCTTTGACCACACGTCCGTCCTTCATGTCGAGGCACGGTATGATGCTCACAGTGTCCATTGTCGTCCGCTCCTCCACAACTGACGGTGGCCGCATTTCAACGGCGGCCTCGCGGCACACAGCACAAACCAAGGCACGGCTTCCTGTCAAATGGGCGCAGCGCTCGTAGTTGCGGTGCGCCTTGGGGATGCAGAAGGTAGCACATTGACTCGGCAGATGGGCCTCTATACCCTCTGGCCATTTGCAGGGAGGCTGAGCGGGCAAGCCCGGGTCTCCGCTGGAGGTAGGCGATGGCGGGTTACTGCGTGGAGTTCATAGCGGCGGCGTTTCTGACCGTTGCTCTCGGGAGCCCCGCTGCTGCGGAGCGTGCAACCACCTTCTACGTCGCGCCCCATGGCAACGACTCGTGGTCAGGCCTGCTGTCGGAGCCCAGCGCCGACCGAACGGACGGGCCGCTGGCGTCACTTGGCGGGGCGCGGGACGCGATTCGCCAGCTCAAGGCCAAGCGGCCGCTCACGCGGCCTGTCAGAGTCGTGGTCGCGGACGGAGAGTACTTTTTGCCTGAGCCGTTAGTCCTGGCGCCGGAGGACAGCGGAAGCAGCCGTTGCCCGATCACATATCAGGCGGCGCGCGGCGCGCACCCCGTCCTAAGTGGCGGCCGAGCGATCACAGGCATGAGGCCTGGCAAGGACGGCGTGTGGACGGCGCACGTCCCAGAGGTGGCCGAGGGCAAATGGTACTTCGAGCAGTTGTTCGTAAACGGGCGGAGGGCGGTGCGCGCGCGTTCGCCCAACAAATTCTACTACTACGTGGCCGACAAGGTGGAGTACGACGTTGACCCGGGCACGGGACAGGCAGCCGACC
The DNA here is from genome assembly GCA_964528605.1 of uncultured Armatimonadia bacterium. Lineage (GTDB taxonomy): Bacteria > Armatimonadota > Zipacnadia > CAZGSV01 > CAZGSV01 > CAZGSV01. The sequence continues at coordinate 22,573 of CAZGSV010000049.1, forward strand.
TGCGCAACACGGCGTTCGTGGCGCGCGCTGGGGACATCAAGGAATGGGCCAACCTGAACGACGTCACGGTGGTGGCCTACCACTCGTGGGAAGCCTCGCGGCACCGGATCGCCTCCTTTGATCCTCAGACGAACACGGTCTATCTTACTGGCCCCGCGCCCTGGCCTTTCCTAATGTGGGGGCCGAGCCAGCGTTACCACGTCGAGAACTTCAAGGAGGCGCTGGACGCGCCGGGGGAGTGGTTCCTGGATCGCGACGGCACCCTCTACTACATACCGCTTCCCGGCGAAGATGCCGGGAAGGTGGAGATCGTGGCGCCGGTGACCGAACAGTTCCTCCGCTTCGCCGGTGAGCCTGAGGCGGGGAGATATGTCGAGCATGTAACGCTGAGGGGACTGGCGTTTCGCTATGGACAGTACGTGCTGCCGGCCGAGGGCCATGCGGACTCACAGGCTGCGTTCGGCGTTCCGGCGGCCGTAATGGCGGAGGGCGCGCGCAGCGTGTCGCTCGTTGACTGTGAGGTTGGGCATGTGGGCACCTACGGCATCTGGTTCCGCCGCGGGTGCCGCGATTGCCGCGTTGAGCGCTGCTACATACACGATCTCGGCGCAGGCGGTGTCCGCATCGGCGAAGGGGAGATTAGGCCGGACGAACCCGAGCGCACCTCGCACATCACGATCAACAACAACATCATCCGCTCGGGTGGGCACCTCTTCTTAGGCGCGGTCGGTGTGTGGATAGGCCACAGTCCGTTCAACCGGGTGACACACAACGAGATCGCCGACTTCCGCTACACCGGCGTCTCCGTCGGCTGGCGCTGGGGCTACGCCGAGAGCCTGGCCCATCACAACACCATAGATTTCAACCACATTCACCACATCGGCTGGGGAGTCCTCAGCGACATGGGCGGCGTCTATACGCTGGGGCCGTCGCCCGGCACCAGCGTGAGCAACAACGTGATCCACGACGTCTACTCGTACGACCTCTACGGTCGGGGGGGCTGGGGGCTCTATAACGACGAGGGGTCCTCGGACATCGTGCTGGAGAACAATCTGGTCTACAACGTCAAGACCGGCGGCTATCATCAGCACTACGGCAAGGGAAACCTCATTCGCAACAGTATCTTCGCCTTCAGCATGGACGGGCAGTTGCAGCGGTCACGGGTGGAGCCGCATCTCTCGTTCACGTTCGAGCACAACATCGTCTATTGGAGGGGCGGCCGCCTGTTCACGGGGTCGTGGACGGATGAGAACGTCAGGCTGGTGTCTAATCTCTACTACGACGCCTCGGGCGAGCCGG
>CAZGSV010000050.1:0-23686 GCA_964528605.1 uncultured Armatimonadia bacterium
AGTTCCTAGGCAGCCCGATGCGAGGTTTCCTCCTGATTGACAAGGCGGAGGGCCCCACCTCCCACGACGTGGTGGCTCAGTTGCGCAGGAGCACCGGCTGCCGGCGTGTTGGCCACTGCGGCACGCTGGATCCGGGAGCGGCGGGGCTGCTGGTGATCGTTCTGGGGGAGGCCACGCGGCTGGCGCGCTTCGCCACCGGCTTGCCCAAGGAGTACCGCGTGAAGGCGCTGCTTGGGGTCGAGACCAGCACCGACGACGCCCAGGGCGAGGTCGTGGAGGAGCGCGCCACGGTGGAGGTGACCGAGGCGCAGGTGCGCGAGGTGCTCGAGCGTTTCCGCGGCACGCTGGAGCAAGTGCCGCCGATGGTCTCGGCGGTACACTTCGAGGGCCGGCGTCTCTACCAACTGGCGCGGCAAGGGCAGTCGGTTGAGCGGCCGGGCAGGCAGATAGAGGTGAGCGAACTGGAGTTGATCCAGTTCGAGAGCGGTGACCGGCCAGTGCTGGACTTGCGGATGGTGGTGTCGGCGGGCACCTACGTGCGGACCCTGTGCGCCGACATCGGGCGCGCGTTGGGCGTTCCCGCGCACGCCGCCAGCCTGAGGCGCACGAGGATAGGGTCTTGGAAGGTGGAAGAAGCGCTGCCGCTGGATGAGGCGTTGCGCCGAGCGGCGGAAAGGACATTGGAGCAGGCAGTGATACCCATCGAGGAGGCGGACTTGGGCATTCGGCGGGTGACGTTGCCGGAGGAGGGCGTGTCTGCTCTTCTGCGAGGGGCGTCGGTGCGGGTGCTGCCCAAGCAGAGGCCGCCGGCGCCTGAGGAGTTCTGCCTGGCGGTGGGGCCGAGCGGCAGGGCCGTGGCGCTGTGCCGGAGTCGCCCGGGGGGCGGGCCTGGGGTGGTCGTGAGTCCGGAACGGCTGCTCGTGGGCGGCGGGGTGCGCGATGAGAGTTGAGCGCATTGCGCTGACCAGGGGACAGGTGCGCAAGAGCCCGTGCGTGCTGGCGGTGGGGGTTTTCGACGGAGTGCACCTCGGGCATCAGCGATTGCTCGCGCGGGCCGTAGAGCACGCGTGGCGGTTGGGCCTACCTGCGGCCGCGCTCACCTTCGACCCGTCGCCGGCGGCGGTGCTCGGGGAGGGCGGGGCGCCATTGCAGTTGACGGGCCTGAGCGAGAAGGTTGCGCTCATGCGCGGGCTAGGCCTGGGAGTCCTTTACGTGATGCGGTTCGATCGCGCGCTAGCCCGCGTGGCGCCGGAGGAGTTTGTGGCGCGGGTGCTGTCCGGCATGCTGCGGGCCAGGCTTGTGGTAGTGGGGTCGACGCACACCTTCGGCGCAGGTGGGCGCGGCAAGGTGGCCACGTTGCGCGCGGCGGGGGGGGCGCTAGGTTTTGAAGTGGAGGTTGTGGAACGGGTGGCGCTGGACGGCCGGCTGGTGACCAGCACCGCCATCCGGAGGATGCTCGGCGCAGCAGAGGTGAGGCAGGCTGCGCGCGCGCTCGGGCGCCCGTACAGGGTGAGCGGAGCCGTGGTGGCGGGCGAGGGGAGGGGCAGAACGCTGGGATTCCCGACGCTGAACCTGTCGTGTCCGCCGGAACGGCTGCTGCCGGCGCGGGGCATCTACGCGTGTCGGGCGTGGTGGGGCGGAGAGGCGCGCCCTGCCGCCGTCTACATTGGCGCGAGGCCGACGTTCTCCGACGACGGGGCGAAGGTGGTGGTGGAGGCGCACGTTCTGGGCGGGCAGGTGCGGCGGCCGCCGCGGACGGTTAGCCTGGACTTCATCGAGCGCTTGCGGGGTGATCGCAAGTGGCCCCGCGCTGCGGGCCTGGTGGGGCAGATGCGGCGGGACGTGGAACAAGCGGCCCGGGTGCTCGCGGCAGGGGCGGACAGGCCCGTTGTGCGTGGCGCGGGGGCTGCGGCAGGGAGCGGATGAGAGGCTAGTTGCGCCCCAGACCGCTTTGGGCGCGCGCATGCGGCGTTTACGGGCGGGCCACGCGGTGGTACAATAGGACTTCGCCCAAATAGGAGTGAGCATATGGCAGTTGGTAAGGAAGTGAAGCAAGAGATCGTATCCCAGTTTGGCCAGGGTGAGGATGACACCGGGTCGCCCGGGGTGCAGATCGCGATTCTGACCCGGCGCATCACCGACCTAACCGAGCACTTACGCCAGCACCGCGGCGATCACCACTCGCGGCGAGGTTTGATCAAACTCGTCGGCAAGCGGCGCCGCCTGCTGAACTACTTGCAGCGCAGTGACCTGCCGCGCTACCGCGAGGTTTGCGAGCGGCTGGGCCTGCGGCACTAAGGGGAGCAGACGATGACACATCAGATATCGCTGGAACTCGGCGGCAAGCCGCTTACCATTGAGACCGGCAAGGTTGCCGGCCAAGCGGACGGCGCCGTGGTGGTGCGCTACGGCGACACGGTCATTATGGCCACGGCGGTGATGGCGGATCAGCCGCGCGAGGGCATTGACTTCGTGCCGTTGGTGGTGGACTTCGAGGAACGGTTGTACGCAGTGGGGCGGATTCCCGGCAGTTTCTTCCGCCGCGAGGGCAGGCCCTCGGACCAGGCGGTGCTGGCGGCGCGCATGATTGACCGGCCCGTTCGCCCGCTGCTGCCCAAGACGCTGCGCAACGATGTGCAGGTGATCGTTACCACGCTGTCGGCGGACGAGGAGGACCGGCCCGACATTCTGGGCCTGATTGGCGCCTCCGCGGCCTTGCGCGTGGGCGGCATACCGATCAAGAGTACCTTGGCCGGGGTGCGGGTCGGCCGGGTGGACGGGGAGTTCGTCGCGATGCCCACCTACGCGCAGGTGAGCGAGGGCGGGCTCGACCTGGTGGTCGCGGGCGCCGCGGACATGGTGAACATGATCGAGGCGGGTGCCAAAGAGGTGGACAACGAGGTCATCCTGCGCGCCGTGGAGTTCGGGCAGCAGGAGACCCGCCGGCTGGTGAAGGTGATTGACGAACTGGCGGAGAAGGTGGGGGTGCAGCCGCGGCCCTTCGCCGGGAGAGAGGTGCGCGAAGAGGTGGCCGCTGCCGTTGGCGAGCGCTACCAGCAAGACATCGAAGGGATAGACCTGCTGACGGACAAGCGCGAGCGCGAGCGGGCCTGGCAGGCGCTCAAGACGCGCATGGTCACTGAACTGGCGAGGGAGTTTCCCGAGTCGGCGGTTGAGTGTCTCACGGTCGCGGATGAGATTCGCCGCGCGCACTTCCGCAGCCTGGTTGTGGGGCAGCGGCGGCGGCCGGACGGGCGGCCGCTGGACGAGCTGCGTGCACTTAGTTGCGAGGTCGCCATGCTGCCGCGGGCGCACGGCGCGGGGCTGTTCACGCGCGGGCGGACTCAGGTGCTCACGATTGCGACCCTGGGCGCCGTGAGCGACCAGCAGAGGCTGGATATCATCGGCGTCGGCGAGTACAAGCGCTTCATGCACCAGTACAACTTCCCGCCGTTCAGCACCGGCGAGGTAGCGATGCTGCGCGGCCCGCGGCGGCGCGAGGTGGGCCACGGCGCCTTGGCGGAAAAGGCTTTGCTCCCGCTTATTCCCTCGGAGGAGGAGTTCCCGCAGACCATCCGGCTGGTGTCCGAGGTGCTGGAGTCAAACGGCTCCACCTCGATGGCCAGCGTCTGCGGGAGCACGCTGGCGCTGATGGACGCGGGGGTGCCCATAGAGCGCCCGGTGGCGGGCCTCTCCATCGGCCTTATTCACGAGGGTGACGACTACCTCTTGCTCACCGACCTGGAGGGCCGGGAGGACGCCTACGGCGACATGGACTTCAAGGTGGCCGGGACGGAGCAGGGCGTTACCGCGATGCAGGTGGATATGAAGGTGGGCGGACTGCCGCTGAAGGTCATTGCCCAGGCGCTGGAGGCGGCGCGCGCAGGGCGGCTGCAGATACTCGAGGTGATCAAGCAGGCGCTGCCTGCGCCGCGGGCTTCGCTGTCGCCCTATGCGCCCAAGATGACGACCATCCACATTGACCCCTCCCGCATAGGCGAGGTCATTGGCCCGGGCGGCCGCGTCATCAAGGCCATACAGGCGGAAACCAGCGCCGAGATAGACATCAAGGAGGACGGCAGCGTCTTCGTGGCTTCGCCTGACGAGCAGATGCTGCGTCTTGCGGTGCAGCGCATTACCGATATCGTCAAGGAGATCGCCGTCGGTGAGCGCTTCACCGGCAAGGTGACGCGGATCATGGGGATTGGCGCTTTCGTGGAGTTGTCGCCGGGCAAGGAAGGCATGATCCCGGCGGACGAGATTGATCACGAACGGCCGCGCCGGATTGAGGACGTGGTTAACATTGGCGACACGGTGGAAGTGGTGGTCAAGGAGATAGACGAGCGCGGGCGCATAAACCTGTCCCGCAAGGCGCTGCTGCCGCCTCCGCCGGGCGGGGGACAGGAGCAGCCCAAGCCGCCGCGCGACCGAGTCTATCTTCGGGATCGCAAGCCGCGCGGCCGTCGCTAGACCATGCGGGACGGCCCGTTCGTCCGAGAGACACTTCCGTGCGGGCTCGGGCTAGTCTGCGAACATCTTCCGGCCTGGGAGAGCATCGCGCTGGGGCTGTGGCTGCGCGCGGGCCCGGTGTATGAGTCCGGCTCTACCTCCGGCCTCTCGCACTTTCTGGAGCACTGCCTTTTCAAGGGCGCGGGCAAGCGCGACACGCGCCAACTGGCGCTGGAGGCGGACGAGTTGGGCGGCGATCTCGACGGCGTCACCGAGCGCGAGTTCAGCCTCCTGGAGGTGCGCGTGATCCCGGAGCACTTGGAGCGGGGAGTGCGCCTGCTGTGCGACCTGGCGTTTAGGCCGCTGCTGCCCGGGGAGGAGATCGAACGCGAGAAGCAGGTAGTGTTGCAGGAGAAGGCAATGGCCGAGGACCGCCCAGGGGACGTGCTGGCGGACCTGCTGCTCGAGAACGTGTGGCCGGGCAATCCGCTCGGTTTTCCCATTCTGGGCAAAGACAACGTGGTGGCGAACTGTGCGCCGGAGCGGCTGGGGGCCTTTCACCGGCAGGCGTATCATCCCAGCCGGGCGCTACTGGCCGTGGCGGGCCCGGTGGACGTCGCGCGTTTGGCGCGGCTGGTGGCGGAGGCGGTTGGCGATCCCTGGGCGCGGTCCGAGCCGCTGGTGGCGCCGGGCGCCTCTTGCCTTGCGGTCGGCGAATGGGCCAAGGAGCGCGACTTCGAGCAAGTGCACGTGTGCCTGGCTAGCGAGTGCCCGGGCGCGGCGGCCCCGGAGCGCTATCCGTTGGCGTTGCTCGACGCCATTCTGGGGGGCTCGGTGAGTTCGCGGCTGTTTCAGGCGGTGCGGGAGGAACGCGGCCTGGCCTACTCGGTGGGGTCGAGCGTGAGCCTGTTCCGGCACAAGGGCATTATGCTCATTTCTTTCTCCACGGCGCCAACGCTAGCGGAGTCTGCTCTGGAGTCGGTGCTGACCGAGGTGGCTCGGCTGCGCGAGGAGGGCATCCAACAGGCGGAACTCGAGCGCGCGAAGCAGCAGGCGCGGGCCGGGCTGGTTCTCTCGATGGACAGCACGACGGCGCGCATGGGCAGGCTGGCGAAGAATGTTCTCCTCTTGGACCGGGTGCTGCCGATGGCGGAGGCGCTGAGCGAAGTCGAGCGTGTGACGGCGGTGGAAGTGAGCGAACTGGCGAAGACGCTGCTGGCTCCCCAGAGATTGGCGTTGGCTGCGGTTGGGCCACTGGGCGGAGCCGTATGGGACCGGCTGAGGCTCCTGCGGGCGGCGGCTTGAAGGAGGTATGGCGATGGCGGCGATCCGTGTGGCTGTTGCTGGGGCGGCGGGAAGGATGGGACGGGAAGTCGTGAGGGGGGTCGCGCGGGCGGAGAACATGACGCTCGTTGCGGCCGTGGACTTGGAGCACGTGAACGAGGATGCCGGCGTGCTGGCCGGCCTGCCTCCCTTGGGGGTTGCGGTGGAACCTGAGTTGGGGGAGGCGCTGGAGCGCTCGCGGGCGCAGGTGGTGGTGGACTTCACGCGGCCGAACGCGGTGGCGGGGGAGGTGGAGTGCGCGCTGGAGTTAGGCGTGCGGCCGGTGGTGGGGACGACGGGGCTGCGCCCGGAGCAGGTGGAGCGATTTGCCTCCACCTGCGAGGAGCGGGAACTGGGGTGCGTGATCGCTCCGAACTTCGCCGTGGGCGCGGTGCTGATGATGAAGATGAGCCAGATGGCGGCGAGCGTGCTGCCGGGGGTGGAGATCATCGAACTGCACCACGACGGCAAGCTGGACTCGCCCTCCGGGACGGCGCTGTTGACGGCGGCGATGATCGCGGAGGCGCGGGGGGAGCCGCCGCAGGAACCGGGGCCGCCGGAGAGGGGCCTGGTGTCTCGGGGGGTGCGGATTCACAGCGTGCGGCTGCCGGGCCTGGTGGCGCACCAGGAGGTGGTTTTCGGCGGCCTGGGGCAGACGCTTTCCATAAGGCACGACACCGTCAGCCGCGAGGCCTTCATCCCCGGGGTGCTTATCGCGGTGGAGAAGGTCATCAACCTGAAGAGACTGGTGTACGGGCTGGAGCATCTGCTAGATTTGTAGGCAGTTCGCCACGCAGGAGGTCGAACGTGGGTTACAGGGTAGCCATTGTGGGGATAGGGCTGGTGGGGCAGGAGATGGTGCGGGCGCTGCAGCAGTCGTGCCTGCCGGTGGAGGAGCCCGTTCGCATTTTCGCGCGCCACGCGCGCGCTGAGAAGGTTGACGGCCGGGAGTATCAGGTCGAGGAAGTGGCGCCGGAGAAGTTCGAGGGCATTGACTTGGCGCTCTTCGCCGGGAGCGAGGGGGTTAAGGGGGCGAGCGAGCAATACGGCTGGGAGGCGGTGGCCAGGGGCGCGCTGGTGGTGGACAACAGCAGCGCTTTCCGGCAGTACCCGAACGTTCCCTTGGTGGTCCCGGAGGTCAACGGCTCCGTCATCGGGCCCGAGCACCGCTTCATCGCGAATCCGAACTGCTCCACCACACAGATGGTGGTGGCGTTAGCGCCGATACATCGAGCGGCGCGCATCAAGCGCATCGTGGTGTCGACTTATAACTCCTGCTCGGGATGGGGTAGGGCGGCGGTGACACAATTGATGGAGCAGTCGGCGCAGGTGCTTGCGGGCAAGGAACCTGAGGTGGACTTCAGCATCATCGCGCGTCAGATCGCGTTCAACGTGGTGCCCCAGATAGACGCTTTCCTGCCCAACGGCTACACCAAAGAGGAGATCAAGATGCTGCAGGAGACGCGGAAGATTCTGGGGGACGAGAACATCCGCGTCTCGGCGACTTGCGTGCGGGTGCCGGTGGTGCGCGGGCATGCCGAGGCAGTCAGCATCGAGACGCAGCGCCCCCTGTCTTCGGAGGAGGCTCGCGACCTGCTGCAACAGGAGGCGGAGCGGCTGGCGGGGGGGCGCGGCCCACACCTGGTGGTGATTGACGATCCATTGGCAGAGGATCCGAGGAAGCGCTACCCGACCCCCATTGACGCAGCGGGGGGCTGGCAAGTGTACGTGGGCCGCATCCGCCAGGATGTGGCCTTCGACAATGGCCTGTGTTTGTGGGTGGTGGCGGACAACCTGCTGAAGGGCGCCGCCACCAACGCAGTGCAGATAGCGGAGTATTGCCACGCGCAGGGGCTGCTGGCGGGCAAGTGAAGAAAGAGGTGGTCGGGATGCGCTTTGGGCGACTGCTGACCGCGATGGTGACGCCGTTCACGCCCAATGGGGCCGTTGACTATGACCGCGCCCTGGCCCTGGCGCGGCACTTGGTGGAGAACGGCTCCGACGGCGTGGTCGTCGCCGGCACGACGGGCGAGTCTCCGACGCTCAGCAAGGAGGAGAAACTGACGCTCTTCGCCCGGGTGGCCGAGGCATTGGGAGGGAAAGGTTCGGTCATAGCCGGCACCGGCACCAACGACACCGCCGCCAGCGTGGCCCTGACCAGGGCCGCGAACGACACCGGCGTGGATGGCGTGATGGCCGTCTGCCCCTACTACAACAAGCCTTCGCAGGAGGGCATGTACCGGCACTTCCGCGCGATTGCCGAGGCTACAGCGCTGCCGGTCATCCTCTACAACGTCCCCTCGCGCACCGCCTCGAACCTGGAGCCGGCAACGGTCGAAAGGCTGACGGCGGTGTCGAACATCGTGGCGCTGAAGGAAGCGTGCGGCGACCTGGGACAGATCGCCGAGTTGTTCCGGCGCGTGCCTCCGGAGTTCGCGGTTTACAGCGGGAACGACGCGGACACCTTTCACATCATGGCTCTGGGCGGAGTGGGGGTCATCAGCGTGGTGTCGCACATAGCGGGGCCGGCGATGAAGGAACTGGTGGAGGCCGCCGCAGCCGGCGACTGGGAGAAGGCTCGCAAGGCACATCTGCGCCTGGGCCCGCTGATCAAGGTGCTCTTCCTGCCCGCGTGCACCAGCCCGTCGCCGGTAAAGACCGCGATGCGCCTGTGCGGCTTTGAGGTGGGTGGGCTGCGTCTGCCCTTGACCGAGTGCGAGGAAAAGAGTGTGGCCCAGATTAGGGAGGTAGTGCAGGGGCTGGGATTGGTCTGACCGCCAGATGCTGCTGGAGCAAGTGCACGAGGAGATTCGCGGCTGCGCCAAGTGCGCGTTGGCGCAGGGGAGGACCAACGCCGTGCCGGGGGAGGGCTCGGGCAACGCGAGAGTGCTGTTTGTGGGGGAAGGGCCGGGCCAGGAAGAAGATCGCTTGGGCAGGCCCTTTGTGGGACCGGCGGGGAAACTCCTTGACGAGTTGCTGACGCACGCGGGTCTGCCGCGCCCCTCGGTTTTCATCACCAACATCGTGAAGTGCCGGCCGCCCGGGAATCGAGAGCCGCAACCGGAGGAGATCGCCGCGTGCCGGCCCTACCTGGTCTCTCAGATAGCCCTGATTCGGCCCGCGGTGTTGTGCCCTCTGGGTTCACCCGCCGTGCGCACGCTGCTGGGCAAAGACGCGCAGATCGGCAGGTTACACGGCCGCGCCTTCAAGCAGCGGGGCATGGTGTACCTGCCGCTCTATCACCCCGCGGCCGCGTTGCACCAGGGGAGCCTGAGGCCGACGCTCTTGGAGGACATTCTGGCGCTGAGGCGGATACTGGACGAACAGGGAGTGCGGGTAGTCTAGCGGCGGGAGTCGCGCAGGAGCGGCAGTTCGCGGACGGTACGGCGCCCCGCGCGATCCTCCGCGGTGACCGTGATCTTGCTCTGCTGGGGCTGGGGTTTGCAGGTGGTGCGGAAACGCCCCGAGGGCGCATGGGCAACCGCGACCCCGTTGACGGTCAGGCGGGCGCCCGGCTCGACGCGCCCGGCTACCGAGACCGAATCGCCCCGTAGGGGCTCGCCTTCTCGCGGAGTGGTGAGTTCCAGCACGGGTAGCAGGATGTCCTCCCTGGCACGCCACTGGCGGAGTTCCTCCGGCGATTGCTGGCGGACTTGGACCTGTCCCGCTGGTGTGACGGTAGCCACGGTGCCGTTGGCGACAACCTTGTTGCCCTGGGCGGTGGTGAGTTCCACGGTGCCTTCGTAAACGGAGACCGCGCTTTGTGCCCGGCCCTGTGTCTCGACGCCGAAGACGGTGCCGCGCACTCCGGCCACGGCGATGGGGGTGGCGACTTCGAATTGCGCGCCCTCGCCAAGGCGCTTGGCGATGCGAGTCCAGACACGACCGCGGTGGAGTCTAAAGAGGCTGACTTCTTCGTCGGTGCCGGATTTGGCGTAGCACTTTTCCACCGAGAGGAGGGTATCGGGACCGACCTTGACCTTGGCACCGTCGGCCCAGGTGAGCAGCGCGGCGCCGTCGGCGGCGCTGCGGATCTGCGTGCCGGCCTTGACCAGCATGCCCTGCCTGAGGGGCTGCCACGGCGAGGCCCGCCGCTCCTGGCACTCAACCTTGCCTTGCACCGAGTCCACGTGCGCAATACGCTGGATGACGAGCATGGACTGCGAGGCCAGGACGATGACGATAAGCATGAGGAAGAACGCCAACAGCAAGGCGACTGCGCTTCTGTACATTCGCCCTCCTCGGCAGAGGCCCGTTTGGATACATTCTACCCGCGGGGCGCAAAGTAATAAACTGAGCGTGGATTAGCCATGGTGCGCAGGCGGGAGCAGGGCCCCTACCACAGCCTTGCCGGCCCCCTGGTGTGGGGTATGCTGGCCGGGCTGCTGGTGGTCTATCTGTCCTACTGCTGGTCGGTGCGCTGGCTGCAGCAGGCCGAACTGAGGGGCCTGGACTTCCATTTCCAGCGGCGCGGGCCCCTGAAGCCGGCGGTTCCCATGGTCGTGGTGGTCATAGACGAGGCCACCGCCCACACGGCTGGCTATGGCGAGCCCGGCGCCATGCCGAGGGGCCGGTACGCCGAGCTGATTGGCCGTCTGAAGGCCGCTGGCGCCCGGCTGGTGGTGCTCGACCTCTTGTTCACGACGCCCGGGGAGGCCGCTGGCGACGCCGGTCTGGCTAAGGCGATTCGAGAGGCCGGCAACGTGGTGCTGGCGGCAACCGCCTATGAGGCGGCGCCCAAGGCGGAAGAGCGCTGGATAGAACGCCGAGCGGGTGGGGCACCTGCGGAGGGGGAGCGCGAAGGCCAGCAGGAGGGGAAGGGGGCGGGCCCGCCGCGATCGGTCACGCGGCGCTTGCCGGACAAGTGGGAGGGCCCGGCGCTGCCTGCCGCCGTCTTGCGGACGCTTCCGGGCTCGGACTCGGTGGAGGGGCCTCTGGCGGAGTTGCTCGACGGTTGCCGTGGGGTCGGTGCTACGGACATTGATCCAGACGCCGACGGCAGGTACCGCCATGCGTACCCGCTTGTGCGTTATGGAGACGGCGCCTTCCCGAATCTGGCGCTGGCGGCCGCAGCCGCGCTGTGGAACGAGCCGCCAGGCCGGTTGGCATGCAGCCGCGAGGGGATCCTGATGCCGCCCGGCTGGGAGGCGCCTCTGGACCGGGAGGGGCGAGTGCTGGTCAACTTCCTCGGTGGGCGGCAGGCGCTGCCCGAGGTGTCCATGCTGACGGTGGTGCGCGGCGAGGCGGGCGCGGGGGTCATGCGCGGGGCCGTGGTGCTGGTGGGCTCGACGCTGCGCGGGGGGGGAGACGAGCGCCCCAATCCCTACTCAGCCGACTTCTACGGCGTGCACCTGAACGCCCATCTGCTGCACTCCCTGCTCACGGGGTCGTTCATTCGTACCACGGGCACGAGAGACGCTGTGCTGCTGATCATGCTCATGGCGCTGCTGGGCGCTCTCATCGGCGGGCTGGTGTCGCCTCTGCTGGCGCTGCCTCTGGTGCTGGCGACGGGCGTGGTGTGGCTGGCGGTGACGGACGCGGCGTTCGTGCGCGCGCAACTGTGGGTGCCGATGGCCTCGCCGCTGCTGGGGCTGCTGATCGGCTACGTGACGGGCTCGGCGCGAAGCCTGGTGCTGTTCCAGCACCGCACGGCGGCCCTGAGGGCTGCGTTCGAGCGCTTCGGGGTTCCCGAACTGGCGGAGCGGGTGGTTCGCGGCGAGGAAGACATGGAACTGCTGTACGGCCGGCGGGCGGAGGTCACGGTGCTCTTCTGCGACCTGCGTGGGTTCACGCGGCTGGTGGAGCGGCTCGAGGTGCGCGAGGTGGTGGGGCTGCTCAATCTATTCTTCGACCGGGTGGACCCCATCATCCGCGAGCACGGGGGCGCGATAGACAAGTACATGGGCGATTGCATCATGGCGTTGTTCCACGACGTAGGGATCGAGGGAGAGCACGCGCGCAACGGCCTACGGGCGGGGCTGGCCGTGTTACGAGAGATGAATCTGCTGCGCGAGGAGTGGCTTTTCGGGGGGGCGGAGGAGGAGCCGAAGGTCAACATCGGCCTTCACAGCGGGCTGGTGGTTCTGGGGGCGGTCGGGTCGCGGCGGCGGCTGCAGTACACGGCCATCGGCCTCGCGGTGAACGGGGCCAGCGAACTGGAGAAGTTCTGCGGGGTCGTGGGGGCGCAGATGTTGATCAGCGAGACCGTCTACGCGCACGGCACCGATCTGGTCACGGTGCGCGAGGTGCCGCAGGAGTCGCTGCCAGAGCGCCTAGGGCGGATGAGCGTTTACGAGGTGCTGGGGCCGGGGATGCCGAGGGGCGCTCAGGCCTCTTCCTCGGGCTCGAACGGCTCGGTGTGAGGCTCGCCCTCGCCGGCGGCGATGACCTTGGCGACGGTCTGGCGGGCCTCCTCCAGCAGGCGCTCGCAGCGCTGGGCCAGTTCCAGGCCCTCGCGGTAGAGGGCGAGCGCCTTTTCCAGCGGCAGGTCGCCCTCCTCAAACTGGGCGTTTATCTGGCGCAAACGGTTGAGGGCCTGCTCGAAGGTGATTTCCTTTTGCTTACGGGGTTCCGACTTGGGCACTGTGGTTCGCTTCCCTCGTTGAGGTTACTTGCATCTCGACGACGCCATCGGCGACGAGCGCCTCGGTCTGCTCTCCGGGGGCGAGCTGCGCGACGCTGCGGATCACCGCCTGCGTGTCCCCGCGCCGCAGCACGCTGTAGCCCCGTCGGAGGACGGCCAAGGGGTTGACCGCTTGCAGCCTGGCGGCCTCGGTGGCCACTGCGGCGGTGCAGGCCTCCACGATCCGCCGTGTCAGCCATTGCACCGAGGTCTGGAGTTCGTCGCACTGCTGGGTGCAGGCGTCCAACATGCGGCCCAGGGCGACGCTCAGGCGCCGGGCACTGACCGCCGCCAGGGCCTGCTGCTGGCGCGCGGCCCAGCCTTGGAGTCTGGAGCGGAGCCTAGCCATGATGGATTCCAGTTCGCGGCGCAGTTCGCGGCTGTCGGGGGCAACCAGTTCGGCGGCGGCGGAAGGGGTAGGAGCGCGCAGGTCGGCGGCGAAGTCAGCAAGGGTGACGTCCGTTTCGTGTCCGACCGCGCTCACCACCGGTATAGGGCAGGCGGCTACCGCGCGCACGACCTCCTCGGTATTGAAGGCCCAGAGGTCCTCGAGCGAGCCCCCCCCGCGGCCCACGATGACCAGGTCCAGTTCCCGGCAGCGGCCGACGGCGGCGAGCGAGTTGACGATGCTCGGGGGGGCGTCGGCGCCCTGCACCGTGGTGGGGAAGACGAGCACCTTGGCGAGGGGCCAGCGGCGCCCCAGAATGGTTATCATGTCGCGCACGGCGGCCCCCTTGTCCGAGGTCACCAGGCCGACGGCCCGCGGGAACGGGGGAAGCAGGCGTTTGCGCGCCGGATGGAAGAGGCCCTCCGCTTCCAACTTGCGCTTCAGGCGCTCGAGCGCCTCAAAGAGGGCCCCGAGCCCGTCGTACCGGAGCGCCTCGACGGAGAGTTGGTACTGGCCCCGCCGCTCATAGACGGTGACGTGCCCGCGGGCGAGGACCCGCAGGCCGTCCTCGGGCGCGAAGGCGAGGAAGCGGGCCGGGCCGGCAAACATGACGCAAGGTATCTGGCTGCTCTCGTCGCGGAGGGAGAAGTAGAGGTGGCCGCTGGAGTGGCGCTTGAAGTTGGCTATCTCGCCGCGGACGAGCACCTCTTGCAGGACGTCGTCGGCCTCCAGAAGGGCTTTGATGTGGCGCGTGACCTGAGTGACGGTGAGCGCCGGCGCCTCTAGCTGCACCCTAGCCTCCTTTGCGCGGAAACGAGGGTGTTGTGCAGCAGCATGGCAATGGTCATTGGGCCCACACCGCCTGGGACGGGCGCGATGGCCGAGGCCACCTGCGCGGCGCCGTCGAAATCCACGTCGCCCACGAGCTTGCCCTCCACGCGGTTCATGCCCACGTCGATGACCACGGCACCCGGCTTGACCATGTCGCCGGTGATGAGGCGCGCGCGGCCGGCCGCGGCGATGAGGACGTCGGCCTGGTGGGTGAAATCGCCGAGCGGTTTGCTGCGGGTGTGGCAGATGGTGACGGTCGCGTGGCGCTGGAGCAGGAGGAGTGCGACCGGCTTGCCGACGATGTTGCTCCGGCCCACGACCACGGCCCGCTTGCCCTCGAGCGCGACACCCTCGGACTCCAGCAGCCGCATGATGCCGAGAGGCGTGCAGGGGATGAAAGGCGTGTCATAGCCAGCCAGCAGGCGGCCGAGGTTGACCGGGTGAAAGCCGTCCACGTCCTTGGCAGGGTCCACGAGCGAGAGGAACTGCTCGGAGGAGAGGTGCTTGGGGAGCGGTTGCTGAACGAGAATGCCGTCCACGTCCGCGGCCTGGTTGGCCTCGCGGATGACGGCGCCAAGTTGCTCTTCGGTGGCGTCGGCGGGCAGGCGGGAGACCTGCGATTGGAAGCCGGCCTCGGCGAAGCGCTTCTCCTTCATGCGCACGTAGGTTTGGGAGGCGGGGTCGTCACCGACGAGAATGGCGGCGAGCATGGGTGCTCGCGGCATACCTTTAGCGCTCTCGGCGGCCTCTTGGAGATAGCGTGCGGCGAGGGCCTTCCCATCAATGATGTGCGCAGCCATGGGCTTGTGCTCCGGGGTTTTGGGATTCAGACGACGGACTTGTCCGCCTGCCTGTCGCGGGTCTTCAGTATGCCGCCCAGCACCCCGTTGACGAACCGGCCGGAGTCCTCGGTGCCGTAACGCTTGGCCAGCACCACGGCCTCGTTGATGGAGACAGCGGGGGGGATATCCGGGCGATAGAGAGCCTCGTAAGTAGCCATGCGGAGGATGCAGCGGTCGGTGCAGGGCATGCGCTCGATGGGCCACTGCGGGGAGTGCGCTGTTAGGAGGGCGTCTATCTCCTGCAGGTGGGCCATGACGCCGCGCACCATCTCGACGACGAAGCCGACCTCCTGGTCGTCGGGGCGATGGCGCTCGAGGAAGCGCGCGACCACCTCCTCCGTCCGCCAATCGCCGACCTCGATCTCGTAGAGGAGGTTGAAGGCCTGTCTGCGAGCCTCACGCCTGCGCATGCGAGGTGCCTAGACTCCCATGCGGCGGCGCAGGAACGTGGTGGTTGCGTCGCCGTTACGGAAGTACTCGTTGTTGATTACCGCGCGCTGGAACTGGAGGGTGGTGGGGATGCCCTCGATGACGGTTTCGCCGAGGGCGCGCTCCATGCGGCGCAGGGCCTTCTCGCGCGTGGGCGCTTGGGTGACCACCTTGACGAGCAAGGGATCGTAGGCCGAGGGCACCTGATAGCCGGTGTAGAGGTGAGTGTCCACGCGGACGCCGACGCCGCCGGGCGGCAGGAAGCGCGTGATCTGGCCGCTCATGGGGGTGAAGCCGTTGTTGGCGTCGCGCGCGTCTATGCGGCACTCCAAGGCGGCGCCGCTGATCTTCACGTCCTCTTGGCGGAAGGGGAGGGGCTCGCCGGCGGCGACGCGTATCTGCTGCTCCACCAGATCAAGCCCGGTGACGCATTCGGTGACCGTGTGCTCGACCTGCAGGCGGGCGTTCATCTCCAGGAACCAGAAGTTGCCCTGCTTGTCCAGGAGGAACTCCATGGTGCCGGCGTTCTGGTAGCCGACCGTCTTCACCGCGGCGACCACCATGTCGCTCATCTTCTCACGGACGCCCGCTGGCAGGTTGGCGGCCGGAGACTCCTCGATCATCTTCTGATGGGCTTGGGTCTGGACGGAGCAGTCGCGCTCACCGAGGTGGATGACGCTGCCGTGCTGGTCTGCCAGGACCTGGAACTCGATGTGGCGGGCGTCCTCGACGTACTTCTCGAGATAGACGGAGGGATCGCCGAAGGCGGCCTTGGCCTCGCTCTGGGCCAGGCGCAGGCATTCGGCCAGTTCGTCCTCGCCCAGCACCAGGCGAATGCCACGGCCGCCGCCGCCCATGGTGGCCTTGATCAGCAGCGGGTATCCGACTTGACGGCCGAACTGCAACGCCTGCTGCTCGCTGAGGAGCGGCCCCTCAGTGCCGGGGACCGGGGGGACGCCCGCTTGCGCCATCGTCTGCCGCGCGACGGCCTTGTTGCCCATCTTCTCCATGATGGGCGCGGGCGGGCCGATGAAGGTGAGGCCGCAATCGGCGCAGGCCTCGCCGAAGTGAGGGGATTCGGCGAGGAAGGCGACGCCGGGATGCACGGCATCGCATTCGGTCATGAGCGCCGCGGCAATGATGTTGGAGACGTTGAGGTAACTCTCGCGCGTCGCCGCGGGGCCGATGCACACCTTCTCGTCGGCGAGCATGACGTGGAGGCTGTCCGCGTCCGGCTGAGAGTAGACGGCGACGGTGGCGATGCCCAACTCGCGGCAGGTGCGCATGACGCGGACCGCAATCTCGCCGCGGTTGGCGATGAGTATCTTGCGGAACAGACGCCCTTTGCGGCTGCGCGGGCTTTTGGTGGTTGTAGGCGACTCAGTACGCCTTGTGCTTGGGATAGTTGCACCAGACCTTTCCCGTCGCGGGTTCGTAGCCGTAGGCCTCACCGCTGACTGGGCACGCCAAGAGGTCGGCGCCGAGGCCGAGGTTGTCGAGGCTGTCGGGAAAGCGCTCCCCCGGGTCCGACATGCGCGCCATCTCGAGGGCCTGTCGTATCTGCCGCAAGTTGCTCTGGCACGCTACCCCCTTGGCGCGCTCGATGGCCTGCTGGGGCGGGCCCAAGGCGGACCTGCCGCCCATGCTACGCGTGCCGTAACCGAAGAATATCCACATGAGGACCAGGATGATGGCCAGACTGATGACCATGGAGATGGCTGTGAATCCCGCGCGTCTGTCCATCGCTCGTCCGCTCCCTTCCTCGGGATGTCCGGAGGCCGTCTTGCCGCCTATGGGATGGTGAGCCGCGCCTCGCTTCTCGTCACAGGTCGGCTCTGGGGGCTTCCGGCTCGACCGTCTCACTCGGGCGCCAGCACGAACAGCGCCTCGCCGTATTCCACCGGCTGGCCTTCCGCGGCCATGACCGCCCGTACCACTCCCGCGCAGGGCGAGGCGACCTCGTTCCACAGCTTGACCGATTCGATGTAGCCCAACGTCTGGCCGGCCTCCACGGTGCTGCCGACGTCCACGAGCGGGTCCTTGGCGCCTTTTTCCGTGCGGTGGAAGAGGCCGACCCAGTTCGCGGTGGCCGTGACCGCATCGCTCGCCGGTTCGGCGCTGGGAGGCGGCTGAGGCGCGGCAGGTTGGGCCGCGTTGCGCAGGGGGAGGTCGCCTCGGCGAGCGCTGATGGTCAGGTCCCCTTTGCGAATAGAGATTTCCCGCACGCAGGACTCATTGAGAATGTCCACCACTTGGCGCACCAGATCCAGGTCAATGTCGCTCACAGCACGATCCTTCCCTCGAAGACGTACTCGGCCGGCCCGGTCATTATGACGTGGTCGTTTTCGCGCCAGGCTAGTTGGAGGCTGCCACCAGGGAGCGTCACCTTGACCTCTCGGCTGGTTCGTTTGGTGAGTGCGGAGGCGACGGTTATGGCGCAGGCGCCGGTGCCGCAGGCGAGTGTTTCGCCGACGCCGCGCTCCCACACTCGGGCGCGCACTTCCTTGGTGTTAAACACCTGCGCGAACTCGACGTTGGTGCGGTTCGGGAAAGCGGGATGGTTCTCCAACTGCGGGCCGAACTCGGCGACGGGAAAGCGCTTCACATCGTCAACGTAGACGACGCAATGAGGGTTGCCCATGGAAAGACAGGTTACCAGGACAGTCCGATTGCCGAGCGACAGGGGCTGCTCGACGACCGGAGAGTTGGGCCAATCGATGGGGATATCAGCGGCGGCGAAGCGGGGCACGCCCATGTCCACGCTGACACTTTCGACTTTGCCGTCCTTGAGGTTGAGCGTGGGGTAGACCACGCCGGCGAGGGTGTCCACCGGGAAGGTGGTTTCGCGGGCGAGTGCGTGCTCGTAGGCGTAGCGGGCGAAGCAGCGGATGCCGTTGCCGCACATCTCCGCCTCGGAGCCGTCGGGGTTGAAGATGCGGATTCTGAGGGGGGCGCGGGCGCCCGGCAGCACCAAGAGGACGCCGTCAGCGCCGATGCCGAAGTGCCGGTCGCAGAGGGCGGGGGCGTTGGCGGCGGCGGTCTCCGCCGCCTTGCTGTCGGCCAGACCGTCAACCAGGATGAAGTCGTTGCCCAGCCCGTGTACCTTGAGGAAATTCATAATCAGAGCCACCCTCACTCAGTATAGGTGGGGTGGCAGTGGCGTGTCAACGGGCGTTTGACAGTCGCTCGGGGGCAGCCGTATGTTGCCAGATGCGACCGGCGGCGCGCGGATTGTGGTAGGTGTCGGCGCAGGGAGACGGTATGCTGAACGTCCGACTATGGGGAGTGCGGGGTTCGGTGCCGGTGCCTCGGCGGGAAATGCTGGGCTATGGGGGTAACACCCCATGCGTGGAGGTCCGCAGCCCCGAGTGCTTTCTCATCATTGACGCGGGCACGGGGGTGATCGCGCTGGGCGACTCTCTAGGCGAGTGCGAGCAGCCGCTCCACATGCTTTTCAGCCACTGCCACTGGGATCACATCCAGGGCTTTCCGTTCTTTGGCCCGTTGCACCGACCCGAGAGCCGGGTGACGTTGTATGGCTCGACGGCGGTGACGGGGCGGGTGGACGACCAGTTGTGCAACCAGATGGAGAATCCGTACTTCCCGGTGCGGATGGAGGCGCTGTCGGCGCGGATTGAGTTCGCCAACATCGAGGGGGGGCGTTTCGAGGTCGGCGACGTTCGCGTTGAGGCGCGTTCGCTGATACATCCGCAGGGGGTGCTCGGGTTCCGGATCGAGCACGACCAGGCGGCGGTGGTGTACGCGAGCGATAGTGAGCACGGGGCCGAGGACGGAAGGGAACGGCTGATTGACCTGGCGCGCGGGGCGGACCTGCTGATCGCGGACGCGCAGTACTCGCCCACCGAGTATGAGACGCAGAAGAAGGGGTGGGGCCACGGGACTTGGGAGCAGGCGGCGAGGGCGGCGCGAGAAGCCGAGGTGGGGCAACTGGTGCTCTTCCACCATGACCCGTGGCGTCGCGACGACGGCGTTCTCCTTTTCGAGTGCGAGGCCAGGCGGGTGTTTCCGCGGACGGTGGCGGGCGCGGAAGGCGCGGTGTTCCGCCTCGCCGGAGCGGGGTAGGGGGGGCCGAAAGGATGACTGCCACTCCGAGGCCCGAGCGGCGGCGCTACCGTCGCGTGGATGCGAAGGCTCCGATGGAGATCCGCGTGGCGGAGCACCGTGCGGAGGGAACGGCGCTGGATCTGAGTGCGGCCGGCGTGCGCTGCCTGGTGGCTGAGGAGTTCAAGCCCTTTGAGAAGGTGGCCGTGCGGCTGACGCTGGGCACTCCCACGGGGCAGGCCCACGGCCACGTGCGAGCTCAGGGCGTGGTGGTGCGCGCCACTATGATCCCTGCGGGTGCCGATTCTCCGCCCCATCCTCTTTATGAGGTGGCCGTGTTCTTCTCGGAGATAGACCCGCGGGCTCGCACGGTGTTGGAGCGATTCGTGCAGGCGCACCTACAGCGCTGGGGCGGGAAGGGGCAGGCATGAGGCATGCGCGTTGTGCTGACGATTGCGGGCTCCGACTCCGGAGCCGGGGCCGGCATCCAGGCCGACCTTAAGACCTTCGCGGCCACAGGCGTCTACGGTGTCTGCGCGATAACCTCGGTCACGGCCCAGAACACGCTGGGGGTGCAGGGGGCTTGGGACCTGCCGCCGGAAGCCGTGTGGGCGCAGTTGGACTCACTGTTCGCGGACTTCGAGATCGCGGCGGCGAAGACGGGGATGCTTGCGAATGCGGCCATAGTCCGGACGGTGGCGGAGTTTCTGCGCGCGCGCACGGTGCCGCACCTAGTTGTGGACCCTGTCATGCGGGCGAAGTCCGGGGATGCTCTGCTGGCACCCGAGGCGCAGCGGACGGTGGTTGAGGACCTGTTCCCGCTGGCGAGCATCGTCACGCCGAACGTGCCCGAGGCCGAGGCGCTGCTGGGGGAGAGGATTGTGAGTCTCGAGGAGATGCGCGAGGCGGCCGTGAGACTGGCGGACCTGGGCGCCCAGGCAGTGCTGATCAAAGGCGGCCACTTGGAAGACGACGCTGCGGACATTCTCTACTACCAGGGCAGACTGCACGAGTTTGAGGGCCCGCGGCTGCCCGTGAAGAACACGCACGGGACAGGGTGCACGTTGTCGGCCGCGATTGCCGCGGAGTTGGCGAAGGGGCTGGGGATGGTGGACGCGTGCCGGCGGGCGAAGGAGTACCTGACCGCGGCTCTGGCTCAAGGCCTGCCGGTTGGCCATGGCATTGGTCCCTTCGATCATTTCGTGTGGGGCGCGGGCAAGTACTTTGAGGAGGAGAAGGCGCAGCCGGAGGGCCCGGCGCCGGTCTAGGGGCAGAGGCGGCACTAGGCCGCTGCGGCGAGGGGGCTGGGCGTAGGGGGCAGCGCCTAATCTCCGTCCGCTTCCAGGGAGCCGGCGTAGAGCTGGCGGCCGAAGATGCGGTCGTACTCGGTCAACTCTTTGCCCTCGCGGCGGGCATCGGCCGTAGCGACCTCGAAGTAGTCGAGGTCGGCGTCGAGATTCTCCAGGGCGTGCAGGGTCATCGCCTCGCGGGTCTTGGGGCGCTTGGGCGATCCGTACTCGAGTTGCCCGTGGTGGCTGACGAGAATGTGCCGGAGAAGGAGCGCCTTCTGCTCCGGGAAGTCCGGGATCGCGGCGATGCGCTGGCGGACCATTTCGTCGCCAATGACCACGTGCCCGATGAGGGTGCCCTGGGTGGTTCTTTCGATGCTCAGTGCGTAGTGGTATTCCTCGATCTTGCCGATGTCGTGCAGGATGGCGCCGGCGATGAGCAGGTCGCGGTCAATGTTGGGGAAGTGCGAGGCCGCGAGGTCGCACAGTTCGGTCACGGAGGCGGTGTGCTCGATGAGCCCGCCGAGCCGGGAGTGGTGCAGCCTGCGGGAGGCGGGGCAGACTTTGAACTCATCGGTGAAGGCGTGGTCCTCGAGGAAGGCCAGCACCAAAGGGCGCAGGTGCTCGTCCTTCATCGAGCGCGCCTGCTCTTGCAGGCCGGCGAGCAGCGCGCTGACGTCCTTGTCGGTGGCGGGGATGAAGTCAGTCGGCAAGTACTCACCCTGGTCCAGGCGGCGGAGCGAGGTGATGACAACCTGCAACTCGCCCTTGTAGTCCTCGGCGCGGCCCTGCACGGCGACGACATCGCCTTCGTCGAACTCAGCGGCGGCGACCTCGGCGCTCTCCCAGATGCGGGCTTTGACGCTGCCGGTTTTGTCCGAGAGTTCGAGGGCCAGGTAGGCGCCGGGTTTGCTGGCGAACGAGCGCAGCGCCTTGTTGGTGGCCACGAAGGGACCGGCAACCTGCTGGCCGGCCTTGATGTCCCGGACGAAGAGGTCCTTGCGCATACTTCCCTGGGCCTTCTCTCTCAGCGTGCTCACTTGCCCTTGGGCGGCTGCTGTGGAGCGGGCGCGGCCGCCTGCTTGAGGCGCTCGCTGTACTCGTCGAGTAGTTTGGTCTGCTCGGGGGTGAGGGTTCGCACGGCCTGTTCCAGGCGCGCGCGCGCTTCGGTCTCGCGCTCCAGGGCCTCGCCTTGCTGGAGGTCCTGGCTCAACTGTTGGCGCTGCTGGACGGTCACGTTCCCCTCCGTCAGTCGCTGCTGAACCTGCTTACGCAGCGCTTCCACCTTGGCCTTGGTTTGGGCGGCGTCCTTCTCGAAGGAGACGCCCTGCTTCTGGGCTTCTTTGACGATCAGGTAGGTCTGCATGATGACGTGAGTGGCGTAGAAGTCCTCGGGCTTGACTCCGGCCCGTTGTACGGCCGGCGTGAGCGTTGCGCCGGCGGGCGGTGAGGCCACGACGGCGGCGAAGCGCTCAATGGGGTTCTTGTCCTGGGGCGCCTGCGCCACCTGAGGCGGGAGCGCGGCCGCGGCTTTCTCGAAGGCGGGGTAGGCCTTGAGGTAGGCCTCCAGCCTCTCGCGCGTGGGCGGGGTGCTCTTGATGAGGGCCGCGATGTCAGTGAGGTCTATCGCGAGCGCAGGCGCGCTGCCGGCCTGTGGCGAAGGGCCGCCGACGAGGGGCGTTGTTGGCCCTGCTTGTGTTGCGCCTCGGCATCCGGGATGGAGGAGGATGGGCAGCAGCAGGAGAAGTAGGAGCAGCGCGACTTGCTTCAATGGCCCCGCACCCGCATTAGATTCCCATCAGGTGGCCACAGTGTGCGCCGGGCAACGCGGAGTGTCAAAACACCGGCGAATGCGCGGCGACGGGACTCAACCAGGCACGGCGCTGGACGGAGTGGCTGGCGCCCGCGTTCGACCGAGGAGGGCGCGCACGACGACGACCGCGACCGCGCCGACGAGCGCGCCCAGCCACAATCCGTGCAGCACGCGCAGGAGCGTGAGGCTGATGGGGGAGTGCAGGTGGCAGAAGGAGTTGACCACCGAGACTTGCCCGACCGTTCCCAGCAGGAGCAGCACCTTGGCGGCTGCGGTTGCGTTGGTGTGGGTGTTGGCGCGAGCGGCGCGCACCCAGAGCCAGAGCCCCAGCAGCAGTAAGGGGTGCCCGAAGAGGAACTCCTTGCTGCGTGGCCGCGAGCCGAAGACGCGCTCCATGATGAGGCGGAAGGGCCGCTCGAGCGGGAGGGTCGCCACCTCAGAAACATTGCCGGAACGGAGCAGCCAGAGCGCGGCCACCACTGCTACCACCAGGGCTATGAGCAGATGCTTAACGCGCAACGGCTGCTCCACGAAGAGGCGCCACTCGCGCCCGGCGTCGGCGAGATTGTCGTGCGGCGCCAGAAGGGCCTCGCGCATCACGAGCCAGAGGAAGACCAGCAGCACCGGCGTTACCAGCGCCACCTTGACGCCCGAGAACAGGTCCACGGTGACCAGGAAGGTTCTGCTGTAGAGCAGGCCGCCAATGGTCAGGCCGCCGCAGAGCGAGACCGCTGTGGCAGCCGCGAGCGCCCAGGCGGGGCCACCGACGCGGCGCCAGGGGCTCTCGCTGCGAGTGATCGCCATCATGGCCAGGGTGGGGAACGCCACGGCTGAGAGCAGGGCCAGGAGTTTGCGAGCCAGGAGCGGTTGCGCGGCCAGCACGGTTGCGCTCAGCACCCACCCCGCCAAGCCAAGCACCATCGTCAGGCGCCAGGAGACTAGCCGCATCGTGCCCAGGATGAGGACGACCGCGGACCAGATGCCGATGGCCATGAGCACGGCAAGGGCGAGATTCGTGCCCAGGTCGGGGTAGGGCGTGGGCAGGCCGAGTTTGTAGCCTGCGCTCTCCAGGCCGCTCTTCAAGGCGCCCAGGTAGGCCAGGTTGCGGGAATAGATCCCCTGCGAAGGCCTGCAGAAGAGGCGGGCGTAGCAGACCCTGACGTTGCGCTCGCGCACCGCTCTGACAAAGCGGTCGCGAGCCTCGGCCGGCCGCATGGTCTCCATTTCCTGGGTGGTGATGCTGTGCAGCCGGAGCAGGTCCCCCTTGAGCACCCTCCCCAGCGTCTGGTCGCCGAACTGGCTGGCGAACTCTATGGAGCAGGTCTTGATGCCAGCCTTGTTGAGGGCCTGAGCGACCGCTTTGGCGAGGTCATCGTAGCCCAACACCTCGGCGCCCTCGGGCACCAGCGCCCAGGCCCCGAGCGAGGACAGTTGGGTGAGCAAGATTGCTAGCGACTCGCGGTTGTGGAGCGGGTCGTTACTTGGGCGGGCCAGTATACCCAAACGCGCGGCGGTCACGCGCCGGCAGATCCAGGGCGGCAGGCCGACGCCGGAGTTTGCCAGGCGCTCGTCGAAGATGACGCCCTCGACACGCACCCGAGTGCCGCGCAGTCGCACCCGCCCCGGCATCTTGGACTC